>CAYNYQ010000156.1:0-10517 GCA_964401305.1 uncultured Acetobacteraceae bacterium | reverse complement strand
ACCTGCCGATCGGCATCGAGCCGATCCTGGTCGCCGACCAGGCGGAGACGGTGGATACCGCCATTGGCGAGTTCACCGAGAGCCTCTGGCAGGCGATCCTTATCATCATCGTCATCAGCTTCCTGGCGCTCGGCGTCCGCCCCGGCGCCGTGGTGGCCGCCGCCATCCCGCTGACGCTCGCCGTCGTTTTCCCGCTGATGATGCTGGCCGGCATCGACCTGCAGCGCATCTCGCTCGGCGCGCTGATCATCGCGCTCGCGCTGCTGGTCGACGACGCGATGACGACGGTGGACGCGATGATCCGCCGCCTCGCTGCCGGCGACACGAAGGAGCAGTCGGCGACCTTCGCCTATCGCACGCTGGCGGCGCCCATGCTCTCGGGCACGCTGATCACCATCGCGGGCTTCGTGCCGATCGGCTTCGCGGCGAGCTCGGCGGGCGAATACACCTTCTCGATCTTCGCCGTGGTCGGCATCGCGCTGATCGTGTCCTGGTTCGTCGCCGTGCTCTTCGCGCCGCTGATCGGCATGGCGGTGCTGCGGGCGCCGAAGGCGGAGACCGGGCCGCCGAAGCCGCCGGGCATCCTGCTGCGCGGCTATTCCGGGCTGCTGGGTGCCGCCATCCGCTTCCGCTGGATCACCATCGCGGCAACCATCGGCGCCTTCGCGCTGGCCATCCTCGCCCTGCCGCTGGTGCCGCAGCAATTCTTCCCGAGCTCCGACCGGACGGAGCTGACGGTCGACATGACCCTGCCGCAGAACGCCTCGATCGAGGCGAGCGAGGCGCTGGCGACGCGGCTCGACGCCTGGCTGGCCAAGGACCCGGACGTCGCGCGCTGGAGCACCTATGTCGGCCGCGGCGCCATCCGCTTCTACCTGCCGCTGAACGTGCAGCTGGCGAACCCCTTCTTCGCCCAGGCCGTGGTGGTGGCGAAGGACCTGCCTGGTCGCGAGCGGCTGCACCGCCGCCTAGAGACCCTGCTGGCCGAGGACTTCCCCGCCGTCATCGCCCGCGTCGCCCCGCTCGAGCTCGGTCCCCCCGTCGGCTGGCCGCTGCAGTACCGCGTGGTCGGGCCCGAGGTGGAGACCTTGCGCGAGATTGCCTTCCGCGTCGGCGACGCCATGGCCAAGGACGGCGGCGTGCGCCACGTGAACTTCGACTGGATGGAGCCCTCGCGCCAGATGCGCGTGCAGGTGGACCAGGACCAGGCGCGGCAGCTCGGGATCAGCTCGGCGAACCTCGCCGCCGCGCTCAACGCCGCGGTCAGCGGCTCCGCCATCACCCAGCTCCGCGACGACATCTACCTGGTGCCGGTGATTGCCCGCGCCCTGCCCGAGCAGCGCCTCTCGCTCGATGCGCTGCGCTCGCTGCAGGTGCCGATCCCGGGCGGGCGCACCGTGGCGCTCGGCACCTTCGCCACCTTCACCTATGAGCAGGAGTTCCCGCTGGTCTGGCGCCGCGACCGCGTGCCGACCTTGACGGTGCAGGCGGACGTCGTGCCGGGCACGCTGCCGGACGCGGTGGTGGCGCGCCTCACGCCCTCCATCGCGGAGATCCAGGCCGCCCTGCCCAAGGGCTACCGGGTGGAGCTCGGCGGCATCGCCGAGGAGAGTGCCGAATCCCGCGCCTCGGTCATCGCGGTGGTGCCGCTGATGGTCGTGCTGATGCTGACCGTGCTGATGTTCCAGCTGCAGAGCTTCCAGCGCCTCTTCATGGTGCTGGCGATGATGCCGCTGGCCATCGTCGGCGTGGTGCTGGCGCTGCTGGTCTTCGGCCGGCCGCTCGGCTTCGTGGCGATCCTCGGCATCCTGGCGCTCTTCGGCATGATCGCCAAGAACGCCGTGATCCTGATCGTGCAGATCGAGGACGACCGCGCGGCGGGGCGCGCGGTGCGCGAGGCGGTGGTGGCGGCGGCCAGCGGGCGCTTCCGCCCGATGATGCTGACCGCGCTCTCCACCGTGCTCGGCATGGTGCCGATCGCGCCCACCGTCTTCTGGGGGCCGATGGCCTTCGCCATCATGGGCGGCCTGCTGGTGGCGACGCTGCTGACGCTGGTCTTCCTGCCGACGCTCTACGTCACCTGGTTCGAGCGGCGGGGGCGCCCGGCGGCCTCCCGGCAGGCCGCGGCGACGCCGGGTACCGCGCCGGCCGGCGCCGCGGGGGATGGCTAGCCGATGGCCGCCGCCGCGGCGCTGCGGGGCCTGGCGCTGTTCGGCCTCTGGCTCGTCATCGATGGCGGCGCCGCGCCGGCCGACCTGGCGATGGGCCTGCTCGCCGCGGCGCTCGCCACCTGGGCCAGCCTGAGCCTGCTGCCCCCGATGGCGGCGCCGCGGCCCCTCGCCCTGGCGCAGCTTCTGCTGCTCCGCCTCCCCTGGCAGGCGGCGCGGGCCGGGCTCGACGTGGCGCTGCGCGCGCTCGCGCCGGGGCGCCCGCGGCTCCATCCCGGCGTCATTGCCTATGCGCCCGCCCTGCCGCCCGGCCTCGGGCGCGACGGCTTCCTGGCGCTGTCGGCCCTGCTGCCCGGCACCGTGCCGGCCGGGCCGGCGGATGCGGCCGGGCGCGTGCCGGTCCACGCGCTCGACACCACGCAGCCCGTCGGCGAGTCCCTGGCGCGGGAGGAGGCGGCCTTCGCCGCCGCGCTGCGCCATGGCTGAGCTGCTGCTCGCCGCCGCGGCGCTGGTGCTCGCCTCCGTCGCCGCGGGCCTCGTGCGCGTGCTGCGCGGTCCGACCGATGTCGACCGGATGATGGCGGCGCAGCTGCTCGGCACGGGCGGCATCGCCACGCTGCTGCTGCTCGCCGCGGCCACGGGGCAATGGGTGCTGCTCGATGTCGGGCTCGCGCTTGCGGTGCTGGCCGCCTTCGCCGCCGCCGCCTTCGCCTGGGCCGCGCCGCGATGAGCCTGCTGGCCGATGCCGTCACCCTCCTCGCGGTGGCCGCGGGGCTGTTCTTCTTCGTGGCCGGCACGGCGGGGCTGCTGCGCTTCCCCGACCCGGCGAGCCGGCTGCATGCGCTGACCAAGGCCGACGCCATCGGCCTCGGCCTCATCGTGCTCGGCCTGCTGCCGCAGGCGGAGACGCTGCAGGGCGCGCTGAAGCTGCTGGTGATCTGGGCGCTGGTGCTGCTCGCCGGGGCCACCGCCGGGCAGATGATCGCCCGGCGCGCGGCGTCCGGGCCGCCCGACACATGATTATCGACCTGCTCCTCGTGGCGGCGACCCTGGCCGTGGCGGCCTGGACCGTGCTCGCCGCGCGCGCCTTCGCGGCGGTGGCGGGCTTCGTCGCAACCGGCCTGCTGCTCGCCCTCGCCTGGGTGCGGCTCGGCGCGGTGGACGTGGCGCTGACCGAGGCCGCCATCGGCGCCGGCATCGGCGGGGTGCTGCTGCTGGCCGCCATGGCGCGGCTGGGGGAGGGCAGGATCGGCACCGACCCGGCCGAGACCCCGGGCCCGGCGCAGCACCTGGCCATCGGCCTCGGCGCCGCCCTCTTCGCCGCGGCGCTGGCGGCAGCGGTGCTCGCCCTGCCCGATCCGGCGCCGAGCCTCGCGGCCGCGGCGGCGGCGGGGCTCGGCGCCACCGGCCTCGGCAATCCGGTCAACGCGGTGCTGATGGGCTTCCGCGCGCTCGATACGCTGCTCGAGGCCGCGGTGGTCGCGCTGGCCGTCCTCGGCGTCTGGTCGCTGGCGCCGGACCACGCCTGGGGCGGTCGGCCCGGCCCGTGCCCGGCGGTGCAGCAGGAGGGGCCGCTCTTGCTGCTGGCGCGGGTGCTGCCGCCCATCGGCATCGTGGTGGCGCTGCATCTCGTCTGGGCCGGGGCCGAGGGGCCGGGCGGCAAGTTCCAGGGCGGCGCGGTGCTGGCGGCGATGTGGGTGCTGGCCTGGATGGCGGGGCTGGCGCAGCCGCCGCCGGTATCGAGCCGCCGGCTGCGCCTCGCGCTGCTCGCCGGGCCGGCGCTGTTCCTGGCGATGGGCCTCGCGGGCCTGGCGCTCGCCGGCAGCTTCCTCGCCCTGCCGCCGGGCTATGCGAAGCCGGTGATCCTGGCGCTGGAGGCGCCGCTGACGCTTTCCATCGCGGTCGGCCTCGCCGCGCTGGTGCTCGGCCCGCCCGCCGGCGTGGAGGCGCGGCGGTGACGCAGGCGATGCTCTACGGGCTGCTCGCCGCCGGGCTGGCCGGCCTCGGCCTCTACGGCACCATCGCGCGCGCCGAGCCGCTGCGGCGGCTGCTTGCGCTCAACCTGCTCGGCGCCGGCGCCTTCCTGCTGTTCGGCATCGTCGCGCGGCGCGGCGCCGGGGCGGGGTTCGCGGGCGACCCGGTGCCGCAGGCCATCGTCATCACCGGCCTCGTCGTCGCCTTCGCCGCGACGGCGCTCGCGGTCGCCATCCTGCTCCGCCTCGCCGCCGCGGCGGAGGATGACGGGCAGGACGCCGCCGCGCCGAAGCGCTGACATGGAGGCGACGCCGGGCAGCGCCCTCCTCGTGCTCGCGGCCATGCTGCCGGTCGCCGCCGCGATCCTCGCCCCGCTGCTCGGCGCGCGCCTCGCCCAGCGCGCGATGCTGCTGGTCTTCGTGCCGGCGGGCCTCGGCCTCGCGGCCGCGGTGGCGGAGCGGGTGCTCGGGACCCGCGCCGCGCTCGTCGCCATCATCGGCGGCTGGGCGCCGCCCCTCGGCCTCGCCTTCCGCGCCGACGGGCTGAGCGCCGCCTTCCTCGTCACCGCCGCGCTGGTCGTGGGCGCCATCGCGCTCTTCGCCGCCGCGCAGGGCTTCGGCACCACGCCCGGCGCGGCGGAGCGTCGCGCGCCCCTGGCCTTCTGGACGCTGCTGCCGGCGCTCTGGGCCGGGGTCGTCCTCGCGGTGCTGGGCAACGACCTCTTCACCTTCTTCATCGCGCTGGAACTGCTGACCTTCGGCGCCATCCCGCTGGTCTGCCTGGACGGCACGCGCGGCACGCTCGAGGCGGCGCTGCGCTACCTGCTGTTTGCCCTGCTCGGCTCGATGCTGTTCCTGATGGGCGCGGCCCTGCTCTACGGCGCCCATGGCACGCTCGACATCGTGCTGCTGCGCCAGGCGGTGCGCCCGGACCTGCCGACCCTCCTCGCCGCGGTGCTGATGACAGTGGGGCTGCTCGCCAAGGCGGCGCTGTTTCCGCTGCATCTCTGGCTGCCGCAGGCCCATGCCGGCGCGCCGGCGGCGGCGAGCGCGGTGCTCTCGGCGCTGGTGGTGAAGGCGGCCTTCGTCATCCTGCTGCGGCTCTGGCTGGGGGCGTTCTCGGCGCTGCTGGTGCCGGCGGTGGCGCAGCTGCTCGCCGCGCTCGGCACCGCGGCCATCCTGGTGGGCGGCGTGCTGGCGCTGCGCCAGGCGCGGCTGAAGATGCTGGTCGCCTATTCCACCGTCGCGCAGCTCGGCTACCTGTTCCTGATGCTGCCGCTGGTCGCCGCCGGCGGCTCGGATGCCGGCGCCGGGGCCTGGCTCGGCGGGGTGCTGCAGGCGGTCTCGCACGCCTTCGCCAAGGCGGCGATGTTCCTGGCGGCGGGGCTGATCGCGCAGGCGCTGGGCCATGACCGGGTCGCCGGGCTGGGGCCGGCGGCGATGCGCGCCGCGCCCGTCGCGCTGCTCGCCTTCGCCGTGGCGGGCCTGACCCTGATGGGCATCCCGCCGAGCGGGGGCTTCACCGCGAAATGGCTGCTGCTGCGAGGCGCCGTCGACACCGGCCAGTGGTGGTGGGCGCTGGTGATCGTGGCGGGCGGGCTGCTGACCGGCGGCTATCTCTACCGCGTGCTGGCGGCCGGCGGGCCAGGCGGCACGGCGGTGCTGCCGGAGCGCGCCGCGGGCATCGGGCGCGGCGAGGCGGTGGCGCTCGGCCTTGCCATCCTCTCGGTGCTGCTCGGCCTGCTGCCGCTCTATGCCTTCGGGCTGCTGCAGGTCGGCCGCCTGGACCTTCCCGCGGGGGCCGGGCCGTGACCGCGTCGCATCTCCTTCTGCTGGCGACCGTCGCCGGGCCGGTCGGGTTGCTGCTCGCCTGCCTCTCGGCGCGCGCGCGGCCCCTGGTGCCGCGGCTGCTCTGGCTGGCGCCGCTGCCCGGCCTCGCCGCCGCGCTCCTGGCCGCCGGCGCGCCGCCCTTGGTGCTGGACGCGGCGCGGCTGCGCCTCACCCTTGGGCTGGATGCGCCGGCGGCGCTGCTGCTCGGCGTCGCCGCCCTGCTCTGGAGCGCGGCCGGCGCCTATGCCCAGGCCTATCTCGGCGGCAAGCCCGGCGCCCTGCGCTTCGCGGCCTGGTGGCTGGTGACCCAGGCCGGCAGCCTCGGCGTCTTCGTCGCCGGCGACCTGCTCACCTTCTACCTGGCCTTCGCGGCGGTCAGCCTCGCCGCCTACGGGCTGATCGTGCACGAGGGGACGCGGCGGGCGCGGCGCGCCGGTGCGATCACGCTGCTGCTGGCGGTGCTGGGCGAGATCGCCCTGCTGCTCGGCTTCGCCCTGCTGGCCCATGCGACGCCGGGCGAGAGCCTGGCCATCGCCGATGCCGTGGCGGCGCTGCCCGCCGCGCCCTCGCGCGGGCTGACGGTGGCGCTGCTGGTCGCGGGCTTCGGGCTGAAGGCCGGGCTGGTGCCGCTGCATGTCTGGCTGCCGCTGGCGCATCCGGCGGCGCCCATGCCGGCCTCGGCCGTGCTCAGCGGCGCCATCGTGAAGGCGGGCGTCATCGGGCTCTTGCGCTTCCTGCCGCTGGAGGGCGCGCCGCTGCCCGAATGGGGCACGGCGCTGGCGGCGCTCGGCCTGCTGACGGCCTTCTGGGGCGTGGCCTGCGGCGTCACCCAGGCCAACCCGAAGACCGTGCTGGCCTACTCCACGGTCAGCCAGATGGGGGTGGTGGCCGCGGCGCTCGGCATGGGGCTGCGCCTCGGCGATGCCGGCACGCCGATGGCGGTCGCCTTCTATGCGGCGCACCACGTGCTGGCGAAGGGCGCGCTGTTCCTCGCGGTGGGCGTGGCCGCGGTGGCCGGGCTGCGCGGCGGGCGCGGGCTCGGGCTGGTGCTGCTGCCGGCCATCGTGCTGGCGCTCGGCTTCGGCGGGCTGCCGCCGACCGGAGGCGCGCTGGCCAAGGCGGCGGTGAAGGACGAGCTGGGCGCGGGGCTGGTCGGCGCGCTGTCGACGCTCTCCGCCGCGGGCTCGACGCTGCTGATGCTGCATTTCATCGGCCGCCTGATGGCCACGGCGCCGGCGCGCGCGGCGGGGGAGGCCCGCGCCCCGGCCGGGCTGCTGCTGCCCTGGCTCGGCCTTGCCGCGGCGGCCGTGGTGCTGCCCTGGGCGCTCTATGGCCGGGCCGGCCTCGGCGATCCGCTGGAGACGCTGGGCGGCGCGGCCTTCCGGTCTGCCACCTGGCCGGTGCTGGCGGGCGCCACCCTGGCGCTGGTGCTGCGCCGGCCGGAGGTCCGGCTGCCGCGCGTGCCGGAGGGCGACCTGCTGCTGCTGGCGATGCGCGCCCTCGCCGCTACGCCCTCCGCCGCCGCCGCGATCGAGCGGGCCGAGGCCGCGCAGCGCGCCTGGCGCGCGGCGGCGCTGGCGCTGCTGGCGATCGGCGCCGCGCTCGGCATCGCGCTGCTGGCCCAGGGGCCGTGACGGGCCGATGCGCCGCGCCGCCTCTGCCCCCATCCGCGGCGGATCAGCGCGCGGCGCGGGGTCGGTCGGCCGCGGCGGGAAGGTCGAGGATGGTCACGGCCGGCGGGGCATCGGCCCAGGCCGCCTCCCCGGCGGCGCCGCGCGTCTGGCCGTAGGCGAACAGCGACTGCATGAAGTCGCGGTCGAAGGGCCCGCGGCGCTGGGCGGTGAAGTCGGGGCCGATGGAGGCCAGCCGGAAGTCCACGCCGTCGCGCGTCGAGGTCAGGTAGATGCGCCCGATATCGTTGAGGCCGCTGAAGTGCAGCAGCGTCGAGAGCGAGCGGCTGGCGATGCTGAACAGGCCGCGCACGGTGGAGGACCACTCGACGTCGATGCGGCCGTTGCGCACCACGTAGACGACGCGCCGGCGCACCAGCGGCTGCTGCCGCGTCACCTCGCGCAGGTAGAGCGAGGGCGGGAAGAGGAACACCTGCATCGCCGCCCCGCCGTCCACGTGCATCTCCTGGTGGGCGCGGCCGGCGTGCTCCACGTCCACCAGCACCGGCGGGAAGGCGCCGGGGATGGAGGCGGAGGCCAGCAGGATGCGGCGGAACAGCCGCAGCGCATCCGGGTGGCCGCTGGCGGCGATGGCGCCGATGTTCCAGATGACCGGCCGCTGCACGTCGAGATTGGTGGTGCCGATCAGCAGCAGCCGCCCGCGCGCGTATTCGCGGGCGATCGCCTCCAGCATCGCCGCGTCGGCATGCCGCGCGATCAGCTGGTAGAGCGGCGAGGCGTCGGCAAGCGCCTCGCCGAAGATGGCGGCGAAGGCGGTGGAGACATGGCTGCCGACGCGCAGCACGTCGCGGAGCTCCACCGCGGTGAACACCTCGCGCAGCTGCGGGTCGTAGTCGGGGCCGAGGAAGGCGAAGGGGGCGATCAGCGCGCCGGCGGAGATGCCGGTCACCACCTCGAAGACCGGGCGCGTGCCGGACTGCGTCCAGCCCACCATCAGGCCCGCGCCGAAGGCGCCGTTGTCGCCGCCGCCGGAGAGCGCCAGGAAATGCG
This sequence comes from uncultured Acetobacteraceae bacterium, assembly GCA_964401305.1. Lineage (GTDB taxonomy): Bacteria > Pseudomonadota > Alphaproteobacteria > Acetobacterales > Acetobacteraceae > JAIEOP01. The sequence goes on along the minus strand of CAYNYQ010000156.1, from coordinate 1,865 downwards.
CGTCCGGCACGCGCGCGCCGGGGCGCGCCGCGGACTCGGCGGCCGCCCTGCGCCGCGCCACCACCTGCGCCCCCTCCTGCAGCAGCGCGTCGGGCGGGCCGTCGGGCCAGAAGCGGGCGTTCGGGATGCCGAGGATGGGCAGGGTTTCCGTCGCCGCCGGCGGCGGCGGATCCAGCCGCAGGATGGTGCTGCAGCCGCCGAGTGCGAGCAGCAGCAGGAGCAGCGGAACGGCCGCGCGCCGCGCCCGCCCCGCGCCGGGGCGGGGCGAGCCGTGGCGGGGGGCGGCGGAGGCGCGGTCGGGCATCGCCGGATGTCTCCCGCGCCGCACCGCGAGGTCAAGCGAAGACACGGCGTCGCCGCGCGGGATCGGCCGGCCCGGCGCGTCGCGCGCCCGCCTCAGAACCGCGCGACGGCGCCGAACAGGAGGCGGTTGGCGATGCCATGGCCGACGCCGCCCGGGCCCGCGGCCGCGGCGCCGCCGAAGAGGTCGCGCCGGGTGAACAGGTACTCCACTCCGAGGTCCAGCCAGCCGGTGGTGGCGAGGCCCGGGCCGCGCCACTCGGCGAAGGGGCTCCAGATCAGGTTGGCGAAGACCTGGTGCAGCTCGCGGTTCAGCGACAGCGCGGCGGGCGAGCCGGGCGCGAAGCCCAGCGCATAGCCCGGATAGTCCTGCCGCCCGAAGGAGTAGGAGAGGTTGCTGCGCAGCGTCTCGTTCCAGAAGCGCCGGTAGGCCGCCGTCAGGCCCCACATCGGCAGCGGGTCGAAGCTGAGCGGCCCGCCCGCGCTCACCGCGGGCAGGCCAAGGTTCGATACGGCATCCTGCCCGCCGGTATTGCCGGGGAAGTAGCGGCCGATGCCCTCGCCGTAGAAGGCCATGCCCACCAGCTCGTCCGCGCCGAACCAGTCCGAGAGGGCGCGCATCGGCATGCGCACATGGCCGGCGAAGCCCCAGCCGGTCGCGCTGCGCCCGCCGGCGCCGGCCGCGGCGGTGCCGTCGGTCTCGATGCGCAGGCCGCGCAGCATACCGCGCAGGCCGAGCTCCCACCCCGCCTGGCGCCAGCCCAGGCGGCCGTGCAGGTCGGGCCAGGTGTTGACGGCGGGACTGGCACCGTTGTTCAGTAGCGAGCCCGGGACGACGATGCCGGCGGCGGAGACATAGGCGGTCTCCGGCGCCTCGATCGAGACCTGGCCGGTCAGCCCCGGGACGAGCCGCGCCGTGAGCCGGAGCTGCGCCTGGCGGACGAAGGACTGGTTGAGGTTCGTCGCGTCGATCAGCGTCTCGAAGAGCCCCTCGTTCCAGAGGCTGTTGGCCTGGCCGAAGAGCACGCGGAAGGCCGGCGTGCCGATCTCCGCCCAGGCCTGGCGGAGGCGGAACAGCGCCGTGTTCGAGGTGGCGGCGCCGCCGCCGAAATCGCCCTCGATCCGCGTCTCGAGCGTGCCCCAGCGGGTCAGGGTGCGCGTGTCGAGGCCGATCCGGCTGAAGCGGGCGGACATGCCGAAATCGCCGCCCTGCGCATCGGCCGGGCTGCCGGTGAGCGGGATGAGCGAGGGCAGCGGCGCGTCGGACTGGTTGCGGCCGTTGAAGTCGGACCAGGCGGTCAGCTTGGCGAAGCCGTAGAGCCGCACCTGGGTCTCGGTGCCGGGAACGCGGAAGGCGATACCCGGCAGCTCGGACCGCAGCGCCTCCTCGGTGACGAAGTTGCGGCCCATCGGTTCGGGCGGCTCGAGGCCCGGGACGGGCGCGGTGGCGGCCAGGGCGGCCTCGCGCGCCTGCACCAGCTCGCGCCGCGCGGCCGTGGCCTCGGCGGCGGCGGCACGGGCCTCCTGCGCCGCGTCCTGCGCCGCCTGGGCTGCCGCCGCGGCAG
>CAYNYQ010000155.1:0-10609 GCA_964401305.1 uncultured Acetobacteraceae bacterium | reverse complement strand
GAGATGCGCAGGATGTCGTCATCGGCATCGCCACGCGCCGTCCCGCCGTCGCCGACCTCCACCGTGTCGTTCCCCGTGCCGCCGCTGGCCGAGTCCGCCCCGGTGCCGGCGTTCAGGAAGTCGGCGCCATCATCGCCGCTGATCGTGTCGTTGCCGCCGCCCGTGCGAATAGTGTCGCTGCTGCTCCCGCCATTCACGACGATGTTGGTCAGCGTCGGGCCGGGCGTCGTGAAGACGAGGCTGTCGGCGCCGAGGCTGCCGGTGACGGTCAGGGTGGTCAGCTCCGTGACGGCGACGCTCGCGAAGCCGGCGAGGCTGATCACGATCTCGCCGACGAAGCTTCCGTCGTCGACGATCGTGTCGAAGCTGCCGAGTTGGACCGCCGTCAGCGTCAGCGGGTTGGAGTCCAGCGCCAGCTCCTCGATCCCGGAGAAGACGACGGAAGCGCCGAAGACGATGGCGAGCTGCGGATCCAGCCGATCGGTGCCCGCCCCGCCCTCGACCGTCATCGGGCCGAAGATGCTGCCGAAGACCTCGATGGTGTCGTCGTCGTCGCCGGCGTCGACGACGTCGTCCTCGCCCATCCGGATGGTGTCGTTGCCCGCGCCGCCGGTGAGCGTATCGACCCCCGAATCGTCGCCCAGGAGCAGGTCGTTGCCGCTGCCGCCGCTGAGCGAGTCGTTGTCGTCGCCACCGTCGAGCGTGTCGTTGCCGGCATTGCCGATCAGCACGTCGGCGCCCTGGTTGCCGATCAGGCTGTCGTTGCCGCTGCCTGTGGTGACCGTGTCGTCGCCCTGGTTGCCGTCATAGGTGATGTCGGTCACCACGGCGCCGCTGGTGGTGAAGAAGAGGCTCTCTGCGTCGTTCGAGCCGTTGACCGTCAGGGTCTGCAGCTCGGTCACGGTGGTGGCGGCGAAGCTGCTGCCGCCCGAGAGGGTGAGCAGGCCCGTTGTGGCGCCCGCGTCGGCGATGATGGTGTTGAACTGCACCAGCTGCGCCGCGGTCATGGTCAGGTCGGCGGCGTCGAGCGCGAGGATCTCGAGGCCGCTGACGGCTGCCAGGCTGAGGTCGATGGTGCCCTGCGCTTCCAGCGTGTCGGTACCGAGATCGCCGAGGATCGAGGTGCCGGCGCCGGCGGAGAGGATGCGGAAGAGATCGTCGTTGTCGTCGCCGTCGAACACACCGCCCGTGCGGACATTGAGCGTGTCGTTGCCGAGCCCGCCGTTGACCGCGTCGGGCCCGCCGCCGCCATCGAGCGAATCGTCGCCGTCCCCGCCCGACAGCACGTCGATCGACACATCGCCGCCGAGCAGCGTATCGTTGCCGTTGCCGCCGACCAGGCTGTCTGCGCCCGCACCGCCGCTCAGGGTGTCGTTGCCGTTGTTGCCCAGCAGCGTGTCGTTCCCGATGTCGCCGAACAGGCTGTCGTTGCCCGATCCCGCGGAGACGTCGTCGTCGCCGGCATTGCCGTCATAGGTGATGTCGGTCACCACCGCGCCGCTGGTGCCGAAGCTCAGGTTCTCCCCGTCGGCCGAGCCGTTCACGGTCAACGTCGACAGCTCGGTCACGGTGGTGACAGCGAAGTTGGTGCCGCCCGAGAGGGTGAGCAGACCCGTCGTCGAGCCGTCGGCGACGATGGTGCTGAACTGCACCAGCTGCGCCGCGGTCAGGGTGAGGCTCGCCGCGTCGAGCGCGAGGATCTCGAGGCCGCTCAGCGTCGCCAGGCTCAGGTCGATGGCGCCCTGCGCCTCCAGCGTGTCGGTGCCGAGATCGCCGAGGATCGAGGTGCCGGCGCCGGCGGAGAAGATGCGGAAGAGGTCGTCGTCCTCGTCGCCGTCGAAGACGCCGCCCGTGCGCACATTGAGCGTGTCGTTGCCGACGCCACCGTTGGCCACGTCGGGTCCGCCGCCGCCGTCGAGCGAATCGTCGTCGCCGCCGCCCGACAGCACGTCAAGCGACGCGTCGCCGCCCAGCAGGGTGTCGTTGCCGTTGCCGCCGACCAGGCTGTCCGCGCCCGCGCCGCCATTGATGGAGTCGTTGCCGGCGCCGCCATTGCCCGTGTCGTTGCCATTGCCGAGGGTCAGCGTGTCGTTGCCGTCCGCGGTGAGGATGGAATCGGCTCCATCGCCCGAGCTGATCGAGATGTTGGTCTTGACGACGCCGTTCGTCGTGAACTGGAGGTTGTCCGCCACGGCCGCACCGGTGACGTTGAGCGTCGTCAGCTCGATCACGTCTGTGACGGCGAAGTTGGACCCGCTGGCGATCACGAGGTCGCCGACCGTCGCCAATCCATCGGCCTCGATGGTGTTGAACTGCACAAGCTGCGCCGCGGTCAGCGTCAGGTCGCTGGTGTCGAGCGCCAGCACCTCGAGCGTCGACAGCGTGGCGCCGGTGAGGTTCACCGTGCCCTGCGCTTCCAGCGTGTCGGTGCCGGTGCCGCCGATGATGGTGGTGCCGGCTGCCGCCGAGGAGACCTCGAAGAGGTCGTTGTCGGCGCCACCGTTGAAGCTGCCGCCGGAGAGGACGTCGATCGTGTCGTTGCCAGCGCCGCCGAGGACCGTGTCGAGGCCGCCGCCGCCCGAGATCGAATCCGCCCCGCCCCCGCCGTCGAGCGAATCATTGCCGCCGCCGCCGGAGATCGTGTCGGCGCCGTTGCCGGGGAAGCTGCCGAGCGGATCCGCGACGACTCCGACCGAGATCAGGAGCGGCGTGATCGTGTCGTTGCCCGCCGTGCCGGTGAAGGTTGCCATCATCGATCTCCCATGTTTTCGTTGCGCGGACGGCTTGCTACGCAACCGCCGGCGCCGAGCGCAGGCCGAACCGTGCCGCACCGATCACACGTCAACAATCACGCCCTGGTTGCAGTCCGCGGTCGGCGATGACGCATCGTTGCGCTGCCGGCGCCACAGGACGGGAGCTGGCATCGGTATGGCCGCATCGTCCTGCGGGATCTTCCGTGCCACGAAGATCCGGCGCGCTGCCTCGCCCTTTCGAATGATCGGGTGAGCGGCGCCGTGGCGATTCCGGTCCCGGTGGCGGCGCGATGCCGCGGTCGGGCGTGGGGTTGTGGTGGCGGCTCAGCCTTTTCTCACGATGTCGCGAGGCTGATCCTCGCCGTGGCGGCGCGGCTTCGGCGCCACGGCGGGACGTTCCGACTCGATCTCCGCCTGCAGCGTCAGCATGCGCGCAACGTTTCGCGCGGCGAAGGCGCGGTAGGCGGCGGCATCGGCCTCGCGCCAGTCGTAGAAGCCGAGGCCGGCATCCGCGCCGGTCTCGCCGCGCCGCGGCAGGTCCAGCATCCAGTCGGCGGCGCGGCCCTCGTGGTGCAGCAGCGGCACCAGCCCGCCCTGGCTCGCGGTGTGCACGCCGAGGCCCGAGAGGTCCTTCTGCTCGACCAGGCCGGTGACGCACATGCGCGGCGCCAGCAGCCGCCGCACCACGAGGTCCACCGTGGCGATATCCACCGCTCCCTCCGCCACCATCCAGTAGGCCTCGTTCGCCATGGCGTGCTGCAGCCGGTTGATCAGCGCGCCGGGGATCGGCTTCGCCAGGCGCAGCGCCTGCTTGCCGGTGCGCGCCAGCGCCGCCTCCACCGCCGCCAGCACGGCGGGATCGGTCTGGCGCACGGCGATGAGCTCGGCGAAGGGGAAGGTCTCGGCCGGCTGCATGTAGTGCAGGCCGCAGAAGCGCGCGGGATGCGCGCGGGCATCGGCGATCTCCTGCAGCGGCAGCACCGAGGTGTTGGAGGCGAGGATGACGCGCTCGCCCCAGGCCGCCTCCGCCCGGTCGAGGAAGTCCTGCTTCAGCGCCAGCTCCTCGGGGATGCTTTCGACCAGCAGGTCCGGCGCCGGCAGGCCGCAGGGATCGAGGCCGAGGCGACGCACGCCGGGCGGCAGGCCGGGCTTGGGCGCGGCGGGATCGCGCCCCATCAGCCAGCACTCGAAGCCCGCCGCGGCGAAGCTCCGCAGGATGCCGAGGCCCATCACTCCGCCGCCCGCCACGCAGACGCGGCCAATCGCCGCCGGCTCCGTCGTCGCCATCCCGCCGCCCTCCCCGTCGCGCGCCAAGTGTGCCGCAAGCACCCGGCGCGGCAAGCGCGCCACCGATCGCGCTTGCCCGCACCGCGCCGGCGCGGCATTGCGGCGGCATGTCCGGCGACGGTGCGACGGCGGCGCCCGCGCGCCCGCCCCTCGAGCGCGTGACGGTGGTGACCGTCACGCATGACAGCGCCGGCGCGCTCGGCGGCTTCCTCGCCGCGCTGCCGCCCGGCCTCGCGCTCTCGGTCGTCGACAACGCCAGCACCGATGCCGGGCCCGCCATGGCCGAGGCGGCCGGCGCGCAGGTGCTGCGCAACGCGCGGAACCTCGGCTTCGGCGCCGCCTGCAACCTCGGCCTCGCCGCGGCAGGGCGCGAGCTCGTGCTGCTCGCCAACCCGGATTCGCGGCTCTCGGCCGCGGCGGTCGCCGCCCTCGTCGCCGCGGCGGACGCCTTCCCCGATGCGGCCATCCTGGCGCCCGGCATCCACGATGCCGCCGGCCGGCCCGTGCGCTCCTGGGATGCCGAGCAGTTCCGCCGCCGCCGCCTGCCCCGCCGCCGCGAGGCCGAGCCCTGGCCCGAGGGGCCGTTCTGCGTCGAGCACGCCTCGGGCGCCTGCCTGCTGCTCCGCCGGGCCGACGGGCTGCGCTTCGACGAGGGCTTCTTCCTCTACTACGAGGACGACGACCTCTGCGCCGAGGCGCGGCGGCGTGGGCGCAGCATCGTGGTGGTGCCCGCCGCCGTGGTCACGCATGCCGGCGGCGCCTCCACCGCGCCCTCGCCGGCGATCGTCGCGCGCAAGGCCTGGCACATGGCGCGCTCGCGCCTGCGCTACGCCGCCAAGCATGCCGGCGCGGCCACGGCGCGGCGGGAAGCTCTGGCGCGCCTGGCGCACCATGCCGGCAAGGCGCTGGGCCATGCGCTGACGCTGCGGGGGCGCAAGTTCCGCGCCGATGCGGCGGCCCTGTCCGGCACCCTGGCCTGGATCCGCGGCGCCCGCTGACGGCGGTGCGCTGCCGCCATAGTGTTTCCCCGGCCGGTCGGCTTGAGGTATTCATTGCACCATTGCGTCGACGGCCGGCTCAGCGAGGGAGAACACGGCATGCCCGATACCCAGGATCGCCTCGGCATCCTCGAGCAGCGCCGGATCGAGGCGGCCTTCGCCAAGGGCATCTACGAGGAGCTCGCCGGCAGCCTCGGCGCCGAGCAGGCCCGCGCGATCCTGTCCCGCGCCGTGGTCAAGCTGGCGCGCGAGACCGGCGCCGCCATGGCCGCGGAATCGCCCGAGGGGCCCAGCATCGCGCATTTCCTCTCCCTGCAGCCGCTCTGGACCAAGGGCGATGCGCTGCAGATCGAGGTGCTGCGCGCGGACGACACGCATTACGACTTCAACGTCACCCGCTGCCGCTACGCCGAGATGTACAAGGCGATGGGCCTCGCCGAGCTCGGCGCGGTGCTTTCCTGCAACCGCGACGGCGCCTTCTGCGAAGGCTACGATCCGAAGCTCGAGCTCACCCGCACGCAGACCATCATGGGCGGCGCGCCGCACTGCGACTTCCGCTACGTGCGGCGGACCGGCGGCTGAGCGGCCAGGCCATGGCCGCCGTCGCCGCCGCGCCAGGCCCGCCGCCCGGACCGGGAGCCGACCGATGACGCCGCCCGTGCACCTGCTGCACCTGACGGACCCGCACCTGCCGCCACCCGGCGAGACCGTGCACGGCACCGACACCGCCCCCCGCTTCGAGGCGGTGCTGGCCGACATCGCGGCGCGGCACGGCCCCGGCGGCTCGCAGCCGCGGCTGGACTTCGCCGTGCTGACCGGCGACCTCACGCGCGACGGCGAGCCCGCGGCCTACCAGCGGCTGCGCGGCCTGCTCGCGGGGCTGCCCTGCCCGAGCCACCTGCTGCTCGGCAACCACGACGATCGCGCCGCCTTCCGCGCCGCCTTCCCCGAGGCGCCGGTCGACCCGGAGGGCTTCGTGCAGCAGGCGGTGCTCGGCCCGGCCGGCCTCTGCCTCATGCTCGACACGCTGGACCAGGGCCAGCCCGGCGGGCGGCTCTGCGAGCGGCGCCTCGCCTGGCTCGCCGCCCGCCTGGCCGAGAGCGGCGAGACCCCGGCGCTGCTCTTCCTGCACCACCCGCCGATGCCGGTGGGCCTGGCCGGCATGGACGCCATCGCGCTGGCCGACCCGGATGCCTTCTGGGCCGTGCTGGCGCCGCACCGCGCCCGCATCCGGCAGATCTGCCATGGCCACCTGCACCGGCCGATCGGCGGCTCCTGGCGCGGCATCCCGATCTTCTCGCTGCGCGGCTCGGCCTTCGACGTGGCGCTCGACCTCGGGGAGCCGCCGCGCCGCCTGGCCGTGGAAGCCCGGCTCGGCGCCAGCTACGGCATCATCCGCGTCTCCGAGGACGCGGTGGTGGCGCACACCCGCTCGCTGCCCGCCCAGGGCTGATCACAGGCGCAGGAGGGCCGCCCGGGTCGCTGGCAGCGGCGGCAGGCAACCTGTGCAGGTGCAGCAGATCGACGCGCAATCGTTACGGTTCGTTCACGCGGCTCCGCCAGGGTGCCGGCCGGCTCCCCACGCCCGGAGAACCGTCATGCCCGCCGATGCCACCCTCCACGCCCCGCCGCCCTCCCGAGCCCCGGGCTGGCTGCCGCGACTGCCCGCGATATCCCTGCGCACAGCCCTGCAAGGGGTCGTCGGCCTGCTGGGCCTTGTCCTGGTCGGCGTGCTTGCCGCCGCGGCGCAGGGCTCGTGGCAGCGCCATGCCGCCGCCGAGCATGAACAGCTGTCCATCCGCGCCGCCGCCACCTTCGCCGACGGGCTGGCCGCTGCGTTGACCGAGCGGCAGCTCACCCTCAACGCCCTGTCGGCCCCGCGGCCCGCGGGTGCCGAGGCCGCGGCCGCGATGGATGACTGGCGGGACCGCCTCCGCCGCAGCGCGGAGGCCGGGCTGCCGGCGCTGACCGCGCTGGCGGGCAACCTGCCGGACCCCTCGCTGCGCAGCGGGCTCGACAGGCTCCTGCCCGACCTCCAGGGCGCGCGGGACGCCGCCCGGCGCCAGCTCGCCCTGCCGCTGGAGGCGCGCGCCGCCGACGCCGCCGCGACCTATGCCGGGGAAAGCCGCCGCGCGGTGGAGACCGCCGCCGCCGCCTGGCTGCGGGTGCTCGAGGAAGCCGCCGCGCAGGATGCGGCCCTGGTGCGGCACGGCGACCTGATGGCCCTGGCCTGGCGCCTGCGCGACCATGCGGGCATCGTGCGAAACCTCGTCTCGACGCTGCTGGCGGGCGCGGCGCCGACGCCCGAGCTGCTGTCGCAGATCAAGCAGTATCGCGCGACCGCCGGGCTGCTCTGGACCCAGATCGTCGCGCTGGCCGGCAGCGGGCGCCTGACGGAGGAGGAGGCACGCGCCGTGGAGGCGGCGCGGCTGCGCTACTTCGGCGCCACGGGGCTCGAGCTGCTCGCCTTCCAGGTCGTCACCGCGGCCGAGGCCGGGCGCCCCCTCCCCATCAACCAGGCGCGTTGGATCGAGGCGACCAATGCGGTGTTCGAAGGCGTCGTGCAGATGATGGCGACGGCCGGCCGGGTCGCCGTGGCGAAGGCCGACGCGAAGGCGGAGCGCTCGCTCTCCCTCTTCGCCTTCGACCTCGTGCTGGCACTGGGCGGTGTCCTGGCGATGACGACCGCCTGGCTGTTCATTGCCCGGCGCGTGACGCGTCCGATCGACGCCCTGGCCGGCGTGGTCGGCGCGCTGTCGGCCGGCGATACGCAGGTGGCGGTGCCCCATGCCGCGCGCCGGGACGAGATCGGCACCCTGGCGCGTGCGGTCGAGGTGTTCCGCGGCCGCATGGCGGAGAACGAGGCGCTGCGGGCCGAGCAGGACCGCCTGCGCGCCGAGGCCGAGGCCCAGCAGGCCGAGGCGCTGCGTGCCATGGCGGAGACGATCGAGACCGAGACGCGCAGCGCCATCGGCGCCATCGAGGCCCGCATGGGCGAGGTCCGGGCGGACGCGAACGCCATGGCCGAGAGCGCCTCCCGCGTCGGCGAGGAAGGCGCGGGCGCGGCGGCGGCCGCCGGCACGGCGCGCGAGGGCACCCAGACCGTCGCCTCCGCCACCGAGGAACTCTCCGCCTCGATCCGCGAGATCGCGGCGCAGATGGCGCAGACCGCGGCGCTCACGCGGCAGAGCGTGGCGGGGACCGAGGCCGGCACGGCGACCATCCAGGGCCTGGTCGCCGCCGTGCAGCGCATCGGCACCGTCGCCAAGCTGATCGCCGACATCGCCGCCCGCACCAACCTGCTGGCGCTGAACGCCACCATCGAGGCGGCGCGCGCCGGCGAGGCGGGCAAGGGCTTCGCCGTGGTGGCCAGCGAGGTGAAGACCCTCGCCACCCAGACCGCGCGCAGCACGGAGGAGATCTCCCGCCAGATCCAGGAGGTCGAGGCCGAGACGGAGAAGGCCGTCGCCGCCATTGCGGGCATCAGCGGCACCGTCGCATCGCTGGAATCCATCGCCTCCTCCGTCGCCGCGGCGATCGAGCAGCAGAGCGCCGCGACGCAGGAGATCGCGCGCTCCGTCGCCGGCACCGCGGCGGCGGCCGAGAGCATGGCGGCCGCGATCGGGCGCGTGGACCAGGAGAGCAACGGCGCCCGCGAGCGCGCCGTGGCCCTGCGCGGCGTGGCCGAGGCGGCGACCGCCGCCGTGGCCGAGGTACGGGAGGTTCTGGTGCGCACCGTGCGCACCGCGACCGAGGCGGTGGACCGCCGCCAGCACCCGCGCATGCAGCTCGAGCGCGGCGCCCGCCTCTCGCTCGCCGGAGCACCGGAGATCGCGGTGCGCATGCTCAACCTCGGCGCCGGCGGTGCGGCCGTGCTCGGCGCCCCGGCGGTGCCGGTCGGCACCCCGGCGCGGCTCTCGATCGACGGCGTGGCGGAGGCGCTGGAGGCACGGGTTGTGGACTCCGGCACCGATGCCGCGCTGCGCCTCGCCTTCAGCCCCGCGGCCATGAAGGCGGCCGGGCTGGGCCGGCTGATCGCCGCCCTCGCGCCGGCCCCGGCGGCCGCGGCCTGACCGGCCGGCTGGCGCGCCCGCGCCCGCCGGGCCATCCTGGCGCCGGCCTGCGACCGGGAGGAAACCGAATGAGCCTGACCACGCGCCGCGGGGCGCTGCTTGCCGCCCCCGCCCTGCTCGCCGCCGCCGCCGGGCCGGCGCGCGGCCAGGCCAATGGCTGGAAGCCGGGGCAGCAGGTGCGCATCATCGTGCCGGCGGCGCCCGGCGGCACCACCGACATCATGGGGCGGCTCTGCGCGCAGCACCTGCAGGCGCGCTGGGGCACGCCGGTGGTGGTCGAGAACCGCGCCGGCGGCGGCGGCACCATCGGCACGATGGAGATGGTCCGCGCCCGCCCCGACGGCACCACGCTGCTCTCCGGCAACATCGGCCCGCAGGCGATCGCCTATTCGCTGTTCCGCAACCTGCCCTACCGGGCCGAGCAGATCCGGCCCGTGGCCGGGCAGATCCGCGGCCCCAACGTGCTGGTGGTGCTGGCCTCGACGCCGGTGCGCGACATGAAGGAGTTCGCCGCCTGGCTGCGCGCCAACCCGGGCCGGATCAGCTACGCCTCCACCGGCGTCGGCCAGAGTCCGCACCTGACTCCGGTCTGGATGCTGCAGCTGCTGAACGTGGAGGCGATCCACGTGCCCTTCCGCGGCTCGGCGCCGGCGCAGGTCGAGCTGCTGGCCGGCAATGTCGGCTTCCTGGTCGACAACCTGACCGGCGTGATCGAGCACATCCGCAGCGGCCGCGTGCGCGCCCTGGCGGTGACCAGCGCCGAGCGCAGCGAGCAGCTGCCGGACGTGCCGGCGATGCGCGAGACCCTGCCCGAGCTCGCCAATCTCGAGGTCAACACCTGGTTCGGCCTCTTCGCCCCGGCGGCGACGCCGGCCGAGATCGTCACCGCCATCAATGCCGAGACCAACGCGCTGCTCGACCTGCCGCAGACCAGGCAGCGCTTCGCCCAGCTCGGCGGCGTGCCGCTGCGCTTCTCGCCGGAGGAGTTCGCCGCCTTCGTCCGCGCCGAGACCGGGAAATGGGGCGCGGTGATCCGCAAGGAGGGGCTGCAGCTCGACGCGAGCTGAGCCCCGAAGCGGTCAGATCATCGCCATGCCGCCGTTGACGTGCAGCGTCTGCCCGGTGACCCAGCCGGCCTCGGCGGAGGCGAGGTAGACCACGGCCGCCGCCACGTCTTCCGGCGCGCCCATGCGCTGGGTCGGGATGCGCTCCAGCAGCTTCGTGCGCGCGGCCTCGGGGATGGCGTCGGTCATCGCCGTCCGCACGAAGCCGGGTGCCACCACGTTGCAGGTGACGCCGCGGGTCGCGACCTCCTGCGCCAGGGACTTCGTCATGCCGATCAGCCCGGCCTTGGCCGCGGCGTAGTTGGCCTGGCCGGCATTGCCGGTGACGCCGACGATGGAGGCGATGGAGACGATGCGCCCGAAGCGCCGCTTCATCATGCCGCGCAGCGCCGCGCGCGCCAGGCGGAAGGGCGCATTGAGGTCGACCTCCAGCA
>CAYNYQ010000154.1:0-10624 GCA_964401305.1 uncultured Acetobacteraceae bacterium | reverse complement strand
TCGGTGCCTCGCTGCGGCGGAAGGAGGATGAGCGGTTCCTGCGCGGGCAGGGCCGTTACGTCGCCGACCTGCGCTTCGCCGACCTCCTGGAGGTGGCGTTCCTCCGCAGCCCCGTCGCCCATGCGCGGCTGCGCGGCGTGCGCAAGCCCGTGGGCGCCGAGGGCCGCGTTTTCACCGCGGCGGATCTCGCCGGCGTGGCGCCGATCCGCGCGCCCTCCGGCCTGCAGGGCTTCCGCGTGTCGGAGCAGCCGCCGCTGGCCGCCGGCAAGGTGCGGCATGTCGGCGAGTGCATCGCCATGTGCGTGGCGCCAACGCGCGCCGAGGCGGAGGACCTGGCGGAGCTGGTCGAGCTCGACCTCGAGGCGCTGCCGGCGGTCGCCGACATGCTGACCGCGGCCGACGGCCCGCGCCTGCACGAGCACTGGCCCGACAACGTCGTGCTGACCACGCAGGTGCAGGACGACCTGTCCGACCTGCGCGCCACCGCGCCGATCCGCGTCACCCGGCGCCTGCGCACCGCGCGCCAGCACATGGCGCCGCTGGAGGGCCGCGGCGTGGTCGCGCGCTGGGATCCGCGCCTGGGTCAGCTCGAGGTGCACACGGCGGCGCAGATGCCGCACATCAACCGCAGCGGCCTTGCGGAATGCCTCGGCCTGGACGAGGGGCAGGTGCGCGTCGTCTCCCCCGATGTCGGCGGCGGCTTTGGCTACAAGGGGATCCTGCTGCCGGAGGAGATCGCGCTGGGCTGGCTGGCGATGCGCCTCGGCGGCCGGCCCGTGCGCTGGATCGAGGACCGCTTCGAGCAGCTCACCGCCAACGCCAATTGCCGCGAGCACCACTACGACATCACCGCCTATGCCGCCGCCGACGGCACGATCCTCGGCGTCGAGTGCGATGCGATCGTCGATTCGGGGGCCTATTCCTCCTACCCCTTCTCCGCCTGCCTCGAGGCCGCGCAGATCGCCTCCATCCTGCCCGGCCCCTACCGCTTCATGCGCTTCCATTGCCGCACGCGCAGCATGGCGACGAACAAGCCGCCGATCCTGCCCTATCGCGGCGTGGCCCGCACCGGCGTCTGCTTCGCCATGGAGGTGATGCTGGACCATGTCGCCCGCGCCGCCGGCATCACGTCGGTGGAGGCGCGGCTGCGCAACCTGGTGCAGGCCGCCGAGATGCCCTTCACCAACGTGACGAAGAAATGGTTCGACAGCGGCGACTACCCTGAGGCCGTGCGCCGCGCGGCCGCCCGCATCGGCGCCGCCACCTTCGCCGCGCGCCAGGAGGCCGCGCGCGCGGAGGGCCGCCGCCTCGGCCTCGGCTTTGCCGTCTTCTGCGAGCAGGGCGCGCACGGCACCTCCGTGTACCATGGCTGGGGCATTCCCATGGTCCCGGGCCAGGAGCAGTGCCTGGCGCGCCTCACGCCGGACGGCGTGTTGGAGCTGCGCATCGGCGCGCACAGCCACGGCCAGGGGATGGAGACCACCATGGCGCAGGTGGCGCACACCGTGCTCGGCATCCATCCCGACCGGGTGCGGCTGGTGCATGGCGACACGGCGCTGACGCCCTATTCCACCGGCACCTGGGGCAGCCGCAGCGCGGTGATGTCGGGCGGCGCCGTCGCCGATGCCTGCGCGGCGCTGGCGGAGCGCGTGCTGCAGATCGGCGCGCATCTGCTGCAGGCGCCGCGCGAGGCCGTGCGCCTCGAGGGCGGCGCCGTGGTCGCGCCGAATGGCGGCAGCGTGACGATCGCGCAGGTCGCGCGCACCTATCACCGCGCGCCGCAGAACCTGCCGCCCGACATGCATCCGGGCGGGCTGGAGGTCACCCAGGGCCATCGCCCCGTGCGCGACACCGGCACCTTCAGCTATGCCTGCCACGCCGCGGTGGTGGCGGTGGACACGACGACGGGCATCGTGTCGCTGCTGGACTACGTCATCGCCGAGGATGCCGGCACCATGCTCAACCCGATGATCGTGGACGGCCAGGTGCTGGGCGGCGCGGCGCAGGGGATCGGCACCGCGCTCTACGAGGAGATGCCCTTCGACGAACAGGGCCAGCCCCTGGCGGCCACGCTGGCCGACTACCTGCTGCCCGGCTTCACCGAGGTGCCCGACATCGCCATCGAGCACATGGAGACGCCCTCCCCCATCTCCCGCTTCGGCCAGAAGGGCATCGGCGAGAGCGGCGCGATCGGGCCCCCGGCCGCGATCGCCAATGCCGTGAACGATGCGCTGGCCGATCTTGGCGTCGAGGTCACCAAATTGCCGATCACGCCCGCGCGGCTGCTGGCCGCACTGGCCGCACGATGAAGCCCGCCGCCTTCGACTACGCCCGCGCCGCGACACCCGCCGATGTCGGCGCTGCGCGTCCCATCGCCGGCGGGCAGTCGCTCGGGCCGATGCTGAACCTGCGCCTGGCGCGGCCCGCGACGCTGGTGGACATCCGCCGCCTGCCGGCACTCCGCGGAACCCGCGAGGACGCGGAGGGCGTCACATGGGGCGCCGCGACGACGCATGCCGAGGTGGAGGACGGAATCGCCCCCGACCCCACCGGCGACTTCCTCGCCGGCGTGGCGCGCAGCATCGCCTATCGCGCCGTGCGCAACCGCGGCACGGTCGGCGGCAGCCTCGCGCATGCCGATCCCGCGGCCGACTGGCCCGTTGCGCTGACGCTCGTCGGCGCCGCGGCGGAGACCAGCGCGGGCCGGCGCATTCCCGTCGCCGCGCTCATCCTCGGACCCTTCGAGACGGCGCTGAACGAGGGCGAGTTGCTGCTGGCGGTCCACATCCCGCGCCCGCCTGCCGGCACGCGCCACGTCCGGCACAAGGTGGTGCGCAAGACCGGGGAATTCGCTCAGGCCATGGCCGGGGTGCGGCAGGGGCCGGAGGGCACGCGCATCGTGCTCGGCGCCATCGACGCGGCGCCGCGCCTGTTCGACACGCTCGCCGCCGCGCGCGACGCCATCGCCGCGCTGGACCTGTCGCCGCATCGCCGCGCCATGCTCGGCGCCTGCCTCGACCGCGCCGCGGCGGAGGCCATGCCGTGACCCGGGTGAGCCTCATCGTGAACGGCGCGCCCGTCGTCGTTGAGGTCGAGCCGCGCACCCACCTCGCCGACGCGCTCCGCGAACGCCTCGGCCTGACGGGCACGCATCTCGGCTGCGAGCACGGCGTCTGCGGCGCCTGCACCATCGAGATCGACGGCGCACCACAGCGCGGCTGCATCGCCTATGCCGTCGCCTGCGAGGGCAGCACGGTGCGCACCATCGAGGGCTTCGGCGACGATCCCGTCATGGCCGCGCTGCGCGAGGCCTTCGCCGAGCATCATGCGCTGCAATGCGGCTACTGCACGCCGGGCATGCTCATCGCCGCGCGCGACCTGGTCCTGCGCCTTCCCGATGCCGACGAGGCGCGGGTGCGCGAGGAGATGTCGGGCAATCTCTGCCGCTGCACGGGCTATCGCGGCATCGTCCGCGCCATCCTCTCGGTGCTCGCGGCGCGCAGGGCGACCCCGGCCGGCTGAGTGCCGGGCATCGGCACCCAGCCCTCGGGCGTGCGGCGGTAGAGCGGCGTGGCGAAGGCGGCCACCACCGGCACCGTCCCCGGCCAGGTCGCGCGCCAGCGATCCCCCTGCGCCATCGCCACGCAGAGCCCGACCGGCGCCACGCCGGCGGCAGCCAGCAACCCGAGGCCCGCGCGCGCGGAACTGCCGGTGGAGATCACGTCGTCCACCAGCAGCACGCGCCGCCCGGCGAGCCGGTGCAGCACGCGCGGGTCGAGCCACAGCGTCCGCTGCGCCGGCCCCGTCGAGGAGGAGAGCGGCACGGAGAGCCGCTCCTCGTACCAGAGCTTGCGGGTATAGCCCGGCGCCACCCAGTTCGCGTGGCCCAGCGCCTCGGCGACCAGCGGCGCGAAGACCTGGCCGAGGGTCGGCACGCCCACTACGACCTCGGGCGCGAGCGGCGCGGCGGCCGCGGCCATCCATTGTGCGAGGCGCCGCACCACCCGGAAGCTCGCCTGGTTGGCGATCAGGCCGGTGACGGCGATGGCACCGTAGTCGCGCAGCGGCAGGCGCAGCGCCGTGCCATCCGGCATGGGCGCGAGCGCATCCGCCGCGCGCGGCGCCTCCTCCTCCGGGGCCTCGAAATCCTGCCAGAACTCCATGCGTCGGACCTCGTGCTTCCCGCCGGCGGCTGCGCCCGTCCAGGCCCGCAGGATAGCGGGATGCACCGCGTGCCGGCCAATCCGCCCTATCGCGCGAAGCGGAAGCGCAGGCGCGCGATGAGGCTGTGCGCCTCCCCCGTGCCGCCGTCGTCGCGCGCATAGCGTTCGTACTGGTAGCCGGCATCGAGGTCGAAGCCGCCGCCGAGCGCCCGGCCCAGCGACAGCTCGACCCAGGTCTGCGTCGGCACCGGGTCGGCCGCGCGGTCGACTGCGTCGCGCTGCCACACCAGCGTGGCGCGCCAGGGATCGACCGCGAGCTGCGCCCCGAGGGTCGAGAAGCGGCGCGTCGCGGCGATTCCGGGCTCGCCCGGCGCGGTGGCGTCCACCGGGTTCCCGTCGGCGTTGTGGAACGCCACGAACTCGCCGAAGAGATGGCTGCGCACGCCTTCCGACCAGGCGTGGTCGTGCCGCAGCCCGACGAGCCAGCCGAATTCCCGCGCCGTGCCGCCCTTGCCCGGCCCGCGGGAGAGCAGGCCGAGATTGTAGGTCAGGCCCGGCAGCCCCGGCATCTCCGCCCCCTCCAGCGCAAGGGCGAGGTTGTCCAGCCGCCCGTCATTGCCTGCGCCGCCCTGGCGCAGCGTGGTGCGCACATAGCGGTCGAAGCCCGGGTCGCAGCAGCGCTGGCGCACGATCACGCTGTTCGCCAGCGAGGTCGTGTCCAGCGTGAAGACGGCGAAGGAGAGGCTGTGCTCGCCCAGGGTGGCGGGCAGCGGCAGCACCTGGTTCGCGCCGAAGCCGATCTGCTCGCGGACCAGGTAGACGTCGTGCGCGCGGAAGGCGGCCAGCACGCCGGGAAAGGCCTCGTGCCCGTAGCCGAAGGGCGCGTTGAACTTGCCGGCATAGAGCTGCGTGCCCTCGACCGGCCGCCATTCGACGAAGAGCTGCTCGAGGATCGCGTTCTGCCGCCGGAGGAAGGTGATCGCCCCGTTGGGCTCCACCGGGCCCGCCGGATCGGGGTGGAGGAAGAGCTGCACCGAGAGCTCCGGCGTCAGGTGCAGGCCCGGGTTCAGGTGGCCGAACAGGAAGCTGCTGAAGCCGCGGCGGTTCGCGTCGCTGGCGGCAACGCTGCCGATGGAGAAGAGGTTCATGTCCACGTCGAAGGAGACGAAGGGATAGGCGCGCGGCGACAGCGCGTCCCCCTCGGGCGGCTCGGCGCGCGCGGGCGCCAGCGTCGCCAGGGCCAGGAGCCAGCACAGCGCCCAGGCGCCGGTCCAGGCCCGGCGCCGCGCCGCGGAGTTCGGGCCCCGCCCGTCGCGGCGCGCCTTCGGCATTCGTGTTCCCCCCCCTGCCGCCGCCGCGGGCTATGGGGCCGGCAGCGGGGCCGCGGCGCGGCCGCGCTGGGCGCGGCGCCGCCCCTGCGATCCCAGGCCCCAGGCCAGCGCCAGCAGCACACCCGCGGCCACAGCGATCATCCCCGCGGCGCTCAGCCCGTGGCCGAGGCCGAGCGCGCCCGGCAGCGCCGCGGCGGCGAGATACCCGCCCGCCCCCATCGCCACCGCCACCAGGGCCGAGAGGGCGAACTGCGCCGCGTAGCGGTCGGTCAGCAGCCGCGCGATCGCCGCCGGCGCGACCAGCGCCGCGATCACCAGCACCGAGCCCACGGCCCAGAAGGCGGCGACGCAGGCGACCGCCACCAGCACCAGCACCAGCGCGGAAAGCAGCCGCGGCGGGAAGCCCGTGGCCGCGGCGAAATCCGGATCGAAGGCGGCGAGGCGCAGCTCCTTCCAGAGCAGACCCAGCACCAGCACCACCAGCGCGCAGGCGCCGGCCAGGGTCCCGACCTCGGCCGGGAATTCCGCCAGCGCCGCGGCGTCGAGCAGCGAGGCGGGGCCTTCCGCCGCCGGCCAGATCAGCGCCTCGAGCTGGCCGTAGAGCACGCAGTCGAGGTCGAGGTCGACCGCATGCGCCCCGCTCACCTCGATCAGCACGACGCCGAGGGCGAACATGCCGGAGAACACCACGCCCATCGCCGCCCCGGGCTCCAGCCGCGTCAGCCGCCGCACGAGCCCGATCAGCAGCGCGGCGAGGATGGCCGCGGCCAGCGCGCCGAGCACCATCGGCGGTGCGGCGCGGGTGCCGCTGACCCAGAAGCCGGCGACGATGCCGGGCAGGATGGAATGGCTGATGGCGTCACCGAGCAGGCTCTGGCGCGTCAGCAGCAGCAGGTTGCCGATCAGCCCGCAGACCAGGCAGGCGAGGGTCGCGGCCAGCAGCGGCGCGAGGTCGAGCTGGAGGAAGGTGGTCATGGCGCTGACCGCTCGCCGGGCGGCGGCAGGGCGGCGCCGGGCGCGGGCAGGCGGGCGGGGTCGTGGCGGCGCAGCCAGTCCTCGGCGTCGCGCGCAACCTCGGGCGGCAGGGCGTGCTCCACCTCGTCGGCGGCGCGGTGCGCGGCCTGGGGCGGCAGCCCGCCGGCCGACTGCATGTAGTGCTCCCACAGCCGGTGGCGGCGGGTCACGGCCTGGGCCAGCGCCACGCCGGCGGGCGAGAGCGCCGGCGCCCCGGCCGCGCGCTCCACCCAGCCCTCGCGACGGAACCAGGCCGGCAGCAGGCTGCGCTGCAGCCGCGACCAGCCGGCCTCCTCGGCCAGCGCCGCCCAGCTGCGCGGCGGGGTGCCGCGCTCGGCCGTTTCCACCATGGCGCGCAGCGCGTGGTCGCGCGCGATCACCAGGGCAAGCCGCGCCTGCCGCCAGGCGAAGGCCAGCGCCCCGCGCCGAGGCGCCAGCAGCAGCGCAGCCAGGAACATGGCGCAGGCCGTCAGCGCGATGGTCGCGCCGGTCGGGAATTGCGGCGAGGTGCCGGAGATCGCGGTGCCGATCCAGGCGGCGAGCGCGCCGCCGCCGGCCGCCAGCGGCACCATCGCCACCAGCCGGTCGGTCAGCAGCCGCGCCGTGACGGCGGGGATCACCATCAGCCCGACCACCAGGATCAGCCCGACGGCGCGCAGCCCGGCGACCGCGACGGCGAGCATCAGCGCCAGCAGCAGCCCGTCCAGCAGCCGCACCGGCAGGCCCGTTGCGGCGGCGAATTCGCGGTCGAAGCAGAGCGCGGTCAGCGGCTTCAGCAGCAGCGCGACGGCGCCGGCACAGAGCAGCGCCAGCAGGCCGGTCAGCTGCGCATCCTCGACGCTCATGCCTGCGGCCTGGCCGAGGATGAAGCCCTGCAGCCCGGCCTGGCCGCCGGTGGGCAGCGACTGCACCACCGAGAGCAGCACCACGCCGACGCCGTAGCCGATGGAGAGCACCAGGGCCATCGCCGCATCGTCGCGGATGCGGCCGCCGCGGGTCAGCGCCGCCACGACGCCGACCGCGAGCGCCGCCGTCAGCCCCGCGCCGGCCATCAGCAGGCCGAGGTCGCGCGCCGTCCAGCCGAAGGCCGCGGCCAGGATGAAGGCGCCGGCGACGCCGGGCAGCGTCGCATGCGCCGCGGCGTCGCTGATCAGGGCGCGGCCGCGCAGCAGCACGAAGCAGCCGATCGCCCCCGCCGCCAGGCCGAAGGCCATGCAGCCGAGCGTCACCACGGTGGCGTTGTAGCCGGCGCGGAAGGCCAGCGCGGCGAGCAGCGCGTCGGTCATGCGCAGGCCGTCATGCGATCGGCCGGCCGCCGTCGCGGTGCGCCGCCGAGACCGCCTGCTCCAGCAGCGAGAGCCGGCCGCCATAGGTGCGCGCCAGGTTCTCGGGCGTGAAGGTGGTCGGCATCGGCCCCGCGGCGATGGCGCGCACGTTCAGCAGCAGCACCTCCTGGAAGTATTGCGGCGCGGTGGCGAGGTCGTGGTGCACGGCGACGACGGTGCGGCCCTCGCGCACCAGGCGTTGCAGCACCTCGACGATGGCGCGCTCGGTGGCGGCGTCGACGCCGGCGAAGGGCTCGTCCATGAGGTAGAGGTCGGCCTCCAGCGCCAGGGCGCGGGCGAGGAAAACGCGCTGCTGCTGGCCGCCCGAGAGCTGGCCGATCTGCCGGTCGGCGAACTCCGCCATGCCGACCTCGGCCAGCGCGGCGCGGGCGTGCTCGCGCTCGCGGCGCGGCAGCGGGCGCAGCCAGCCGGCGCGCGGGTAGCGGCCCATCGAGACGACCTGCAGCGCGGTGATGGGGAAGTCCCAGTCGACGCTGGCGCGCTGCGGCAGGTAGCCGACACGGCGCCGCGCCGCAGCCAGCGGCTGGCCGAAGACCCGGACATCGCCCGAGAGCCGCGGCACCAGGCCGAGCGCGGCCTTGATCATGGTGGACTTGCCGGCGCCGTTCGGCCCGACGATGGCGACCAGCGCGCCGGCCGGGCAGCTCCAGCTCAGGTCCCAGAGCACGGGGCGGTCGTTGTAGGCGACGGAGAGGTGGCGCAGCGCCAGCGGCGCGACCTGCAGCGGGATGACCTGGGCGCGGCCCTCGCTCATGCCCGCGCGCTCAGGCCGCGGTGCCGAGGCGGTTCTGGAAGCCGCGCTCCGGCGCGTCGCCGCCGAGGGCGCGGGCGATCATCGTCGCGTTGTGGTCGATCATGCCGATGTACGTGCCCTCGTAGGTCCCGGGCCGGCCCATGGCGTCGGAGAAGAGCTCGCCGCCGATCGCCACGCGGTGGCCGCGCGCCGCCGCGCCCTGCACCAGCGCCTGCACGTTGCGGTCGGAGACGGAGCTCTCGACGAAGACCGCCGGGACGCGGCGGCTGACCAGCAGGTCGACCAGGTCCTGGATGCGGCGCAGCCCGGCCTCGCCCTCGGTCGAGAGGCCCTGGATGCCGAGCACCTCGATGCCGTAGCGGCGCTCGAAGTAGTTGAAGGCGTCGTGCGCGGTGACGAGCAGGCGCTGCGGCGCCGGGATGGAGGCGATGGCGCGCTCGACATAGGCGTCGAGCGAAGCAAGGCGCGCCTGCAGCGCGGCCAGGTTGCGGGCATAGGTGGCGGCGCCGGCGCGGTCGTGCTGGCCGAGTCGCTCCGCGATGAGCCCGGCCGCCTGCGACCACAGCCTGACATCCATCCAGACATGCGGGTCGTAGAGGCCGGCGGCGCCGTCGGGCTCGATCAGCGCCGATTCGGGCAGCAGCTCGGTGACGGCGTAGACCGGCTTGCCGGTGCGGGCGACGCGGATGATCGCGTCGACCATTTTCCCCTCGAGCACGAGGCCGTTGTAGAAGATCAGGTCGGCGCGGAGCATGCGCGCCACGTCCTCCCGCGTCGCGCGGTAGAGGTGCGGGTCGACGCCGGGGCCGAGCAGCGTCTCCACCTTCAGGCGGTCGCCGGCGACCTGCTGCACGATGTCGCCGATCATGCCGATGGTGGCGAGCAGGGCCTGGGGCCGGCGCTGCGCCGCGGCCTGGCCGGCGAGCAGGGCGCCCGCCCCGCCGAGCAGGGCGGCCCGCCGGGTCAGCGCGGAGCGCTCCTCGGGGAGGGGGGGCTCCGTCGATCCACGCATGCAGGAACTCCCGGTGCTTGGTCGCGTCTTGGCGTCGGCAGCACTGTATCTATGCGGCCCGATGATCCATCACAAGCCCCACGGTGTAGCCATGGCTACAGATTGTGTTGAACGGGTGCATCCTGTTAGATGGGGCGATGGATAGCCTGCGCGACACCGAGCCGGGGGAAGCGGGCCCGCCCGCCGAGGCCGAGCGGCATGCCTCCGCCCGGACGGCCCGCGCCGGCGCCGTGGCGGAGGACTATGTCGAGATCATTGCCGACCTGCTGGCGCGGGACGGCGAGGCGCGGCCGACCGACATCGCCCGCCGGCTCGGCGTCAGCCACGCCACCGCGGCCAAGACCATCGCCCGGCTGCGGCGCGACGGGCTGGTGCGGGCCAAGCCCTATCGCGGCGTCTTCCTGACCGATGCCGGCGAGGCCCTGGCGCGCAAGGTGAAGGCGCGGCACGAGGTCGTGCTGGCCTTCCTGGTCGCCATCGGCGTGCCGCAGGAGGCGGCGGAGGCCGATGCCGAGGGCATCGAGCACTACGTCAGCGACGCGACCCTCGAGGTCTTCGCCCGGCACCTGCGCGGTACCTGCGAGCAGGGCTGAACCGCCCCGGGCGTGGGGGGCTGTACCACGATCCGCGCGAGCGACATCGCGGATCGCGGCCCAGCTCTTTCCTTCTTCGCGTGATTCACGCCTGCGGGCGTTCCGCCCTTCGGCGATCACGCTCTAACGCCGCGACGCCGCCAGCCGCTCCGCCGCCGCCGCCGGTTCCATGTCGAGCACCGCCTCGGCAATGCCGCGCGCGAAGCCGCCGCGCGCCATGGCGGCCAGTGCCCGCTGCCGCGCCTCCGCCGCCATGGCCGCGCCCGCGAAGGGGCCGGCGCGCCGCCGCCGGCACCAGGCCAGCGCCGCGTCGAGCTCGGCCGCCTCGGCTTCCTCGGGCAGGGCGGCGCGGAGGGTCTCGGCCGCGACGCCCTTGGCCGCAAGATGCGCGGCGATGGCGCGGCGGGACCG
>CAYNYQ010000153.1:0-10632 GCA_964401305.1 uncultured Acetobacteraceae bacterium | reverse complement strand
GCCAGGCGGCGATGGTGCTGGCGGCGCATCGCCGGCAGGGGCTGCGGCTCGAGGCGCGGGTCGCGGTCGGCCGCTGGACCACGCTGGTGCTGCGCCGCGCCGTGGCCTGACCGGCCCCAGACGGGACGCGCCTGCCGCGCATCCGCGCTAGGCCGGGCCGGGCCGGGCGACGGCGCCTGGCGGGCGGATCGTTACAGCCGGTGCTCCTGCCGCCAGCGGGTCGGGGTGATGCCGTAGGTCGCGCGGAAGGCGTTGCTGAAATGCGCCGGGCTGACGAAGCCGCAGCGCCGCGCCACCGCCTGCACCGGCAGGTCGCTCTCCACCAGCATGCGCCGTGCCTCGGCGCAGCGCAGCGTCCGCAGCCAGGAGGAGGGCGAGAGGCCGGTCTCGCGCCGGAAGGCGCGGGCGAAGTGGAAGCGGGAAAGGCCGGCCGCCCCGGCCAGCTCGTCGAGGCCGATATCGGCGCCGAGATGCGCCTGGGCGAAATCCCGCACCGCCGCCAGCCGCCGCGGGGTCAGCGCGTAGCGCCGCGGCTCCGGCAGGTCGAGGCGGAGCAGGCGCAGCATCACCAGGATCGCCCATTGCCCGGCATAGACGGCCGAGACCCCGTGCGTCGTCCGCTCGATGCGCAGCGCCTCCACCAGCGCGGCGATGCCGGGGTCCTCCTGGCCGAGCCGGGGGCCGAGCTCGGCGAGCCGCTCCGGATACCCGGCCTCCTGCACCAGCGCGGCGATGCGCGACTGCTGCAAGTGCAGCACCAGCGAGGCCTCGTGGCCGGTCGGCCCTTCCCAGCGGCTTTCCACCCCCGCCGGCATCACGCTCACCGCGCCGGGGCGGGAGGCCAGCATCTCCGTCCGCCCCAGCATCCGCCCTTCGTAGCGGCCGCTCGCCGGCTCGGTGGCGATCACCACCTGGTGCACCGGCAGGCCGGGCGCGAGCACCTCGTAGCGCTGGCCCGGGTGGTCCCCGGGGACGCGCTGCAGCAGCACCTGCATGCCCTCGCGCGCGGGCAGCAGCAGGTCGATCCGACGCGGGACGGAGAAGCGGGCGGCCAGCGGGTGCATCGGCGGCAGCAGGCAGGGCGCGCCGTTCGCCGCCGGCCAGTCAACGAGGGTATCGCGCAGCGAGTCGAGCATGCGGGGCGCCGGTCTCCGCGGTCATGGATCCGGCGGGGGGGGCCTCCGGCGCGGGCGCCGGCCGTCCATCCGACCGGGCAGGCGTGCCCGCGGTACGACGTCCAGGCCTGGAAGGCGGCGCGGACTGCCGGATCGACGCCGCGCCGGAAATGGTTCGCGCCCGGGCTGCCATGCGTTACCCCCGCATGACGGGAAAGCGTGGCCGGGGCGGACCGAGGCCATGCCCGGGGGCAGCTCAGGCAAGGGCGCGCTCCGGCGGGCGCACCATCCAGTTGGCGGCCGTCGCGGCGATGCCGACGGCGATCATGACCGGCCAGAAGGCGGCATAGCTGCCGGCCGTCGCCAACAGCACGGCCCCCGCCCCGGCGCCGAGAAAGCCGCCGAGCTGGTGCGAGAGGAAGCAGACGCCGTAGAGCGCGCCGAGATCGGCCACGCCGAAGCGCCGCGCGATCGCCGCCGAGGTGAGGGGGATGGTGCCGAGCCAGACGAAGCCCATCACCGCCGCGAAGACCAGCGTGCCCGTCCCGGTCGGCGGCACGGCGACGAAGACGGCGATGGCGATGCTGCGCAGCAGGTAGATGGCGCCCAGCGCCAGCTCGGGCCGCATCACGGTGGAGACCCGGCCGCAGAGCCAGCTGCCCGGGATGTTGAAGAGCCCGATCGTCATCAGCGCCAGCGCGCCGAGCTCGCCCGGCAGCCCGCAGAGCGCGAGGTGGGAGGGCAGGTGCATGGTCAGGAAGGCAAGCTGGAAGCCGCAGGCGAAGAAGCCCGCGGTCAGCAGCGCGAAGCCGCGATCCGCCAGGGCCATGCGGGCGAGGCCGGGCAGGCCGGCGAGGCCGGCGCCGCTGCCGCCCGCCGCCGCGCCGCCGGGCGCCCGCCACTCCACCGCCCGCGAAAGCGGCAGGATCAGCAGCACCGTCGCCGCCAGGGTGGCCAGGGCCAGCAGCGCGCCGACCTCGCCGATCAGCGACTGTGCGAGGGGCACCATTGCCGCCTGGCCGAAGGAGCCGCCGGCGCTGGCCAGGCCGATGAGCTCGCCCCGCTTCTCCGGCGGCGCGGCGCGGCCGACAGCAGCGAGGGCCGCGCCCGTCCCGGTGCAGGCGACGCCGAGGCCGGTCAGCAGGCCGATGCCCAGCAGGATGGTCGCGGGATGCGGCACCAGCGCGGCGAGGCCGAGGCCGGCGGCCAGCAGCAGCGCGCCGCCGGCCATCACGCGGCCGGCGCCATGGCGGTCGGCGACGGCGCCGCTCAGCGGCTGGCCGAGCCCCCAGACGAGGTTGTGCATGGCGACCGCCGCGCCCAGCCAGACCGGCGAGAGTCCCTCCTCGGCGGCCAGCGGCAGCAGGAAGAGGCCGAAGGTCTGCCGCACCCCGAGGGCGAGGCTGATCGAGGCCGCCGCGGCGGCGACGAGCACCCAGAGGGAGGCGGCACCAGGGCGACGGGGTGGCATCATACCGGCATGTCACCGGGCCGGGCCGCTGGTGCAACCACAGGCGACGCCGCCCCTGCCATGCACGGTTCGCTTGCCTTCGCCCTACGGCCGCGATGGACGCATGTCGACCGGCGCAGGTGTCGTCGGGCGCGTGCCCCGCGCCCGGCGCCGGACCCAGGGATGGGTCCGGCGTGGGCGCCAGGGATCAGGCGGTGCGCGGCCGTCCGAAGCGGGCGGGCGCCGCCGGGCGGTGCGGCGCGGTCGCGGCCATCGCGGCGTGGTCGATCTCGGCGCGGGTCACGCCGATGTCGCGCAGCATGGCATCGGGCAGCGCGGCGAGCGCGCGCGCGGTGCGCCGGCGCTCCTGCCAGGCGGCGAGGCGCTGGCGCAGGCCCACGGCCAGCAGCGCGTCGCGCAGGCGCAGCGCGGCGAGGAACTGGCCGCGCGCACGCTCCGTCTCGGCATTGCGGTTGGCGGGGAAGAGGGCGAAGACATCGGCCTTGGTCATGGAGGCGGGCATTGGGTAGCGTTCCGTTGTGCCGCGGCGGGTCTCCCCGTCCGCGGGCGGCGAGGGTCGCGTCCGGGGCCTGTCGGCCGCGCCGCCCCGGGGGATGGTCCCCGGGGGGCTGGTCGAGGCGACCGGATCGTGTCCGCGCTTCGCAGTTGCGAGATGGCCCGGCCGACGGTTCATTTCCCGTGTGAAGTTCCAAGGCTAGCCATGCGTCAGATGCATGGAGTGCCGCGAGTGAGCGCAAAATTGTTCAGGCTTTGTGAAGGATCGCCGTGACCCACGCCGAACGCCTCGCCGCCCTCCGTGCCGCGCTCGCCCGCGCCGAGGTGGACGGGATGCTCATCCCCCGTGCCGACGAGCATCTCGGCGAATACGTGCCGCCCGCCGGCGAGCGCCTGGCCTGGCTGACCGGCTTCACCGGCAGCGCCGGCCTGGCCGTGGTGCTGGCCGACCGCGCCGCGATCTTCACCGATGGCCGCTACACCACCCAGGTCGCCCAGCAGACCGACCCCGCGCTGTGGGAACGCCGCCATATCACCGAGGAGCCGCCGGCCGGCTGGCTGAGGGAGCACGCGGCCGGCCGGCGCATCGGCTACGACCCCTGGCTGCACGCCGAGGCGGGGCTGCAGCGGCTCGAGGAATCGGGTGCCAACCTCGTGCCCCTGGCCAGCAATCCGGTGGACGCGGTCTGGGCCGACCGGCCGGCGCCGCCGCGCGCCGCCGCCCTCGTCCATCCGCCCGAATATGCCGGCCGCACCGCCGCCGAGAAGCGGGAGGAGGCCGCCGAGGTGCTGCGCGCCGCGGGCCAGCACGCCGCGGTGCTGGCGGATGCGCATTCCATCGCCTGGCTGCTCAACATCCGCGGCGGCGACCTGGCGCATACGCCGCTCGTCCTCGGCTTCGGCCTGCTGCGCGCCGACGCGACGGCCGACCTCTTCGTCGACCCCGGGAAGATCGGGCCGGAGGTGCGCGCCCATCTCGGCAACGACGTGACGGTGCAGCCGCGCAGCGCCCTGCCGGCCGCGCTGGCCCGGCTGCGCGGCAAGCGCGTGCGCGTCGACCCCGAGGCGACGCCGGCCTGGTTCGCCCAGGAGCTTCGCGCCGCCGCCGCCGATGTCGAGGTGGGCGACGATCCCTGCCGCCTGCCGCGCGCCTGCAAGAATGCGACGGAACAGCAGGGCGCCCGCGCCGCCCATGCCCGCGACGCCCTCGCCATGGCCCGCTTCCTCGCCTGGTTCGCCGCCGAGGCGCCGCGCGGCGGGCTGACCGAGGTGGCCGCGGCCGACCGGCTGCTGGCCTTCCGCCAGGCCCTGCCGCTCTTCGTCGCCGAGAGCTTCCCCGCCATCAGCGGCGCCGGCGAGAACGGCGCCATCGTCCACTACCGCGCCACGGCCGGGAGCGACCGGCCGATCCGCCCCGACGAGTGCTACCTGATCGACAGCGGGGCGCAGTACCGCGACGGCACCACCGACATCACCCGCACCCTATGGACCGGCCCCGGCGCGCCGCCGCCCGACCTCGCCGCGCGCTACACGCGGGTGCTGAAGGGGCATCTCGCGCTGGCCACGCTGCGCTTCCCGAAGGGCGTGGCCGGCCCGCACCTCGATGCGGTGGCGCGGCGCCCCTTGTGGGAATGCGGCCTCGACTACGACCACGGCACCGGGCACGGGGTGGGCAGCTTCCTCTCGGTGCACGAGGGGCCGGCCGCCTTCAGCCGCGCCGCGCGGCCGGTGCCGCTGGCACCCGGCATGATCCTCTCCGACGAGCCCGGCTACTACCTGCCCGGCCAGTACGGCATCCGCATCGAGAACCTGCTGCTGGTGCGCGATGCCGAGACGCTGCCGGACCAGGTGAAGCCCTTCCTGGCCTTCGAGACGCTGACCCTCGCCCCCTATGAGCGGCGGCTGATCGACCCTGGCCTGCTGACGCCGGAAGAGCGCGCCTGGGTCGATGCCTACCACGCCCGGGTGCTGGCCGAGGTGGCGCCCAGCTGCGACGCGGCGACCGCCGCCTGGCTGCGGGCGGCCTGCGCGCCGCTGCCGGGCTGAGACGACCGGGCGGTTTCGCAGGGCTGACGGGCCGGCACGACCGGGCCGCTTCGCAGGGCTGACGGGCCGACCCGACCGGGCGCCGCTGCCGGCTGAGGGCCTGCCCGACCGGGCCGCTTCTCAGGGCTGACGGGCCTGTCTGACCGGGCAGTGCCGCCGGGCCGGCATGCCGGGCCTGCATGTCGCGTCTGCAACATTCGGGCTATGCTCGCACTGGTACGGCAGACCGGAGGCGGCGCATGATCACGCTCGGCGAACTCATGGCGCATGCGCGCGACATCGAGGCGCGGGCGGCCGGCATCGACGCCGCCGACATCGCGCTCGCCCGCAAGGCCGGCATGCTGCCCGCCGATGTCGCCGCCTTCCGCGCCTTCACCGCCGCCGCCCCGGGCTGGTGCATCGTGGTGCGCTGCCCCAAGGCCGCCTCCTATGCCTGGCAGGGGCTGCTGCCGGCGAAGATCGGCGCCATCGGCAAGAAGTCGGGCGAGAGCGGCGTGGTCTCGATCCAGAAGCTGCGGCGCGCGCCGGGCGGCGTGCCGCTGTTCCGCGACGGGGAGCCGATCATCGACGCCGCCATCTACGTCTCCGACTACGACCTGATGGGCGTCTGGCAGTGGTGGCAGGGTGGCTGGCAGCGCTTCCGCATCACCGCCGCCGGCGGCGCCAAGCGCGGCAGCTATGGCGGCGAGGCGGCCGAGATGCTGCGCCGGCTGAACCGCACCCTCACCACCAAGATCCAGCACGGCTGCCAGGACGACTGGGTGTCGAAGGAGAATCGCGGCGTGAAGGCCGATGACGGCTTCGCCGGCTTCCTGCGGGGGGAGGGGAGCTTCCTCGACGGCGCCGCCGCCTGCCGCGGCTGGTATGCGCAGAACGGGCTCGGCGTCTTCCCCTACGATCCGGTCTCGGGCGCCTTCCTCGGCTGACGCGGTCCGGGTCGGCCGGCGTGTCCAGGCGGCGCGCCGCATCGCCAGGCCCGGCGAGGAAGCAAGCCGCCATCGGCGTTTCCGCCGCGGCGCCGCTGGGCCGGGAGCCGCCTTCGCGCGCCCGTGCGCGCCGCAGCCTCTCCAGCACGGTGCTCGAATCGCGCTCCCGGCCGATTCCAGCCGCCCGCGATCTGCTCTAGGGTCCCGACCGAGCAATCCCAGGCCCAGGATACCAGCATGCCGCCGTTGCCGCGGGGCGGGACCGCGACGCCGCCCCCGGGGCGCTGCCGTGCCGATGTTGGCCGGCCCCGAGGCCACGGCCTGCCGGACGCCAGCATGCGCCCGAGGCACTGCCCGGCCGATGCCCTCCTGCGGCAAGGGCCGCGCGGCGCGTGAGGCCGGCCGTACCCGACCGGCCGCCGCCGCCGCCCTCCGCGCGCCGCCCGGCCATCCTGCTGGCCCTGGTCGTCGGGTTCATCCTCTGGGGCTCGCTCTGGCCCTTCCGCTGGGCGCCGCCGCCGCCGGGCACCGCGCTCGGCCCGCTGCTGCTCGAGCGGCTGCTGGCCGATCCCGGCGGGCGCGGCGACGTGCTGGCGAACCTGCTGCTCTACGTTCCGCTCGGCCTGCTGCTGGCGGCCGCCCTGCCGCCGCGTCTCGGCCGGGTGGGCGGCGTGCTGCTGGCCACCCTGGCCGGGACCCTGCTCTCGGCCACCGTCGAGGTGCTGCAGCTTGGCATCGCCGGCCGCGTCAGCAGCGGCCCCGACCTCGTCCTGAATGCCGCCGGCACGCTGCTGGGCGCGCTACTCGGCACCGCCATGGGCGGTCGGCAACTCTTCGCCCGGGAGGGACGCGGCGGCCTGGCCGATCCCGTGGCGGCGCTGCTGGTCCTGCTCTGGCTCGGCTGGCGCCTCTACCCCTATGTGCCCAGCATCGATCTCCAGGACTGGAAGGACAATCTCAAGCCGCTGCTGCTGCACCCCGAGGCCGAGCCGGTGCGCACCCTGGTGCTGCTCGCCGCCGCCACCGCCGCCGTCCTGCTCGCCGAGGCCGCCGTCGGCCCGGCGCGGGCGCGCTGGCTGGTGCCGCTCGGACTCGGCACCGCGCTGGCGGCGGAGGTGGTGGTGCCGGGCGAGCAGCTCAGCCTGGCGGAGGCCATCGCCTGCACGCTCGCCCTGCCCCTCTGGCTGCTGCTGCGCGGCCGCGCCGCCGCGGCGCCGGTGATGGCCGCCGCCATGCTCGGGGCGCTGCTCGTCGAGCGGCTGCAGCCCTTCGAATTCTCCGCCGCGGCGCGCCCCTTCGGCCTGGTGCCGTTCCGCAGCCTGGTGGCCGGCAGCCTTGGCGCGGGGGTGCAGGCGATCCTCTCCAAGCTCTTCCTGCAGGGCGCGCTGCTCTGGTGGCTGCTGCGGCTCGGCCTGCGCCTGCGCGATGCGGCGGCGCTGCTGGCCGGCCTGGTGCTGGCGGCGAGCCTCGTGCAGACGCGCCTGCCCGACCGCTCGGCCGAGATCACCGATACCGTGCTGGCCCTCGGTCTCGCCCTGCTGTTCCACCTGCTGCGGCCGGCGCCCCCGGCGCCGCGCCTCGCGGCACGGACCGGCCTCGCGTGAGCGGGGAGGAGGCGGCGCTGCGCCCGTTTCTCGGCGGGCGGCGCGTGCTTTTCGCCTATGGGCTGCTCGGCGACGTGACGGCGCGGCTCGGGCCGCTCGGCATCGACTACATGGGGGCGCAGCAGGAATGGCTGCGCGGCCTCGGCGCGCTGCCGCAGGTGGTGCGGGTGCCGACCGGGGCGCCGGTCGCCGCCAATGCCGCGCGGATCCGCGCCGCCCTGGCCGCCGCCCCCGGCACCCCGCCGGCGCTGCTGGTCGCGCACAGCAAGGGCGGGCTGGAGGCGCTGGCGGCACTGATGGACCCGGCGGCCGCGGCGCGCTGCGCCGGCATGGTCGCCTTCCAGTCGCCCTTCCACGGCACGCTGCTGGCCGATCTGGTCGCGCGGCGCCGCACCTGGCACGGCCTCTCCCGCGCCGCGTTGGCACTGCTGGGCTGCGGCGACGGGGCGGGGCTGCGCGACCTCACCGTTCCCGTGCGCGAGGCCTGGATGGCGGCGCACGCGGCGGCGATCGTTGCGCTGACGCAGCGCCTGCCGGTGGTCAGTGCCGGCACGGTGCTCGATCCCGCCACGGCGCGCGCGGGGCGGGACCATGCCTATGCCCTGCTGACGACCTGGCTCGGGCGCGTGGCGGGGCCGAACGACGGGCTGGTGCCGATCGCCTCCACGCGGCTGCCGGGGGCGGCGCGGCACCTGGAATCGACGGGCGGGCATGTGGCGCTGGTCTCGCGCGGGCCCGGGCGGGATCCGGTCGGCGCGCTGCGGCGGGCCCTGGCGGCGGCGCTGGCGTGAGGCCGCGGCCCGGTAGCGGCAGGGGATCGGCCGCGCCGCGGCCGCTGGGCGAGCTCCCGGAGTATCGTAAGCGTTGTTCTTCTCGACAGAACGGCATCCAAACTCCCATCGCGGCAATGCGGGTAACCGCGGGGGAGTGGCGGCCGAAGGCAGGGGCTCTCCTGCGCCCGGGCCGTCCCGCCATGCCGCTCCGCCGCCGTCCCCTGCTGCTCGCCGCTGCCCTTGCGCTGCCGGCGCCCGCCCTGCGCGCCGAGGCGCCGCGGCTGCGCTGCGCCGTCGGGCCCTTCCAGCCGACGCCGGGCGACACGCGCCGCGCCTACGAGCCCTTCTTCGCCCATCTCGCCGCCGCGCTGGGGCGGCCGATGGACCTGCAGGTCACCAGCGACTGGGCCGGCATCGCCGTCGCACTCGGCAGCGGCCAGGCGGACTGCGCCTGGATGGGGCCCTGGGGCTTCGTCCTCGCCCGCGACCGCGCGGGGGCGGAGGCGCTGGCGACCGTGCTCTACCAGGGGCGCCCGACCTACCACGCCATCATCATCGCCCGCCCCGCACTGGCCATCGCCCGC
The DNA here is from genome assembly GCA_964401305.1 of uncultured Acetobacteraceae bacterium. Taxonomy (GTDB): domain Bacteria; phylum Pseudomonadota; class Alphaproteobacteria; order Acetobacterales; family Acetobacteraceae; genus JAIEOP01. The sequence continues at coordinate 1,618 of CAYNYQ010000153.1, read as the reverse complement.
TTCCCCGAGGATGCGCGCGGCCTCTCCATCTCCTTCGCCGATGCCGGCTCGACCAGCGGCTGGCTCATCCCGCACCACTGGTTCGCGCAGCGCGGCATCGATCCGCGCAGCTACTTCCGCTACCGCGACGGCGCGAGCCATGCCGCCAACGTGGTCGCCGTGGCGTCGGGCCAGGTCGACCTGGCGACGGATTTCGACCGCAACCTCGCCGCCATGATCGCCACGGGGCGGGTGCGGGAGGACCAGGTGGCGGTCGTCTGGCGCTCCGACCCGCTGCCGAACGACGCGCTGGCGGTGCGGCGCGACCTCGATGACGGCGTGAAGGCGGCGCTGCGCGAGGCGGCGCTCTCGATCGACGAACGGGCGGCGGAGCGGCTGATGCCGGCGCACTACACGGGCTGGGTGGCGGCGACGGCCGCGACCTATGCCGGCATCGAGGCCGCCGGCCGCGCGCTCGGGCGGCTGCGGACGCGTTGAGCAGGCCCGATGGCCGGAGCGCCGGGGGGTGCGCGGAGGTGACTTGGCCCGCCCGGGGTGCAGGGCGGCCTGATGGTCGCGGCTCCCGGCCCGCGCCAGAAGCGAGCCAGCCCGATGGCCGAAGCGGCCAGGGGTGCGCGGGCCCGGCCCGGCCCGCCCGCTTCGCACGGCGGGGGCGCCTGGTCCTGGCGCTGGCGGCGCTTGCCGCGCTCTACGGCGTGTCGCTCTGGGCCGTGGCGCCGGACCCGCTGCGCCTCTGGGAGGGGCTGCCGCGGCTCGGCCTCTGGCTGGCCGGCGCCTGGCCGCCGGATTTCTCGGGGCCCGGCGACATCGCCCGCCGCGCCGCCGAGACGCTGGCCATCGCCACCCTCGGCACCACCCTCGCCGCGCTGATGGCGGTGCCGCTCGCCGCCTTCGCCGCGCGCCCCACCATGCCGCTGCCGGCCTTCTACCACCCGGTGCGCACCCTGCTCGATGCGCTGCGCGGGGTCGACGGCTTCGTCTTCGCGCTGCTCTTCGTCGCCGCGGTCGGGCTCGGGCCCTTCGCCGGCATGCTGGGGGTGGCGCTGCATTCCGCCGGGTCGCTGGCCAAGCTCTGGTCCGAGGCGGTGGAATCGACCGACCCGACGCCGGCCGAGGCGGTGCTGGCCGCCGGGGGGACGCGGCTGCAGGTCGCGGTCCTCGCGCTCTGGCCGCAGACCCTGCCGCAGAACGCCTCGACCCTGCTCTATGTGTGGGAGGCGAATATCCGCACCTCCACCGTGCTCGGCCTGGTCGGCGCCGGCGGCCTGGGGCAGGAGCTGAAGAACGCGGTGGACCTGCTCGACTTCAACCGTGTCCTCGCGCTGCTGATGGTGGTGGTGGGGATGGTGCTGGCGGCGGACCGGATCTCCGCCTGGCTGCGGAGACGGCTTCGATGATCGCGATCGACGGGCCCGCGCTGGTCTTCGGCGGGCCCTATTCCAACCTGCAGGCGACCGAGGCCGTGCTGGCCGAGGCGGCGCGGCGCGGCATCCCGCCGCGGCGCGTGGTCTGCACCGGCGATGTCGTCGCCTATTGCGCCGATGCGGCGGCGACCTGCGAGCTCGTCATGCAGAGCGGCATCCATGTGCTGGCCGGCAATTGCGAGATCCAGCTCGGC
>CAYNYQ010000152.1:0-10656 GCA_964401305.1 uncultured Acetobacteraceae bacterium | reverse complement strand
GCCTGCTCGCCGGCACGCGCTACCGCGGCGATTTCGAGGAGCGGCTGAAGGCGGTGGTGGCCGAGCTGGAGAACCAGCCCGGATCGATTCTCTTCATCGACGAGATCCACACGGTGATCGGCGCGGGTGCCACCAGCGGCGGCGCGATGGATGCCTCGAACCTGCTGAAGCCGGCGCTGGCCCAGGGCACGCTGCGCTGCATCGGCAGCACCACCTACAAGGAATACCGCAACTACTTCGAGAAGGACCGCGCGCTGGTCCGCCGCTTCCAGAAGATCGACGTCAACGAGCCGACCCTCGAGGATGCGGTGAAGATCCTGCAGGGCCTGAAGACCAACTACGAGAAGCACCACAAGGTGAAGTACACGCCGGAGGCGATCCGCGCCGCGGTGGAGCTCTCGGCCAAGTACATCCACGACCGCAAGCTGCCCGACAAGGCGATCGACGTGATCGACGAGGTCGGCGCCTCGCGCATGCTGCTGCCGGAGAACAAGCGGCGGAAGACGGTGACGCTGAAGGATGTCGAGGACATCGTCGCCAAGATCGCCCGCATCCCGCCGAAGACCGTCAGCACGGACGACAAGGAGACGCTCAAGACCCTCGAGCGCGACCTCAAGGCCATGGTGTTCGGCCAGGACAAGGCGATCGAGGCGCTCTCCTCCGCCATCAAGCTGAGCCGGGCCGGGCTGCGCGACCCGGAGAAGCCGATCGGCAACTACCTGTTCTCGGGCCCGACCGGCGTCGGCAAGACCGAGGTCGCGAAGCAGCTGGCCAAGACCCTCGGCATCGAGCTGATCCGCTTCGACATGTCGGAGTACATGGAGCGGCACAGCGTCTCGCGCCTGATCGGCGCGCCGCCGGGCTATGTCGGCTTCGACCAGGGCGGGCTGCTGACCGACAGCATCGACCAGCACCCGCACGCCGTGCTGCTGCTCGACGAGATCGAGAAGGCGCACCAGGATCTCTACAACATCCTGCTGCAGGTGATGGACCACGGGAAGCTGACCGACCACAACGGCAAGACGGTCGATTTCCGCAACGTGATCCTGATCATGACCACGAATGCGGGCGCGGCCGAGATGGCCAAGACCGCCATCGGCTTCGGCGCCACCGTCCGCGTGGGCGAGGACGAGGAGGCGATCAAGCGGATGTTCACGCCGGAGTTCCGCAACCGGCTCGACGCCGTCGTCCCCTTCTCCGGCCTCACGCCCGAGATCGTCGGCCAGGTGGTCGAGAAATTCGTCATGCAGCTGGAGGCCCAGCTCGCCGACCGCAACGTCACCATCGAGCTGAGCTCGGCGGCGAAGGAATGGCTGGCGGAGCGCGGCTACGACCCGCTCTATGGCGCGCGGCCGCTGGCCCGCGTGATCCAGGAGCACGTGAAGAAGCCGCTCGCCGAGGAGCTGCTCTTCGGCAAGCTCGCCAAGGGCGGCGCCGTGAAGGTGGGGCTGAAGGACGACGCGCTGACCTTCGACTATGTCGAGGCCGCGCCGCCGGCCCTGCCCAAGCCCGAGGAAGGCTCCGGCGACGGCGAGCCGGAGAAGGAGCCGGAGGTGGCCGAGTAGCCTTCCGCCCCGAAGCGGGGCAGAGAAGGGGCGTCGGCCGCAGGGCCGGCGCCCTTTCTGCATGGAGGAAGGCCAGGGCATGACCGGCATCAAGGACTGGGACGCCTACAACGAAGCCGCACGCGGCCGCGGCAACGAGCTGAACGGGCTGCACCCGGAGCTGGTGAAGGGCTTCGGCGCGCTGAACCGCGGCGCCGCGACGACGCGGCACCTCGATGCGAAGACCCGCGAGCTCATCGCGCTGGCCGTCGCCATCACCACGCGCTGCGACGGCTGCATCGACGCGCATGTCCGGAAGGCACGGCACGCCGGCGCGACGAAGGAGGAGATGGCCGAGGCGCTCGGCGTCGCCATCGCGCTGAACGCCGGCGCGGCCTTCACCTATGCGCTGCACGTGCTCGATGCCGCCGGCGAGGATCCGCCCGCCCGGGCCGCGGCGGAGTAGCGCGGCGCGTCTCAGGCGGTGCCGAGGAAGCCGGTCACCGCCTCCAGCACCGGCGCGCGGGCGAGGCCCAGCGCGCGCACCGGCGCGGCCAGCGCCGCCAGGATCCCGATATGCCCGAGATCGGGGAAGATCTCGAGCCGCACGCGCGGCAGGCCGGCCGCGGCCAGGCGCGCGGCCATGGCCTTGGACTGCTCCGGCCGCACGGTGGTGTCGGCGGCGCCGTGCAGCAGCAGCATCGGCGGCGTGCCGGCCAGCAGCGCGGGCTCGGCGGGCGCGGCGCGGATGGCGCCATCGGGCGCCGCGGCGAAGATCGAGGCCAGCGGCTCGCGCCGCGGCACCCAGTCGAAGGGCGCGGCCAGGGTCACGCAGCCCGCCAGCGCCGCGCGCCGGGCCTCGCCCAGCCAGCGCGGATCGAGGGCGAGAGAGGCGGCGATGAAGCCGCCCGCCGAATGGCCCATCAGGAAGACCGGCCCGTCCGGCGGCAGCCCCGCCTCGGCCGCCGCGGCACTGCCGAGCCAGCCCAGGGCGCGGGCGCCATCCTCGACGAAGCCGGGCCAGCGCGTGTCCGGCCACAGCCCGTAGTCCGGCACGGCCACCGCCAGGCCGCGCGCCGCCAGCACGCGGGCGACGAAGCCGTACTCGCTGCGGCTGCCGCTGCGCCAGCCGCCGCCATGCAGGAAGACGACGCAGGGCGTGCCCGGGCGCGGCGCCGGGGGCAGGACGAGGTCGAGGCGCTGGCGCGGCCCCGGCCCATAGGCGAGGTCGGCCAGGTGCCGCGTCCCGGCGCGCGGCGTCAGCGCATCGGCGATCGCGGTCGGCGCGCAGGCCCCGGCGAGCGCCGCCCAGAGGGGCGCCAGCAGCGCCGCCCGTCGCGGCCCGGGCCTGCCCACCTCGCGCGGCATGCTCAGTCCTCCAGCGCCTTCCGCGCCTCCTCCAGCTCCGCCAGGGCGGCCGGCGTCACCTTCGGATAGTGCAGCCCGAGGTCCTGCAGCGTCACGGCCAGCGCGGCGGCGACGACGAGGCGGGTGAACCACTTGTTGTCCGCCGGCACCACGTACCAGGGCGCATGCGGCGCCGCGGTGGCGCGGATCGCCCGCTCGTAGGCGTCCTGGTAGTCGTCCCAGTGGCGGCGCTCGGCGACATCGGCCGAGGAGAATTTCCAGTTCTTCGCCGGCTCCTCGATGCGGCTGAGGAAGCGGCGCTTCTGCTCCTCCTTGCTGACATGCAGGAAGAACTTCACCACCACCACGCCCTGGCGGGCCAGGTAGCGCTCGAAGGCGGCGATGTCCTCCAGGCGCTCGTCCCAGATGCGCTTCGTCACCAGGCGCGGCGGCAGCTTCTGGCGCTCGCGCAGGATCTCGGGATGCACGCGCACCGCCAGCACCTCCTCGTACCAGGAGCGGTTGTGGATGCCGATGACGCCGCGCGCCGGCATCGCCGCCACGTGGCGCCAGAGGAAGTCGTGGTCGAGCTCGACCGGCCCCGGCGCCTTGAAGCTGGTGACGTGCACGCCCTGCGGGTTCACGCCGCTGAACACATGCTTGATCGCGCCGTCCTTGCCCGCCGCGTCCATGGCCTGGAAGAGGCAGAGCACGGCCCAGTGGTCCTGGGCGTAGAGCATGTCCTGCAGCTCGCTCAGCATGCGCGTGCCCTCGGCCAGCAGGCTGCGCGCCTCCTCCTTCTGCATGTCGAGCCCGGCGGTATCGCCCGGGTCATGGTGCTTCAGGCGGAAGCCCGCGCCCTCGGCGACGTGGTAGCGCTCGAGGAAGCGGCGCGTGCGCTTCATGTTGACGGCCATGCCGGTCCTCCTCGGTGCGCGCGGTCGCCGCCGGCGGCTCAGGCGGCGCGCCGCCCGGCGGCCTGCCGCAGCAGGCGCGGGGCCAGCAGCATCCAGAGGACGCTCGCGGCCTGCAAGAGCAGCGTCAGCCCCATCGCCCAGGCATAGCCGGCGCGGTCCCAGCCATCCGCCGCGGTGCGCGGCCAGAGGTCGAGGATCAGGCCGATCACGCTCTGCAGCACGAAGACGAGGGCGAGCATGCTGCCGTTCATCGCGGTGGCCACGCGCCCCGTCATCGCCGCGGGGAAGCGCTGCGCCAGCAGCGCATAGGCGACCGGGCCGCAGGAGCCCACGGCGGCGAAGGCGAACCAGAGCCCGTGCAGCAGCACCAGGTCGGTCGGCCCGGCGATCAGCGCCGCCTGCGCCAGCGCCATGCCCGCCATGCCGAGGAAGGGGATGATCATCGGGTCGCCGCCGCGCGCCTGGATGCGCGAGGCGGCAAGGCCGCTCAGCAGGTGGCCGGTCATCATGCCGAGCGAATAGGCCAGCAGCACGCTCGCCCGCGCCGCGCCGTCGAGGCCCGCGACATCGCGCAGCCAGGGCCCGGCCCAGAGCCCCTGGTAGGTGAACACGAGGCCCGAGGCGAGGGCGATGGCCGGCGTGTAGCGGGTGAATTGCCGGTGCGCGAAGATGCGGCCGAACTCGGCGATCTCGGTGCGCAGGCGCCGGCGTGGCGGCGGCGCCCCCGCGCCGGGCGGGTGCCGCGGGACCGAGAGGCGGATCCAGATCGCCGCGCCGAGCGAGAGCAGCGCCAGCAGGGCGAAGGCGCCGCGCCAGCCGATCGCCGGCAGCAGCCACTGCACCGGCACCGTCGCCGCGAGCCCGCCGGCGCCGCCGAGGAAGACCGCCGCGCCGGTGACGGCGGCCAGCCGCGCCGGCGGATACCACTGCACATGCGCCTTCATCACCGCGATCAGCGCGCCCGCGATGCCGATGCCGCTGACGAAGCGGCCGATGGCGAGCTGCGCCGGATCCTCCGCCACGGCGCAGAGGCCGAAGCCCGCGGCGGCGACCAGCGCCAGCACCACCTGCACGCGCCGCGGCCCGTAGAGATCCATGGAAAGCCCGATCGGCAGCTGCGCCAGGGCGTAGGCGGCGAAATAGGCCGCCGCCAGCACCCCGAGCCCGCTCGCCGAGAGGCCGAATTCCAGCGCGATCGCCGGCCCCACCATGGCGACGACGATGCGCCCGGCCTGGTTCAGGAAGCCCATCGCGGCGAAGGGCAGGGTGACCCGGAGGAAGATCGCGCGCATCCGGGCCGAGCGTGGCATGCCGCCCCCCAGCGCACTACCCCGGCCGCACTACCCCGGCCGCACTACCCCGGCAGGCGCAGCCGGATGCTCACCGGGCAATGGTCGGAGAGCCGCTCGCGGAAGGCCGGGTCGCGCTCGGCGAAGACCAGCACGCGCAGCGAGTCGCGCTGGAACCACGCCTCCGCCCCGCCGCCGAGCAGGATGTGGTCGATGAAGGGCCGCCCGCCCCGGGCGCCGGCCCAGCAGGGGTTGGACTGGCCCTCGGTGGTGCGGCGCAGCGGCGCCTCCGGCCCGGCCAGCAGGCGCAGCATGTCGTCGCCGGGGTCGGAGAGGCGGCGGTTGAAGTCGCCGAGGATGGCGAAGTGCGTGCCCTCGCGCCGGCGCGCCGCGACCCAGCCGGCGAGCACCTCGGCCTGGCGCTGCAGCGTCGCGCATTCCTGCCCGGTGCGGTCGAGCGGGCCGGACTGGCAGCCGGCATTGAGGTGGATGGAAAGCAGGCGCAGCCGCGCCCCGCCCGCCTGCACCGTGATGTCGGTGCCGCGGCGGAGCGAGAGCCGCGCGCGGGGGCGCGTGTCGAGCGCGGCGAGATCCTCGTTCTGCGTCGCGCGCAGCGTGCGGCGGACGGCGAAGCCGGTGCGCTGCACGTCGTCCTCGCGGGCGAAGAAGAAGGCGTAGGTGGCGGGGTCGAAGACCGCCGCCGCGGCCTCCGGCCCGTCGACCTCCTGCAGCGCGACCACGTCGGCGTCGAGGCGCCGGGCATAGGCGGCGAGCCCCGCGAGGTCGGCCAGGGTGCGCGGCACCTGGCCGCGCGGCACCTCGGGGTCGCCCGGCGGGCGCAGGGTGAGCCAGGCGATGTTCCAGGTGGCGAGCTTCAGCTCGGTGGCCCCGGCGGCGGCGACGGGCAGCGCCGCGAGGGCGAGGGCCAGGGCAAGGGCGGGGGCAAGGAGCAGGGCGCGCATCAGGGGAGCCTACAGCAGCAGCGCCGACGGCGCAGGGGCGGCGGGTGCCAGGGCCTCGAGATCGAGCGGGCGGGCGCCGCAGGCCAGCAGGAAGTCGGCGACGGCATCGTAGTCGGCGGCGTCGCGCGTGGCGTCGTGCCAGGGATCGGCGCGGGTGCTGCCGCGCGGCACCCAGATGATGGTCTCGTAGCGCGCGCGGGTGAGCAGGACGCGGTAGGTGTTGCGGATGAAGTGCGCGTCCTTCGCCGCGCGCTGCCAGCGCGTGCCGGCGAAGCTGCGCGTCTCCCACCCCGCGGCGCCGCGCAGCAGGTCGCCGCCCCAGGCCAGCCCCGCCACGTCCAGCTCCAGCCCCTGGCAGGCATACTCGGTCGCGGCCGCCTCCAGCGCGTCGGAGGCGCGGATGTCGGGCCAGCGGTTGAGGAACCAGTCCGGCACCTCCTGCGTGGCCACCTCCGCGCCGAGCCCCTCGGCGCGCAGCCGCCGCGCGCCCGCGCTGCGCAGCAGCCCGGCGCGGCGCTGCCCGCGCGCCAGGGCCCGCAGCCCCGCCCGCAGCGCCCCGAGGTCGCGGGTCAGCAGATAGGGCAGGGCGGTCGCCTCCGCCGCGATCCGCCGCGCCCGCGCCGCCTCGCCGAGCAGCACGGCATCGACCCAGCCCGCGCCGCTGCCCTCGCGCACGCTGCGCATCGGGACCGTCAGGTCGAGCTCGGGGTCGAGCGCCAGCCAGGCGGGATGGCCCTCGGCCAGGCGCTGCACCGGGTCCGCGGTGTCCAGCACGCGCCGGGCGGCGGCGGCACGCCAGGCGCCGTTCGCGGCCAGCACGCGGCCCCATTCCTGCAGCCCCGCCTCGCCGGTGTTGATCTCCTGCCCGTTGCCGATCAGCGCGACGACGACGGACCAGCCGTCGCGGCGGCCCATGATCTCCAGCGTATGCGCCGGCTCGCTCATCGTCAGGCGGGAGCGCTTGTTCTGCGTGCCGGTGCGCGCCTTCGCCTCGTCCCAGGCGCGCTGCGCCTCGTCGAAGACGATCAGCCGCTCGGCCGGCAGGCGCGCGGGGTCGGTGGCGTTGTCCTCGAGGAAGCGGTGCACGTTCTGCAGCCGGGCCGTGGCGCGGCGCTCGGCCTCCTGCCGGCCGCAGACCCGGCGCGCCACCGCATCGCGCGCCAGCGCCTCGCGCAGCACGGCGACGAGGGGGACATTGCCGGTGAGGAAGGCGGCATCATCGCGCCCCGCCGCCGATCCGAAGACGGCGTTCAGCCCGCACAGCGTCTTGCCGGCGCCGGGGATGCCGGTGACGAAGACCACCGTTTTGGCTCCGTCCCGCCTGGCCGCGGCGACATGGCGCTCGATGGCGCGGGTGGTGCGCGTCAGGTTCGGCGCATCGGCGCGCGCCGCGGCGATCTCGGCGACGCCGTTGCGGGCGTAGAGCATCGTCGCCGCCTCGATGATGCCGGGCACGGGGCGGTAGGGGGCGGCGAGCCAGGCGGCACCGTCGAGCGGCCGCGCCGGCGCCGGCACCGCCGCCTGCACCCAGCACAGCAGCGCGCCGAGCCCCGCCTCGCCGGTGGCCAGCGGCTCGGTCGGCAGGGAGGGCAGCAGCCAGGGCTGGCGCGGCGGGGACCAGCCGCCGCGGCCGGCGACCAGCACCGGCACGATGGCATGGGCGCGGCTGCCGGCATGGAAGTCGCGGAGATCCAGCGCGTAGTCCTCCGCCTCGGCCAGGCCCGCCGCGGTCGGGGCGGCGGTCTTGAACTCGAGGCAGCAGATGGCGCGGTCGGTCAGCACGACGGCGTCGATGCGCTTCTCGAGGCGCAGCAGCTCGTATTCCAGCGCGATGGTCCAGGCTTCGCCGCCGGCCTCGCCGATCGCCGCGCGCAGGCAGGCGATGGTGGCATCCCAGGCCGCGCCCTGGTCCGGCGAGCCGGCGAAGCCGCGCGCCTGCTGCGCCGCGGCCAGGCGCCCCGCGATGTCGCGCGCATCGCGCGCCAGCAGCCCGGCGCCGGTGCAGTGGAACCAGGCCCTCACCCGCTCCCCCGCCGCGGCCAGGTCGCCAGCGCGAGGCTCGCCCCCATCAGCAGGAAGCCCAGCGCGTGCTCCACCCCGAAGCTCTCCCCCAGCAGCGCCACCGCCGTCAGCGCCGCACTCGCCGGCAGGAAGGCGGTGAACACCCCCGCCACCCCCGCCGGCACGCGCCTGAGCCCGGCATACCACAGCAGCAGGCAGAGCACGCTCGCCGTCAGGCTGTGGAACACCAGCAGCCCCGCCAGCGCCGGATCGGCCAGCGCCGCCACGGCGCCGATCCCGGGCAGCGCGAAGGGGGCGAGCACCAGCGCGCTGAAGCCCTGCATCCAGAGGCTCGCGGTGATCACCGGCACCTGTCCCGCCACGCGCTTGGCCAGCAGCACGTAGACCGCCTCGCCGCAGACGCCGGCGAAGACCAGCAGGTTGCCGAGCGCGTTGCCGCTCCCTGGGCCGCCCGCATCCCCGCCGCCGAGGCGCGCCAGGGTGATCGCCGCCATGCCCCCCGCCGCCAGCGCCGCCGCCGCCCATTGCCGCGGCGCGAGCCTCTCCCGCAGCCAGAGCGCGCTGCCCAGCGCCACAACCGCCGGCAGGGTCGCCAGCACCAGCCCGCCCTCCAGCGCCGTGGTCAGCCTGAGCCCCGCCAGCAGCCCGGCATTGTAGAGCGCCGTCCCGAACAGCGCCTGCAGGAAAAGGTTGCGCAGCACCGCGCCGGAGGGCCGCCGCGCCGATCCCTCCATCGCCCGCGCCAGTGGCCAGAGCACGAGGCAGGCCAGGGCGCAGCGCAGGCAGGCGATCAGCGGGATCGGCAGCGCCTCGGCCAGCAGCTTGGCGACGGCGACATTCGCGCCGACCAGGGACATCGAGAGGGCAAGCTGCCCATGGGCGAGGAGGCTCAGGGGCGGCGATCTCCGGCGATGGCGGCGACGCGGGCATGGTTGCGGTGCGCACCGGCGCCGCTCGGGCCGCGGCGTGACGCGCACCGTCACCCGGCCAGGTGACTCGCGCGACCTGCTCTACCACGACCGGGCCGCGCTTGCCGGCCCGGCCGTCCGCCGCCTACCCTCGGCCAACCACGCCAGAACCGCGGCCGCCCCGAACCGGGAGTGCCCGACCACCATGCAGCGACGCCACCTTCTCGCCGGCGCCGGCGCCGCCCTGCTCGCCAGCCCTCTGCCCCGGGCCGCCTTCGCCCAGACCGCCGCGGCGCGCGTGCTGCGCTATGTCCCGCAGACCGACCTGACCGTGCTCGATCCGGTCTTCACCACGGCCTACATCACGCGCCACCACTCGATGATGATCTACGACCAGCTCTACGGCATGGACGCCAACCTGCGTCCGCAGCCGCAGATGGTCGAGGGGCACGAGGTCGAGTCCGACGGCCTGGCCTGGCGCTTCCGCCTGCGCGAGGGCCTCGCCTTCCACGACGGCGAGCCGGTGCGCGGGCGGGACTGCATCGCCTCCATCCGGCGCTGGGCGGCGCGCGACGCGCTCGGCCAGACGCTGATGGCGCGCGTGGCGGAGATGACGGCGCCCGACGACCGCAGCTTCGTCATCCGCCTGAACCGCCGCTTCGGCCCGATGCTGGAGGCGCTGGCCAAGCTCGGCCCCTCCGCGCTCTTCGTCATGCCCGAGCGCATCGCCGCGACGGATGCCAACACGCAGATCCGCGAGACCATCGGCTCCGGCCCCTTCCGCTTCGTGGCCGGGGAGCGCGTGGTCGGCTCGCGCGTCGTCTACGAGCGGAACGCCGCCTACCGCCCGCGCGAGGGCGCGGCGCCGAGCTGGGCCGCGGGGCCGAAGCGCGTGCATTTCGACCGCGTCGAATGGACCGTCATGCCCGATCCCGGCACGGCGGCCGCGGCGCTGCGCAACGGCGAGGTGGACTGGTGGGAGAACCCGCCGAACGACCTCGCCCCCATCCTGCGCCGCGCCCGCGACCTCGTCGTCAAGCGCGCGAGCCCGCTCGGCACGATCGGCACCGGCATCTTCAACTGCCTGCATCCGCCCTTCGACAAGCCGGCGGTGCGCCGCGTGGTGCTGCGGGCGATGAGCCAGGCCGACTTCATGACCGCCGCCGCCGGCACCGAGCCCGGCGCCTGGCGCGAGGGGGTGGGCGTCTTCACGCCCGGCACGCCGCTGGCCAATGATGCCGGCATCGAGGCCATCACCGCGCCGCGCGACCTCGAGCGCGCACGGCGCGCGCTGCGCGAGGCCGGCTACCAGGGCGAGACGGTGGTGATGCTGGCGCCGTCGGACCAGCAGGCGCTGATGGGCATCGCCGAGGTCGGCCACGACCTCTTCAAGAAGCTCGGCATGACGGTGGACTACCGCATCTCCGACTGGGGCACGCTGGTGCAGCGCCGTGCCTCGCGCGAGCCGCCGGACAAGGGCGGCTGGAACTTCTTCCACACCACCTGGAACGGGCTCGACGGGCTGAACCCCGGCATCATGCAGTTCCTGCGTGCCAATGGGCAGCGCGCCTGGTTCGGCTGGCCCGACATCCCGAAGCTCGTGGAACTGCGCGAGGCCTGGTTCGACGCGCCGGACCTCGGCGCGGCGCAGGCGATCGCGCGCGACA
>CAYNYQ010000151.1:0-10660 GCA_964401305.1 uncultured Acetobacteraceae bacterium | reverse complement strand
GCATGCGCGCCGCGGCATAGCGGGCGATGGACAGCTCGACCGGCGCGCCGGCGCCGTCGACGTTCACCGCCTCGGTCACCAGGATCGGGCGCGCGCGGGATTGCTGCAGCAGGCTTGCCTCCTCGGGCGTGGGCATGCGGGCGGTGACGCGGGTGATGCGGCGCCTGTAGTCCGGCACGCCGCAGCGCGCCAGGGCGGCGGTGATGGAGGAATCCTCGGCAAGCATGGCCTGGATGCCGGGAAAGCGCTGCGCCGGGAAGTAGTGCAGGCCGATGACGACGGGCCGGCCATTGGCCAGCCCGAGCCGCTCGGCCAGCACGACGGGGCGGCCGCGGCGGAGGCCGAGGGCGCGGGCCACCTGCGCCTCCGCCGCGATCTCGGCAATGCGCAGCATGCGCCCCGCGGGCTCGCGGTTCTGCCGCCGGATGGTCTCGGAGAACCGGGTGCGCGGGCCGAGCGGGTAGTCGAGCACGTCCTCGGCGACGAAGCTGCCGCGGCCCTGCTCGACGCGGACCAGGCCGCGCGCCTCGAGGTCCTCCATGGCGCGGCGGACGGTGTGGCGGTTGACGGCAAAGCGCGCGGCCAGCGCGGCCTCGGTCGGCAGGCGGGCGCCGGGCGCGGCGCCACGGCCGGCGGCGATGTCGCGCTCGATCGCCGTGGCGATCTGGCGCCAGAGGGCGACGCCCTGGCCGCGGGCGAGGCTTGCGCCGGTGATCTCGGCGGCCTCCGCCGTGCCCGGGTCGGCGGCCGGCGCGCCGCGGCGCGGCGCGGCGGACCCGGGCCCTGTCATCGAAACTTCAACCATCGCGCAGGCTTGCCCCGGCATGCTTGGGTTGACCGTAGGATGCTAGACCTCTACTTGTCTAGACATTCTTGCACGGAGCGAGAGCCTTGCCGGCACCCGGCGCCACCGAAAGGATCGCGGCCGAAGCGTTCGGAACCGCGGGGTTCGCAGCCGAGGGAGCCGCGAGCGGCGGCGTCGACCGGGGCGGGTCCGCGGGGGCCGCTGGCGGCGGGCCCGGCCGCGACGCCGCCGGCACCGAGGCGCGGCGCGCCTGGATGGGCGTGCTGGCCCGCGCCGGCGCCGACGAGATCGCCACGCGCCTCGCCACGCTGCCGCCCCTGCCCCCGCATCGCCGCCTGCGCGGGCCGGAGACCGGGCTCGTCATGACGCGCGGCCGCCAGGGCGGCGATGGTGCGCCCTTCAACCTCGGCGAGATGACCGTCACGCGCTGCACCGTCCGCCTCGAGGACGGCACGCTGGGCCATGCCTATGTCGCCGGCCGCGATGCCCGCCAGGCCGAGCTCGCCGCCGTGCTGGATGCCGCGCTGCAGCGCCCCGCGCTGCGCCCGCTGCTGCAGGCGCAGGTGATCGCCCCGCTCGCCGCCGCCCAGGCCGAGCGCCGCGCTCTGACCGCCCGCAAGGCCGCCGCCACCCGCGTCGCCTTCGCCACCATGGCGACCATGCGATGAGCGGCGCGGCCCTGCTCACGGCCGGCTTCACCGACCCCGCGCGCGATTCGCAGCGCTGCTTCCGCGCCGTGCTGGAGGCGATGAGCCGCCCGGGCCGCGTGCAGCGCCTCGACCCGGCGCTGCTGGCCGAGCCGCCCCATCCGCTCGGCCGCGCCGCGGCCGCCGTGCTGCTGACCCTCGCCGATGCCGACACGCCGGTCTGGCTCGACCCGGAGGCCGCGGCGGCCGCGCCCTGGCTCGCCTTCCATGCAGGCTGCCCCTGGGCCGCCGGCCCGGGCGAGGCCGCCTTCGCGCTCGGCTTCGGCGCCGCGCCGCCGGCGCTGTCCGCGCTCGGCGCCGGCACCGAGGAGGCGCCGCAGGAGGGCGCGACGCTGGTCCTGATGGTGGAGGCCCTGGCGGAGGGGCCCGGCGCCGGCGCCTGGCAGCTGCGCGGCCCGGGGATCGAGACGCTGCATCATCTGCGCGTCGGCGGCCTGGCGCCGGGCTTCGCGGCGGCCTGGGCGGCGAACCACGCGCGCTTCCCCTGCGGCGTGGACGTGATCCTCTGCGCCGGGGAGGCGCTGGCGGCGCTGCCGCGGAGCGTGCGGATCGTGGAAGGCATGCCGGGCTGATGGACCGCGCGACGGACGGGATGACGCGCTGATGGCCTATGTGGCGGTGAAGGGCGGCGAGGACGCGATCGCCCATGCCCATGCCTGGCTGGCCGAGGCGCGGCGCGGCGACCCGGCCGTGCCGGAACTCTCGCTCGAGCAGATCGGCCAGCAGCTGGCGCTCGCGGTGGACCGCGTGATGGCGGAGGGCTCCTGCTTCGACCGGGACCTCGCCGCGCTGGCGGTGAAGCAGGCGCGCGGCGACCTGATCGAGGCCGCCTTCCTGCTGCGCGCCTACCGCACCACCCTGCCCCGCTTCGGCGCCGCCGCGCCGCTCGACACCGCGGCGATGCTGGTGCAGCGGCGGATCAGCGCGACCTACAAGGACCTGCCGGGCGGCCAGGTGCTGGGCCCGACCTTCGACTACACGCACCGCCTGCTGGACTTCGCCCTCGCCGCCGAGGGCCTGGCCCCGCCGCCCGCGCCGGAAGCCGAGCCCGATGGCGCGCCCATGCCCCGCGTCGGCGCCATCCTGGCGCAGGAGGGGCTTATGGCGCCCGAGCCGCCCGGCGACGCCACGCCCGGCGACCTGACGCGCGAGCCGCTGGCCTTTCCCGCCGACCGCCCGCTGCGCCTGCAGGCGCTGGCCCGCGGCGACGAGGGCTTCCTGCTCGCGCTCGGCTATTCCACGCAGCGCGGCTACGGCAACGCCCACCCCTTCGTTGGCGAGATCCGCATGGGCGAGGTCGCGGTGGCGCTGACGCCGCCCGAGCTCGGCTTCGAGATCGAGATCGGCGACATCGCCGTGACGGAATGCCAGATGGTCAACCAGTTCGCCGGCTCGAAGACGGAGCCGCCGCAATTCACCCGCGGCTACGGCCTCTGCTTCGGGCATGGCGAGCGCCGCGCCATGGCGATGGCGCTGGTCGACCGCGCGCTGCGCAGCCGCGAGCTGGGCGAGGAGACGCCAGCGCCGGCGCAGAGCGAGGAGTTCGTGCTCTACCACTGCGACAACGTCGAGGCGACGGGCTTCGTCGAGCACCTGAAGCTGCCGCACTACGTCGATTTCCAGAGCGAGCTCGAGAAGATCCGCGCCATGCGCGCGACCGCCGCGTCGAGCCTCGCCGAGGCCGCCGAATGACCGCCGCCGCGCCGCCCGCCGCCGTCGCGGCGGGCTACAATTTCGGCTATCTCGACGAGGCGACGAAGCGGATGATCCGCCGCGCCCTGCTGAAGGCCGTGGCGATCCCCGGCCACCAGGTGCCCTTCGGCTCGCGCGAGATGCCGCTGCCCTATGGCTGGGGCACCGGCGGCATCCAGGTGACGGCCAGCATCATCGGCGCCGAGGACAGGCTGAAGGTGATCGACCAGGGCGCCGACGACACCACCAACGCCGTCTCCATCCGCCGCTTCTTCGCCCGCGTCGCCGGCGTCGCCACCACAGAGCGCACGCCCGAGGCGACGATCATCCAGACCCGCCACCGCATCCCCGAGACGCCGCTGAGCGAGGGGCAGATCCTGGTCTACCAGGTGCCGATGCCCGAGCCGCTGTTCCGCCTCGAGCCGCGCGTGGCCGAGACGCGGCGCATGCACGCGCTGGCCGACTACGGGCTGATGCACGTGAAGCTCTATGAGGACATCGCCCGCTACGGCCATGTGGCGATCTCCTACAACTACCCGGTCATGGTGAACGGGCGCTACCTGATGGCGCCCTCCCCCATCCCCGCCTTCGACAATCCGAAGATGGACCGCATGCCGGCGCTGCAGCTCTTCGGCGCGGGGCGGGAGAAGCGGATCTACGCCGTGCCGCCCTATACGGAGGTCCGCTCGCTCGACTTCGAGGACCACCCCTTCCGCCCGATCCGCGCCGATGCGGCGTGCGCCTTGTGCGGCTCGCGCGAGAGCTACCTCGACGAGATCGTCGTCGACGACCGCGGGGGGCGGCGCTTCATCTGCTCCGACACGGACTGGTGCGGGCAGCGCCGCCTCGCGCCGCGCGAGGCCGCGGAATGAGCCCGCCCGCACCCGAGGCGCCGCTGCTGGAGGCGCAGGGCCTCGCGCTGCGCTTCGGCGCCGTCCCGGCGCTGGAGGAGGTCTCGCTCTCCGTCTTCCCCGGCGAGGTCGTGGCGATCGTCGGCGAATCGGGCTCGGGCAAGACCACGCTGCTGCGCGTGCTCTCCGGCCTGATGCGCCCCGATGCCGGCCGCGTCGCCTACCGCGCCGCCGATGGCCGCCTGCAGGACGTGCTCGGCATCGGCGAGGCGGCGCTGCGGCGGCTGCACCGCACCGAATGGGGCTTCGTGCACCAGAACCCGCGCGACGGGCTGCGCATGGGCGTCTCGGCCGGCGGCAATGTCGGCGAGCGGCTGATGGCGGTCGGCGCGCGCCACTACGGCAGCATCCGCGCCGAGGCCGCGGCCTGGCTCGGCCGGGTGGAGATCGACCCGGCGCGCATGGACGACCGGCCGACGCAGTTCTCGGGCGGGATGCAGCAGCGCCTGCAGATCGCCCGCACCCTGGTGACGCATCCTCGCCTCGTCTTCATGGACGAGCCGACCGGCGGGCTCGATGTCTCGGTGCAGGCGCGGCTGCTCGACCTGATCCGCGCGCTGGTGGCCGAGCTCGGCCTGGCCGTGGTGCTGGTCACGCACGACATCGCCGCCGCCAGGCTGCTGGCGCACCGCATGCTGGTGATGCGCCGCGGCCGGGTGGTGGAGGAGGGGCTGACCGACCGCGTGCTCGACGACCCGCAGCACGAATACACGCAGCTTCTCGTCGCCTCGGTGCTCGCGGCATGAGCTGGGCGATCCGCACCGAGGGGCTGGCCAAGTCCTTCACCCTGCACCTGCAGGGCGGCGTGACCCTGCCGGTGCTGCGCGATGTCGAGCTTGCGGTAGCGCCCGGCGAATGCGTGGCGCTGGCGGGACCCTCGGGCGCCGGCAAGTCCACGCTGATGCGCTGCCTCTACGGCAATTACGGCGCGGGCGCGGGGCGGATCCTGCTGCGCCACGAGGGCGGGGTGGTCGACCTCGCCGCCGCCGATGCGCGGCTGATGCGCGCCGTGCGGCGCGACACCATGGGCTATGTCAGCCAGTTCCTGCGCGTCATCCCGCGCGTGCCCGCCCTCGACATCGTGGCCGAGCCGCTGGCCGCGCGCGGCGTGCCGCGGGAGGAAGCGCGCGCCCGTGCCGCCGCGCTGCTCCAGCGGCTGAACCTGCCGGCGCGGCTGCACGCGCTGCCGCCCGCCACCTTCTCGGGCGGCGAGCAGCAGCGGGTCAACCTCGCGCGCGGCTTCGCGCCGCACTACCCGGTGCTGCTGCTCGACGAGCCCACCGCCAGCCTCGACGCCGCCAACCGCTCCGTCGTCATCGGCCTGATCGAGGACGCCAGGCGCGCGGGCGCGGCCATCATCGGCATCTTCCACGATGCCGAGGTGCGCGACCGCGTCGCCGACCGCCTCTTCGAGGTCCATCCCCTCCCCGCCGCGGCGTGACCCCATGCACGAGACGATCCTGACCAACGCCCTGCTCGTGCTGCCGGCGGCGGTGATCCCCGGCACCGTGGTGCTGCGCGGCGCCGCCATCGCCGAGGTGCAGCCCGGCCGCAGCCACCTCTCCACCGCGCAGGACCTGGGCGGCGACCATCTCATC
Organism: uncultured Acetobacteraceae bacterium; assembly: GCA_964401305.1. GTDB lineage: Bacteria > Pseudomonadota > Alphaproteobacteria > Acetobacterales > Acetobacteraceae > JAIEOP01. The sequence goes on along the minus strand of CAYNYQ010000151.1, from coordinate 4,947 downwards.
CCCGGCATCGTCGACGTCCATACTGACAACCTCGAGCGCCAGGTGCAGCCGCGGGTGAATGCCCGCTGGCCCAGCCGCTCGGCCATGCTGGCGCATGACGCGCAATGCGCCTCGGCCGGGGTGACCACGGTGCTGGATGCGCTCTGCCTCGGCGATCTCGGCTTCGATCCCGGGCGCGGGCAGACCTTCCGCGAGGGCGTCGCCGATCTCGACGCGCTGGCCGAGACCGGCCTGCTCAAGGCCGAGCACTTCCTGCATCTGCGCTGCGAGCTGCCGGCGCCCGACATGCGGCCGGCGCTGGAGCCCGTGGCGGACCATCCCCGCGTGCGCATGGTCAGCCTGATGGACCATTCCCCCGGCATCGGCCAGTACCGCGACCTCGAGCGCTACCGCCTGCTGCGCAAGCGCCAGAAGGCGATGAGCGACGCCGAGGTGGAGCGCCGCATCCAGGAGCTGCTCGACCAGCGCGCCCGGCTGCGCGAGCCGCAGCGGCGCTGGCTGCTCGACCGCATCGCCCATCGCGACCTGCCCCTGGCCAGCCACGACGACGACGACGCCACGGAGGTCGCGCGCAACGCCGCCGACGGCATCCGCATCAGCGAGTTCCCGGTGGTGATGGAGGCGGCGCGCGCGGCCCGGAGGCTCGGCGTCGAGGTGATCGCCGGCGCGCCCAACATCGTCCGGGGGGGAAGCCATTCCGGCAACCTCGCCGCCGCCGACCTGGTGCGCGAGGGCGCCTGCGACGCGCTGGCCAGCGACTACGTGCCCGCCGCGCTGGTCGAGGCCGCCTGGCGCTGCGTCGCCGAGACCGGCATCGGCCTGCCCGAGGCCGTGGCGATGATCACCGACCGCCCGGCCCGCATGGCGCGCCTGGCCGACCGCGGCCGCATCGAGGCGGGGCTGCGCGCCGATCTCGTGCAGCTGCGCCCGCATGGCGGGCTGCCCGTGGTGCGCCGCGTCTGGCGCGCCGGCGAGCGGGTCTGCTGATGCAGCCCGGTCCCGTGCACGGCACGGCGCGCTTCGCCCTCTACTGGGCGCCGGAGCTGGATGATCCGCTGCACGCGCGGGGCTCGGCCTGGCTCGGCCGCGATGCGGAGAGCGGCGCGGCGCTGGCGCAGCCGGCGCTGCCCGGCGGCCTCGACATCGCGGACATCACGGCCGATGCGCGGGGCTATGGGCTGCACGCCACGCTGAAGGCGCCCTTCCGGCTGGCCTGCAGCTACGCCGAGCTCGAGGCGGCGGTGGAGCGCCTCGCCGCGCGCATTCCGCCCTTCGATCTGCCACCCTTGGCCGTTCGCCCGCTCGGCGGCTTCCTCGCGCTGCGCGAGACGGCGCCCTGCCCGCCCCTGCAGGCGCTGGCCGATGCCTGCGTCGCCGAGCTCGACCCTTGCCGCGCGCCGCTGACCGAGGCGGAATGGGCGCGCCGGCGCCGCGGCGGCCTCTCGCCCGGGGCGGAGGCGCGCATCGCCCGCTGGGGCTACCACCTCGTCTTCGAGGCCTTCGTCTTCCACGTCACCCTCTCGCGCCGCCTGACGCCGGAGGAGCGCGCGGTGGTGGAGCCCGCCGTCACGGCGCATCTCGGCGACGCGCCGGCGCGGCCGCGACGCCTTGCCTCGATCTGCCTCTTCTCGCAGGCGGCGCCGGATGCGCCCTTCCTCGTGGCGCGGCGCTTCGCGCTTCGCGGCTCCACGTGAGCCCGGCCCGCGGGTCCTGGGTGCAGCGGCCGAGTGCGCCGCCGGAGGCGCTGAAGCGTGCCGTCGCCGCGCGCTGCGATGCGTGGATCGCAGAGGTGCTGGTGCCGCGGCACCTCTCCGTGGTCCGTCCCCATGCCGAGTTCAATTTCTGCATCGGCCTGCGCGGCGCCTGGCGTGGCAATGCCTATCGCTTCCTGGCGCGCTGGCGCACCGGCACAGCGCGCGAACCGGTCGAGGAGTGGGAGACACCCTGGGCGCGGCTGCAGCATTTCGCGCCCGGGCGTTTCGATGTCGGCTGGATGCGGCACACGGGCGAATGGTGGACACTGCACCACGGCCTGACACTCGACGAGGCAATGGCCACCGTCGCGGAGGAGGGCGTGCTTCAGCCGATCTTCTGAACGGCAGCGCGCAGCGCACCTATCACCGCAGCGACGCCCCGCTCCACCAGCCCGTCATTCACCACGCGGATCATGGCGAGCCCCGCCGGCACCGCTGCCTCGCGCGCCAGCCGTGCCGCGACCGTCGCCGCATCCTCCCGCCCCCGCGCGGCGAGGCGGGCGGCCAGCACCGCCGGCGGCGCGGTGACCTCCAGCACGAGCAGCGGAAAGCGCGCCGCGGCCTCGGCCAGCACGCCGCGCGAGAGGTTGGCGATGACGACGCGCCCGGCCGCGAGATCACCCTCGATGTCGCGCGGGATGCCGTAGGCGAGGCCATGCGCCTGCCAGTGCAGCGCGAAGGCCCCGGCCTCGCGCGCCGCCGCGAAGCCCTCGGGCGTCATCGGCAGGTGGTCCTCGCCGCCCGCGCCGGCCGGGCGCGTGATGGCGCGGCGGACGAAGCGGAAGCGCGCATCGCCCCCCAGCGCCGCGCGCGCGCCGGCGAGCAGCGTGTCCTTCCCCGCGCCCGAGGGTCCCACCACCGCGACCAGCCTGCCCGCACGCGTCACGCCGATTGACCTCCACCGCTCCGCCTGCGCCAATTCCCGCCGGCGCCGCGGCGCGCAACCCCCGACCAGGGATGCTCCATGTTCACCACACGCCCCGAGATCGCCGGCACCTTCGGTGCCGTCGCCTCCACCCACTGGATCGCCAGCCAGGTCGGCATGGCGGTGCTGGAGCGCGGCGGCAATGCCTTCGACGCGGCGGCGGCGGCGGGCTTCACGCTGCAGGTGGTGGAACCGCACCTGAACGGTCCGGGCGGCGACTGCCCGATCATCCTGCACAGCGCCAGGCTCGACGCCCAGCAGGTGATCTGCGGCCAGGGCCCGGCGCCGCGCGCGATGACGGTGGCGCAGCTGAAGGACGAGCTCGGCCTCGAGATCGTGCCCGGCACGGGGTTCCTCTGCGCGCCCATCCCCGGCGCCTTCGACGCCTGGGCGCTGATGCTGCGCGACCACGGCACCTGGCGGCTGCGCGACGTGCTCGACTACGCGATCGGCTATGCCAGCCGCGGCGCGCCCGTGGTGCCGCGCATCAGCGCGACGATCGAGACCGTCCGCCCACTCTTCGAGACCGCCTGGCCGAGCAGCGCCGCGCTCTGGCTCGGCAATGGCGCGACCAATCCGGGCGGGCTCTACACCAACCCGACCCTCGCCGAGACCTATGCCCGCGTCGTGCGGGAGGCCGAGGCGGCGGGCGCGGACCGCGAGGACCAGATCGAGGCGGCGCGGCGCGCCTGGTATGGCGGCTTCGTCGCCGAGGCGATCGGCCGCTTCGGCCACGGCTTCGAGGCGCTCGACACCTCCGGCCGCCGCCACCGCGCGCTGCTGACGGCCGAGGACATGGCCGGCTGGCGCGCCAGCATCGAGACGCCCCTCGGCTTCGACTACCGCGGCCACACCGTGCTGAAATGCGGGCCCTGGAGCCAGGGGCCGGCGATGCTGCAGACCCTCGCGCTGCTGCAGGGCTTCGACATCGCCGCACTCGACCCGGTGGGCGCCGAGTTCGTGCACCTGACGGTGGAGGCGATGAAGCTCGCCTTCGCCGACCGCGAGGCCTTCTACGGCGACCCCGATTTCGTCGATGTGCCGATGGCGTCGCTGCTCTCGGACGCCTATGCCGAGGAACGGCGGGCGCTGATCGGCGAGACGGCGAGCCTCGACTTCCGCCCCGGCAGCCCCGGCGGCCGCGCGCCGCGCACGGACTACGCCGCCGCCATCCGCCGCGCCGACGGCATGGCCATGGCCGCCGGCACCGGCGAGCCCACCGTCTCCCGCCTCGGCGCCTCGGGCGGCGATACCTGCCATGTCGACGTCATCGACCGCTGGGGCAACATGGTCAGCGCGACGCCGAGCGCGGGCTGGCTGCAATCCTCGCCCACCATCCCCGAGCTCGGCTTCTGCCTCGGCAGCCGCTGCCAGATGTTCTGGCTGGACGAGTCGCTGCCGAATGGCCTGGTGCCCGGCAAGCGGCCGCGCACCACCCTCTCGCCCAGCCTGGTGCTGCGCGAGGGCCGGCCCTGGATGAGCTTCGGCACGCCGGGCGGCGAGCAGCAGGACCAGTGGCAGCCGATCATGCTGATGCGCATGCTCGACCATCGCTTCAACATCCAGCAGGCGATCGACCTGCCGAGCTTCCATTCGGAGCACTGGATCAGCAGCTTCTGGCCGCGCGGCGCCCGGCCGGGGAAGCTGGTGATCGAGGGCCGCTACGCGCCCGGCGTACTGAGCGCACTGCTCGCCCGCGGGCACCGGGCGGAGATGGGCGGCGAATGGTCGGAAGGCCGCCTCACCGGCGCGCGGCGCGAGGCGGACGGGCAGATCCTCGCCGGCGCCAATCCGCGCGGCATGCAGGGCTATGCCGTGGGGCGGTGAGGGCACGCACGCCGCATGGAGGCTCCGTCATTCGACGGGACGGCGTGCCTCCGGCACTCTGCGGCGCATCGTCCGGAAGGGACCCATCGTGCGCAGACGTTCGCTTGCCGGGGCTCTGGCCCTGCTCCTGATCCCCGGCGGCGCCGCCCTGGCGCAGACCGCAAGCCCGCCGCCGGCCGGGGCCGCCGCGCCACGCCGCCCGGCCCTGCCGGCGCTGCGCTGGGAGGAGATGACGCCGCAACAGCGCCGGCGCGTGCAGCAGCGGCTGGCGGCGCAGGGCCGGCCCGATCTCTCGGCCGAGGAGGCGCAGCGGATGTGGGACGGCATGAGCCTGCGCCAGCGCCGCGCGGCGATGCGGCAGGGGGACGGCAATGCGCCGGCGCGCGGACGCGCGGGCGCGGGCGGCACGCCGCCGCAGGCCGGGACGCCGCCGGCGCCAGC
>CAYNYQ010000150.1:0-10984 GCA_964401305.1 uncultured Acetobacteraceae bacterium | reverse complement strand
CGTGAGTACCAGGGTGGCTACGTGGGGTGCCGCGGCCAAGCCGCCGGCGGTCGCGCGGCGGGGCGCCGCCGCAGCGGCCGGTGCCGGGCGATCCATCGGCCGAGCCCGACCTGGTGCCACCCGCCACCGGCGCGGCCGAGGCCCGGCTGCGGCCGCTCGGCGTTGCGCCGGGCAGCCACGTGCCGACGCCGTGAGGCCCGGCGCGGGCAGCGGGCGCTACAGCCGCTCCCAGAGGTTCGTCTCGTCCTCGAGTTGCGCCGCCTCGGCGGCGCGGAAATCGCCGCGCGAGACGATGCCGAGCAGCCGGCCGTCCTCCACCACGGGGACATGGCGGAAGCCGCAGTCGCGCATCAGCCGCAGCGCCTCGATGGCGCGGTGCCGGGGACCGAGCGTCTCGGGGTGGCTGGTCATGACCTCGCTCAGCGGCGTGCAGCAGGGGTCGCGCCCCTCGGCGAGCATGCGGCAGATGGCGTCACGGCCGGTGAAGATGCCGAGCAGCCGGTCCGCCGCGTCGGTCACGAGCACCGCGCCGATGCGGTGATTGCGCATCTCGCGGCAGGCCTGCTGCACGGTCGCGTCGGGCGGCAGCGTCACCGGCGCACGGCGGACGATGATCCCGCCCATCGGCCTGTCGATCATTGGCGGCCCTCCTCCGCGCGGGGCGAGCCCGGCGCGGCAAGGATCGACCATGCCCGCGCCCTGCGCGGCCTGCCTTGATCTGGAGCAACCGCGGGATACGGCGCCGATGCGCCGGGCGCGGGCGCCTATTGCGGCTCGAACTTCGCCAGGCGCAGCAGCTCGGCATTGCGGGCGACGTCGCGCTCGATGAAGGCGGCGAAGGCCTCGGGCGATTCCGCAACCGGCTCGATGCCCATGTCGGTGAGGCGCCTGACCACCTCGGGCTCGCGCATCGCCTCGGCCAGCGTCGTGTTGATGCGGCGGATGATCTCGGGCGGCAGGCCGCGCGGCCCCCAGATCGCCCACCAGGAGAAGAACTCGAGGCCGGGCAGCCCGGCCTCGGCGGCGGTCGGCACCTCGGGGACGGAGGGGCTGCGCGCCGGCGCGGTGATGGCCAGCGCCTTCACCCGCCCGGCGCGGACCGGCGGCACCATGGCCAGCATGGGGTCGAGCAGCAGCTGGATGTTGCCGGCATAGACGTCCTGCAGCGCCGGCGCCGTGCCGCGGTAGCTGGCGATCGGGATGTCGAGTCCGGTCAGGCGGTTGAACTCCACCGTCGCCAGGTGCCCCGCGGCGCCGAGCGAGGAGGTGCCGAAGGTCCAGGCGCGCGGGTCGGCCTTCGCCGCGGCGACCAGCTCGCCGATGCTGTTGGGCGCGCGGTCCTTGTTCATCACCAGCAGCAGCGGCCCCTGGCCGAGCCGGGCGACGGGGGTGAGGTCGCGCAGCGGGTCGTATCCCGGGTCGCGCATCACCCAGCGCGCCATGACCTGGATCGAGGCGGAGGAGCAGAGGGTGTAGCCGTCGGGCGCCGCCTGGGCGACGGCGATGCCGCCGACCGCGCCGTTGCCCCCGGCCCGGTTCTCCACCACCACGGTCTGGCCGAGCTTCTCCTGCAGCTTCTGCGCGGCGATGCGCGCCATGCCGTCGGTGCTGCCGCCGGGGGTGAAGGGGACGATCAGGCGGATGGTCCGGCTCGGCCAGGGCTGCTGCGCCAGGAGTGGCCGCGGCAGGGCGAGCCCGGCGCCGGCGAGCAGCAGGGTACGGCGGCGGTTCGTGGTCATGCGGGCTCCCGGGCCGGGTTCGTTGCGGGCGCCACTATGCCCGCACCCGGTGCCTGGTTGAAGCCGCCCGGCGCGTGGTGACGGACCAGCCTGCCGCCAGGGGCGCGTGCGGGTGAATTTTCCGAAACATTGCGTGCCGAGGCTGGACAGGCTCGGCTCGCGAATGTCAAATCTGCTTGACAGTCTCGATTGTCAATTTCACGCGACAGTTTCCACCCGTGCGTGATGCCCGGTTCCGGGCCGCGCGCACGCGACCATGAACCTGTTCCGGCCATGCCCATGGCCGGAACCTTGAGCTTCCGCTCCGGCCAGCGGGGGGACACCCACGTGCGGGTCAAGCACGACACGCGAACTGGCTATAAGGAGAAAAACCCATGGCTGATGAAGCCGAAGCCGCGGTGGAAAAAGTCTACCCGACCGGATTAACCCTCAGGGAAGCGGAGGCATTGCACAAGTACCTCATCGACGGCACCCGCATCTTCGGGCTGGTGGCGTTGGTGGCGCACCTGCTTGCCTATTCGCTGACGCCCTGGGGCAAGTAGGGGAGCCGAACCGATGTATTACGGACGCATGTGGCTGGTGGTGAAGCCCACCGTCGGCATTCCGCTCTTCTTCGGCGGCGTGGCGCTGACCTCGCTTGCCGTGCACAGCGCGGTGCTGACCAACACCGACTGGTTCCCGGCCTTCCTGAACGGCAAGCCGCGCGCGGCGGCCGTGGCGGCGGCCCCTGCGGCCCCCGCAGCCCAGGGCACGGCCGTCGCGGCCGATGCCCGTTCGGCCGCCGCCGCGGCGCAGACGGCGCTGGCCGGGGGCCAGTTCGAACTCGGCTCGATCCAGGTCAACCTGGTCCCGAAATAGGCGTCCCCGCGCAGCGGCCGCCTTCCCGGCCCCGCCGGCGCCGTGTCAGGGCGCCGGCGGCCCGACCGCAGAACGGCTCCGGCGCCGCGCGCGCCGGGGCCACCCCCCATCAGGCACAGCCCCGAACGATGCCAACCCGCCGCCTGATCCACGCCTGGCTCGCGCTCGGCCCCCGCTTCCTGCCCTTCGCCGATGCGGCGAGCCCCGGCCTGCCGCTGCCGCGGCTGCTGCGCCTGTCGCTGTTCCAGGTCTCGGTCGGCATGGCGCTGGTGCTGCTGGTCGGCACGCTGAACCGCGTGATGATCGTGGAACTCGGCGTCCCCGCCTCCCTGGTTGCCGTCATGCTGGCCCTGCCGATCCTCTTCGCGCCCTGCCGCGCGCTGATCGGCTTCCGCTCCGATACCCACCGCTCCGTGCTCGGCTGGCGGCGCGTGCCCTTCATCTGGATGGGCACGATGATCCAGTTCGGCGGCCTCGCCATCATGCCCTTCGCCCTGCTCGTGCTCGCCGGCGAGGGGGAATCCACCAGGCTCGCCCCGCTCTGGGCCGGGCATGCGGCCGCCGCGCTCGCCTTCCTGATGGTCGGCGCCGGGCTGCACACCACCCAGACCGTCGGCCTTGCGCTCGCCGCCGACCTCGCCCCGCCCGAGGCGCAGCCGAAGGTGGTCGGGCTGATGTACGTCATGCTGCTGGTCGGCATGATCGCCAGCGCGCTCGCCTTCGGCTGGCTGCTGCGGGACTTCACCAACGGCCAGCTGATCCAGGTGATCCAGGGCGCCGCCGTGCTGACCATCGCGCTGAACCTGCTCGCGCTCTGGAAGCAGGAGGCCCGCGACCCCGCCTTCGCCCGGCCGCACCGGCGCGAGCCCGATTTCCTCGAGACCTGGCGGGGTTTCCTGGCCCAGCCCCGGGCGACGCGGCGGCTGCTGGCGATCGGCCTCGGCACGCTTGGCTTCGGCATGCAGGACGTGCTGCTCGAGCCCTATGGCGGCGAGGTGCTCGGCCTCGACGTCGCCGCCACCACCCGGCTGACCGCCGCGCTGGCTGCCGGCGGGCTGGCGGGCTTCGCCTGGGCCTCGCACGTGCTCGGTCGCGGCGCCGACCCCTTCCGCATGGCCGGCTGGGGCGCGCTGGCGGGCATGCCGGGCTTCCTCGCCGTGATGCTTGCCGCCCCGCTCGGCCAGCCGCCGCTCTTCGTCGCCGGCGTGCTGCTGATCGGCTTCGGTGCCGGCCTCTTCGGCCATGGCACGCTGACGGCGACCATGGCCGCCGCGCCGCCGGGACAGGCGGGCCTCGCGCTCGGCGCCTGGGGGGCGGTGCAGGCGACGGCCGCGGGGCTGGCGATGGCGGCGGGCGGCGTGCTGCGCGACCTGGCTGCGGCCGCGGCGGGGCCGACGCCGGCCGGGCGCGCCCTCGGCTATGGCGTGGTCTATGGCCTCGAGATGCTGCTGCTGCTGGCCGCCCTCGCCGCCCTGCTGCCGCTGCTGCGCGGGGTCGAGGCCCGTGCCTGACCGGCGCCGCCAGCGGCCCCGTGCCGCCACGACGCCTGCGCCCCGATCCTGGCCCCGCGCCGCCACGGCGCCTGCGCCCCGATCCTGGCCCCGTGCCACCACGGCGCCTGCGCCCCGATCCTGGCCCCGCGCCACCACGGCGCCCGCGCCGCAATCCCGGCCCGCCGCCCGTGCGTTGCCTGCGCGGCATCCTCGGGGCGCCGCCGGTGCGCCTGCCTCGCCACACGCCGAAGGGAGCGGTTGATGTTCGATTTCTTCATGCTGGTTGCCATGCTCGGGATAGGGGCGGTCGGCGGCTACCTCATCGCCCTGTCCGATGGCGAGAACGTCGTCGAGAAGGCCAAGAGCTTCCTCGGGCTGCGCTACCCGCCCGAGAAGTGAGGCGCGCGCCGGCGCGGACCGACCGCGCCGGTTGACAGGCACGGCTGGCGCATGGCCCAGGGCGGCATGGCCGTCCCGCCGATGCGTCCCGTCGACCTCGCCCTCTGCCTGGCCATCGACGTCTCGGCCAGCGTCGATTTCGACGAGTTCGGCCTGATGCTGGGCGGCCTGGCCGCGGCCTTCCGCGATGCCGACATCCAGGCGGCCATCGCCGGCGGCCCGCGCGGCGCGATCGCCGTCGCGGCGCTGTTCTGGTCCGGCGCCGCCGTGCCGCCCGAGCTCGCCGTGCCCTGGATGCGCCTCGATGGCGCGGAGGCGGCCGGCGCCTTCGCCGCGGCGCTGGAGGCGGCGCCGCGCCTGCCCGCCCCCGGCGCCACGGCGCTGGGGGAGGCGATGGTCGCCGGCCTTGCCCTGCTGGCGCGCTGCCCGGCGGAGGCGACGCGCCTCGTGCTCGACGTCTCGGGCGACGGGCGGAACAACCAGGGGCGGGCCCCGGGTCCCGTGCGCGACCTCGGCGTCGGCGCCGGGGTGACGATCAACGCGCTGGCCGTGCTGGACGAGGAGGGGCCGGCGCTGCTCGCGCATTTCCGCGAGGAGGTGATCGGCGGGCCCGGCAGCTTCGTGCTCGACTGCGCCGACCATGCCGACTTCGCCCGGGCGATCCGGCTGAAGCTTCTGCGTGAGATCGGCGAGGGCGGCGCGCTGGTGGCGGGCGCTCGCCGGGGCGAAGCGACGGGCGGCCCGGCATGACGCGGCGCCGCCGGGCTTCCCCCCGCGGGCCCCGGCATGGCAGAACCCGCGGCCCCTTCCGCCGCCCGACGAGGCCCCGCGCCATGCTGCTGCTGATCCCCGGACCCGTGCGCACCCGACCCGAGGTCCGCGCCGCCGCCGCCGAGGACTACGCGCCCTGGGACAACGACTTCCGCCCTGTCTACGCCAGCATCCGCGAGCGCGTCCTGGCGATCGCCGGCGGCATCCCGGGCGAGCACGCCACCCTGCCGCTGCAGGGCTGCGGGCATTTCCTGGTCGAGGCCGCGGTCCGCAGCTTCGTCCCCCCCGGGGGCAAGCTGCTGATCCCGCGCAACGGCGCCTATGCCGAACGCGCCGTGCGCCTGGCGACGGAGGCCGGCCGCATCGTGGTCGGGCTCGAGGGGCCGGACACCCGCCCCGTCGCCGGCGAGGCGATCGCCGCCGCGCTGGCCGCCGACCCGGCGATCTCCCACGTGCTGGTCGTGCACAACGAGACCGGCAGCGGGATCGTCAACGACCCCGCGGTGATCGGGCCGGTGGTGCGCGCGGCCGGGCGGCGGCTGATCATGGACAGCGTCTCCGCCTTCGGCGCGCTGCCCTTCCGCCTGGACCAGCACCCGGAATGCGATGCGGTGCTGTTCACCTCCGGCAAGTGCCTCGAGGGGCTGCCGGGGATCGGATGCTGCGTCGCGCGCATCGACAGCGTGACGGCGGCGGCGGGCAATGCCGGGTCCTGGGCCTTCGACCTCGCGGATGTCCACCAGCATGCGCTGCGGGCCGGCTGGGGCAGCTTCCGCTTCACCCCGCCGGTGCAGGCGCTGGCGGCCTTCGCGGTGGCGCTCGACCTCTATGCGCGCGAGGGCGGGCAGCCGGCGCGCCATGCCCGCTACGCCGAGAACGTGCGCGTGCTGTACGAGGGCGTGCAGGCGCTGGGGCTGACGCCCTATCTCGAGCGCCGGCACCAGGGGCCGGTGATCGTCACCGTCCACCAGCCCGCCGACCCGGCCTTCGCGCTGCAGCCCTTCGTCGACGCGCTGAAGGCGCGCGGCGTGCTGATCAGCAACTTTCACAACACCCGGGCGCCGACCTTCCGTGTCGGCTGCATCGGCGCGGTGACGCCGGAGGAGATGCGGGGCGCGGTCGACGCCATCGGCGGCGCGCTGGCCGATCTCGGCGTGCGGCAGCGCGCGGCCGCCTGACCCGGCGGCCGCGCCCGCCGCGGCGCTCAGAACCGGTAGCGGATGCCGGCGCCGATGACCCAGGGGTTGATGTCGGCGCGCGCGTTGAGGCGGCCGATGCTGGTGTCGACGCGCACGTCGGGCTCGAGGAAGAAGATCTTCTTCACGTCGAAATTCGCCAGCCAGTTCGGCGCGATCTCGACATCGGTGCCGAAGTTCAGCGCCATGCCCCAGGCATTGTCGATCTTCACGTTGGTCACCGGCGCCGAGGGCCGGCCGCCCTCGCCGTAGAAGGCGGTGAAGTTCACGCCGAGGCCGAGATAGGGGCTGAAGCGGTTGCGCGGCATCGGGTGGAACTGCACCGTCAGCGTTGGCGGCAGCGCCCAGACATGGCCGAGGCTGACAGTGCCGATGGCCGAATCGCGCACCGAGACATCGTGGCGCGTGGTCGCCGCGATCAGGTTCACCGCGATCATGTCGGTGAAGAAGTAGGTGAAGTCGAGCTGCCCCGTCGCGCTGTTCGAGGCGGTGGGCGTGCCGCCGATGACGTCGACCCGGCCGCCCTTGGTCGGCAGCACGCCGATGGCCGAGAGGCCGATGAGGAAATCGCCGGCGCGCTTGCCGCGCAAGGTGTTCGCCTCGGCCTGCGCGGTGTCCTGGGCCGCGGCGCCGCCGGCCGCGCCGATGCCGATCGCCGCGGCAAGGGCCGCAATGGCGGCCATCCTGGTGCTGAGCATGTCTTCCGTATCCGGTTCTGGACGGCCCACGCCGTCGCGGATCGGTGCTAGGCCCGTGTCGCGCGTGCGACTTTGATGCGGATCAACGGAATTGCGTTTTCAGTCAGAGCCTTGCGGCAAACGCGCGGCTCCCCGTGGCAGCCGCGAGGCCTGCGCATGGCCGCCGCCGCGCCGCGCCTACCCGGCCTTCTTGCGCGGCTTCGCCGCGGCCTCGCCGGTCGGCTGGCCGGATGCCTCGAGCGTGGCGAGTCGCGCCGGCAGCGCCGCGCGGATCGCGGGGCGCCGGTCCTTCTCCTTCTTCCAGTGCTTCTTGTCCTTGCGCGTCATGCCGCAGCCGAGGCACCAGCCCGTGGCCTCGTCGTAGCGGCAGACATCGATGCAGGGGCTCGCCATGCGGCCCCATGTGCCGCCCCGCCGCGGCGGCGCAAGCGAGGCGGCGGGGCCGGCGGCATCACATGTGCGGGTCGTTCATCATCTCGTTCGGCACGACGTCCGAGGAGATGATGACCACCGGCTGGCTGCTTCGGTTCTCCCACCAGTGGGTGTGGCCGGGCCCGAACTCCGGCGAGGTCTCGCCGGTGCGGTGCAGGACGGGCACGGCGCAGAGGGCGCTATGCTCGATGATCTCGCCGACGATGATGGTGACGATCGAGGGCCGGTCGTCGTGCGAATGGGTCGGCACGATGCCGCCCGGCAGCACGATCAGCCGCCGGGTGCGCAGCAGCAGGTCGCCGGTGCCGCGCCAGTCCTTCAGCCGCACCACGGACAGGATCTCGCGCAGCACGCCGACATCGGGCGCGTCCTCGACCGGGCGGGGCCTGGTGAGCCTGTGCTCCTCGGGGCACTCGCCGGCGCGGGCGGGCGGCGGCGCGGCGAGAAGCCCGATGGCCACGAGCGTGGCGGCGATGACGGCGATGCGCATGGGTCTCTGCTCTCCTGGCTGCGGGCGCGCCCCGGTCGGATGCGCCGGCCCCGCGTCTCGGCGTCATCGACGCGACGGCAGCGGCCGGCGGCCTCCATGGCCGCGCTGGTCGGAACTTCGCGCCCCTTGTGCGCTGCGGCACATGCCGCCCTGGCACCGGTTCGATAGCCCCCATGCATCGGCGCCCGCGCCGCCCCGGGCGCTTGCCGCCATCGGTCCAGCCCGGTAACGCTCCGGCCCGCAGGGCAGGGGAGGCAAGCGATGGCCACGGACCTCGAGATCGCGCGTGCCGCGACCCTCCGGCCGATCGGGGAGATCGCCGGGCGCGCCGGCGTGCCGGAGGCCGCGCTGATCCCCCATGGCCGCACCAAGGCCAAGATCGAGCACGGCTTCGTGGCCGACGCGATCGCCGGGCGCCCGCCCGGCCGGCTCGTCCTCGTCACCGGCATCAACCCGACCGCGGCCGGGGAGGGCAAGACCACCACCACCATCGGCCTCGGCGACGCGCTGAACGCGCTGGGCACGAGGACGATGATCGCGCTCCGCGAGCCCTCGCTCGGCCCCTGCTTCGGGGTGAAGGGCGGCGCCACGGGCGGCGGGCATGCGCAGGTGGCGCCGATGGAGGACATCAACCTCCACTTCACCGGCGACTTCCACGCCATCACCAGCGCGAACAACCTGCTGAGCGCGATGGTGGACAACCACATGTACTGGGGCAACGAGCTCGGCCTCGACCCTCGGCGCGTGACCTGGCGCCGCGCGATGGACATGAACGACCGCAACCTGCGGGACATGGTGCTCGGCCTCGGCGGCGCGGCGCAGGGCATCCCGCGCGAGGACGGCTTCGACATCACCGTGGCCAGCGAGGTGATGGCGGTGTTTTGCCTGGCCAGCGGCCTCGCCGACCTGCAGGCGCGGCTCGGGCGGATGATCGTGGGCGCCACGCGCGACGGGCGCAGCATCATGGCGCGGGACGTGAAGGCCGATGGCGCGATGGCGGCGCTGCTGCGCGACGCGCTGCAGCCGAACCTGGTGCAGACGCTGGAGGGCTCGCCCGCCCTCGTGCATGGCGGCCCCTTCGCCAACATCGCGCATGGCTGCAACAGCGTCATCGCCACCAGGCTCGGCCTGGCGCTGGCCGACGTGGTGGTGACGGAGGCCGGCTTCGGCGCGGATCTCGGCGCGGAGAAGTTCCTCGACATCAAGTGCCGCAGCGCCGGCCTCGCGCCCGCGGCCTGCGTGATCGTCGCCACGGTGCGGGCGCTGAAGATGCATGGCGGCGTGGCGAAGGCGGACCTCGGGCGCGAGGACGTGGCGGCGGTGGAGCGCGGCACGGTCAACCTCGCCCGGCATGTCGAGAACATGCACAAATTCGGCCTGCCCGTGGTGGTGGCGCTGAACCGCTTCACCTCCGACACCGATGCCGAGATCGCCGCCGTGCAGCAGGCCATGGCGCGGCTCGACACCGAGGCGGTGCTCTGCACGCATTGGGCGGATGGCGCGGCGGGCGCGCTGGACCTCGCGCGCGCGGTGCAGGCGCGGCTGGATCGCGGCGCGGCCCGCTTCGCGCCGCTCTACCCGGATGCCATGCCGCTGGCCGAGAAGCTGCGCACCATCGCGCGCGAGATCTACCGCGCGGCAGAGGTGACGATCCCGGCCGCGGTCGCCGCCCGCCTCGCGCGCTTCGAGGAGCAGGGCTTCGGCCATGTCCCGGTCTGCGTCGCCAAGACGCAGTACAGCTTCAGCGCCGATCCGACGAAGCTCGGCGCGCCGGAGGGACATGTGCTGCCGGTGCGCGAGGTGCGGCTCTCGGCCGGCGCGGGCTTCGTCGTCGCGGTCTGCGGGGAGATCATGACCATGCCCGGCCTGCCCCGCCGCCCGGCCGCGGAAGCGATCGGCCTCGACGCCGAGGGGCGGATCGAGGGGCTGTTCTAGGGCGTGATCGCCGCAGGGCGTAGCGCCCGCAGGCGTGAATCACGCGACGAAACAACGCGCTGAACCACGATCCTTGATGCAGTCCTCGCGGATCGTGGCCCAGGGCGGAGACTGCCCGCCCCGGCGACGACCGTAGCGCGGGCGTCCGCGACCCGCGGCCCCGGTGTCGTGCCCGCGCCGGGCTGTCGGTCTGCCGCCGTCATGCGCGGCGTGGCGGGCAGGGGGGAGACCCGCCGCACGCGATAGTGCATCCGCGCCGCTCGCCACACGCAAGGGTGTGGGCACCGGGTGTCTGCGTCGCGCGGAAATTTTGTATACAATAGAATCCGCCGAGAGGGGCGCTGCAGGGCAGGCGGCCGGAGCATCCATGCGACAGGGAGCCGATGAGGATGCGTCCCGCCCCGAAGCCTTCGCCGCCGCGCTCGCGCTCGAGATCCCCGGTCTCCGCCGCCTCGCCCGGATGCTGGTGAACCGCCCCGACACGGTCGACGACCTGGTCCAGGAGACACTGATGCGGGCCATCGCCGCCCGCGACCAGTTCACGCTCGGGACCAATCTCCGCGCCTGGCTCTTCACCATCCTCCGCCACGCCCGGGTCGCCGAGGCGCGCCGCGCCGCCCGCAGCCCGATCCGCGCCGCGCCCGCGCTGCCCGATCCCCCCGTTTCCGGTGGCCAGGAGGAGCGCCAGGCCGTGCGCGACCTCATCGCTGCCCTGCAGACCCTGCCGCCGATCCAGCGCCAGGCGCTCTGGCTCGTGGTGGTGGAGGGGCTGGACTACGGGGACGCCGCGGCGGTGCAGGGCGTGCCGCAGGGCACGCTGCGCTCCCGTCTCTCCCGCGCGCGGGAGGCGCTGCGGCGCGGCATCGGGCAGGAGGTGCCGCGGCCGCGTGCTGGCGCCGGCGAGATGGACCTGCTGCCCCCCGGCGATGGCGCCGCCCGCCCGCCCGAGGCCTGGCCGGCGCCGCGCCCGGCC
>CAYNYQ010000149.1:0-11172 GCA_964401305.1 uncultured Acetobacteraceae bacterium | reverse complement strand
CGCAGGTCGAGCAGCACGCAACCGAAGGGCAGGTCCCCCGCCGCGGCGGCGAGGAAGGCGTCGCCGGTGGCGAAGGTCTGCACCTCGTAGCCCGCGGCCTGCAGCAGCAGGGCGAGCGAGCGCCGCATCGCGGCCTCGTCGTCGACGACGTGCGCGAAGCGGCGGTCAGGCGACATGGCATCTCTCCTCGGCGTGGCGCAGGGTGCGCGGATCGACGGGCAGGATGACCCGGAACACGCTGCCGCCGCCGGGGTTCGGGGCGCAGCGCAGCTCGCCGCCATGCTCCTCGACCACGGCGCGCGAGATCGCCAGGCCGACGCCCATGCCGCCCGGCTTGGTCGTGACGAAGGGCGAGAAGAGCCGGTCCCGCACCTCCGGCGCGATGCCGGGACCGGTATCGGCCACCGCGATCTCGATCCGCCCGGGCGCCGAGGCCGCCGTGGCGACGAGCAGGTCGCGCCGCGGCGCCTCGCTCATCGCCTCCATGGCGTTGCGCACGAGGTTCACCACGACCTGGCCGATCTGCACCCGGTCGAGCGCCACCGGCGGCAGGTCGGGCGCCAGCGTGAAGCGCGGCACGATCCCGCGCTGGCGCGCATCGGCGAGGGCCAGCGCCACGGCCGAGCGCACCAGCGCATTCACGTCCGCCGGCACCCGCCGGCCATCCGGGGCGGCCAGCAGGTCGCGCAGCCGCCCGACGATCCGCCCCGCATGCACGGCCTGCTCGGCCGCCTCGCGCATCGCCTCGCGCGCCGCGGCCTGCTGCGGCCCGGGGGGAAGCAGGCGCAGGCCCGCCTCGGCGAAGGTCGCGGCGGCGGTGAGGGGCTGGTTGATGTCGTGCGCCAGCGTCGCCGCCAGCGTGCCCATCTCGTTCAGCCGCGCGACCTGGCGCAGCTCGGCCTGCATCTCGCGCAGGCGCTGCGCCTCGGCCCGCGCCGCGGCATAGGCCTCCGACAGCGCGTTCACCTCGCGCACCGGCGTCGCGGCCGTGGTGTCCTCGCCGCGCGCGGCGGCGCGGGCGAGCGTCGTGATCGGGCGGGTGATCCAGCGCGCGAAGGCGATGGCGAGCACCGCCGCGAGCAGGGCGAAGAGGGCGGCCAGCAGGACGGTGGCGACGAGGGAGCGCCGGAGCGGCGCGGCGAAGGTCGCCTCGGGCATCGCCACCCAGGCGGTCCAGCCGGCGAACTCGCTGCGCGCGAAGGCGAGCACGATCGGCACGCCCTCGGCATCCACGCCGCGGCGCCAGCCCTCCGCCGCCTCGGCGGGCAGGTCGGCGCCCGGCGCCAGCACCGGCCGCAACCCGGCCCGCGTGCTGGCCAGGAGCCGCCCGTCCTGGTCGGTGATGCCGACGGACATCGCCGCCGGCAGCGCCTGGCGCTCGAGCAGGCGTTCGAGCTCGCCGAGCGGCACCCGCAGGCTGAGCACCCGGCCCGCCACGCCGCCCACCCGCACCACGACGGCGAAGGCGGTCTCGTCGCCGCCGGCGAGCAGGCCCGAGACCTGCGCGCGCCCCGTGGCGCGCGCGGCCGTCTCCGCCGTCGCGTCGCCCGGGCCGGGGGAGACGGCGCCGGAGGCCATCAGCACCGCGCCCTCGGCACTGCGCAGCACGACCTCGGCCGCGCCGATCGGCGGCAGGCGCTGGAGGCGCTGGCGGAACGCGCCGATGTCGCCGGCAAGCAGATGGTCCGAGGTCGCCAGCACCTCGGCCACAGCGCCCAGGGTGGAGAGCCCACGGTCGAGGGAGAAGGCGATGCCCTTGGCCGCCTCGTGCGCGACCGCCTGATGGCGGTCCCGTTCCACCGCGGCGATGCGGATCAGCAGATAGGCCTCGAGCACGAGCACCGGCACCAGCAGCATCCCGCACAGCAGGCCGAGATGCCACGCGAGCGGTCGGCCGGGCGTCCCGTCTGAGGCGCGCGTGGATGGCACCGCAGGCCTCCCGGTGTGCGTCGCCGCCGGCCCGCGTCGGCAGCATGCAGGCAACGCGCCGCCGCGCATCGGTTTCCCGCCGGCGCATAGGTAGCAGCACGGAGTCCCGGCCGGCCGCGGCGCCAACCACGTGGCAGCGGAGGCAGCGGCGCGACGCAACGCCGCCGCACGTGCCCGCAACGGACCACGCAAGGAACGAGAACCATGCATACGAGCCAGACCACGACCCGGCGGACGGACTCGCTGCGCACCCTGCTGATGACGGGCGCCGCGGCCGCGGCGCTTGCGATGTGCCTCCCGGCCGCGGCGCAGCCGCAGGGCGGCGGCCAGGCCCAGCCCGGCCAGGCCCCGGCGCAGCAGGCCGGCAGCCAGCAGCCCGCCGTCGTCGGGCAGCTGCGGACGGTGCAGCAGTCGCTGCGCCAGGCCGAGGGCCAGATCTCGGGCGGGCAGCAGCCGAATTTCGGCCAGGCGCGCACCGCGGTGACCGCGGGCCTCGAGGCGCTCGGCCGCGTGCCGCAGCAGATGCAGGGCCAGGAGCCCTATCGTGCGGCGCAGCGCGAGCTGAACGAGGCGCAGCAGGCGCTGCAGGGCCAGCAGCCCAACGCCCAGCAGGTGGCGAGCCAGCTGCGCGAGGCCGCGGAGGCGATGGGCACGCTGGTCGAGCGGGCGAGCGGCACGGCCGAGGCGACCACGGGCGGCGCCCAGCAGGGCGTGCAGGTGCAGCAGGCCCAGCCGCAGGTGCGCGTGCAGCAGCCGGCGCCGCAGATCACGGTGCAGCAGCAGCAGCCGCAGATCACCGTGACGCAGCCGCCGCCGCAGGTGGCGATCCAGCAGCCGCCGCCGCAGGTGAACATCGAGCAGCCCGAGCCGCGCGTGACGGTGCAGCAGGCCGAGCCGCAGGTGCGCGTGCAGCAGGCCCAGCCGCAGGTCAACGTGCAGCGCCCGGGCGAGCCGCAGGTCACTGTCCGGCGCGAGGGCGAGCCCCAGGTCAACGTGCAGCAGCAGCAGGCGGACGGGCGCCAGCAGGCCACCGCCGAGCAGCGGACCGGCGCCACCGCGACCCGGCCGGCGCCGGCCCAGTCCGGCTCCCAGGCGCAGCCCGCCGCGGCCTCCCCGGCCGCCGGCGTGCCGCTGCAGAGCGTGCAGGCGCTGATCGGCACCAATGTCGTCGGCACCAATGGCCGCGAGGCGGGCGAGGTGCGCAACCTGCTGATGGACAGCCAGGGTCGCGTGCGCGCGGCGGTGGTCGAGTGGGGCGGCTTCCTCGGCATCGGCTCGCGCGAGGCGATGGTGCCGATCGAGCGCATCCGGCTCGGCCAGGGCAACGAGCGCGCGCAGCTGACCATGTCGCGCGAGGAGCTCGAGGCGCTGCCACGCTACGACCGTGACCGCATCGCCGACTACGGCCGCGAGCGCGGCTGGGGCGACGGGCTCCGCCTCTACCGCTGAGGCGGGCTCTGGGCCGCGGCGTCGCCACCCGGCGGCGCCGCTGGCTTGGCCGGGACGGCGCGCGCGTGCGCGGAAGCGGCGGCGGGCGACAGCGGGTGGCCGCGGCCGTCGCCCGGATGGTCGGCACGGCCGCGACGCGGCGAGAGGGAGGGGCCATGCCGCCGCCGCGGCGCAAAGGGCCCGGCACGGCATGGTCTTCGAATCCTGGTGGTCGCTGCTGCGCGTGCTCCTCGTCGGCACGGCCGCCTATGTCTCGCTGGTGGCGCTGCTGCGCATCTCCGGCAAGCGCACGCTGGCGAAGCTCAACGCCTTCGACCTGGTGGTCACGGTGGCGCTGGGCTCGACCCTGGCGACGGTGCTGCTGAACCGCTCCGTGCCGCTGGCGGACGGCCTGGCGGCTCTGCTGCTGCTGGTCGCGCTGCAATACGCCGTCGCCTACGTCTCGGTGCGGTCGGCGCGCTTCGATGCGCTGGTGAAGTCGGAGCCCACCCTGCTGCTGCACCGCGGCCGCTTCCTGGACGCGGCGCTGCGCCAGCAGCGGGTGACGCGCGAGGAGGTGGTCTCGGCGCTGCGCGCGGCCGGCGTGGCGCGGGTCGAGGACGCGGCCGCGGTCGTGCTGGAGACCGACGGGACGCTCAGCGTGGTGCCCGGCTCCGCCCGGCCCGAGGACGCCGCGATGAGCGTCCTCGACGGGGTGCGCCGGGCGCCGGAGGCCTGACGGCCCGGAACCCGGCCTTCCCGGGCCGTCAGCGCTGCGCCGCGGCGGCGGCGGGGAAGGCGAAGTTGTCGAAGCTGTTTTCCGCCACGCGGAACCACTGGTACTCCTCGTCGCGATAGGCGCGGTAGGCGGTCCAGATCCGCCGGAACCGCTCGTTGCGGGCCGAGGTCTCCTCGTAGAGCGCATGCGCCTCGCGCCAGGCAGCCTGCATGATGTCGCGCGGCCAGAATCGCAGCTGGGCGCCGGCGGCGATCAGCCGGCGCAGCGCCTGCGGGTTGAGGTTGTCGTAGCGCGCCAGCATGTCGGCATTGGCCTCGCCGCAGGCGACCTCGATCGCCTCCTTGTAGGCCTGGGGAAGCGCGTCCCAGGCGCGCTGGTTGGACATGAAATGCAGCCGGGCCCCGGCCTCCCAGAAGCCGGGGGCGTAGTAGAAGCGGGCGACGCGCACGAAGCCGAGCTTCTCGTCGTCGTGCGGGCCGACGAACTCCACCGCGTCCAGCGTGCCGCGCTCGAGCGAGGGGTAGATGTCGGCCGCCGCCACCTGGGTCGGCGCCGCGCCGAGGCGGGCGAAGACCTGGCCGGCGAAGCCGGCGATGCGGAACTTCAGCCCCTTGAGGTCGTCGACCGAGCGCACCTCGTTGCGGAACCAGCCGCCCATCTGGGCGCCGGTGTCGCCGGCCGGGATGGCGTGGATGTTGTAGTCGCGGAACAGCTCCGCCGCGAGCGCATTGCCGCCGCCCTGGGTCAGCCAGGCGGTGTTCATGCGGGCATTCAGGCCGAAGGGCAGCGCCGTGAAGAAGGCGAAGGCCGGGTCCTTGCCGACATAGTAGTAGGAGGCGGTGTGGCCGCACTCGATGGTGCCGGCCTGCACGGCGTCCAGCACCTGCAGCGCGGGCACGATCTCGCCGGCCTGGTGCGGCTGGATGCGGAAGCGGTTGTCGGTGATCGCCGCGACCCGGGCGCAGATGCGCTCGGCGGTGCCGAACAGCACGTCGAGGCTGCGCGGGAAGGAGGAGGCGAGGCGCCAGCGGACCTCCGGCAGGGCCTGGGCGAGGGCCGGGGTGGCCAGCGCGGCCGGGGCGGCGGCCGCCGCGCCGAGGATCAGGCGACGATTCATGGCGTTTCTCCGATCGGGGAGCGGGCAGGTAATCCAGCCGCGGCCGGAAGGGAAGCAGGGTCTGCCCCCGGCGGGCCGCCAGGCTGTATCATCGGGACGGGAGGCCCAGCGATGCACACACCCCTGACCCGAAGCTATGTCCACGGCGCCAGTGCCGAGCCGCTGCTCGGCGAGACCATCGGCGCCAACCTGCGCGCCACCGTGGCCCGGTTCCCGGACCGCCCGGCGCTGGTGGTGCGCCACCAGGGGGTACGCTGGACCTATGCCGAGCTGCTGCAGCGCGCCGAGGCCTTCGGGGCCGGGCTGCTGGCCATGGGCATCGAGCCCGGGGAGCGCGTCGGCATCTGGTCGCCCAACAATGCCGAATGGGTGCTGGCGCAGTACGGCACGGCGCTCGCCGGGATCATCCTGGTCAACATCAACCCGGCCTATCGGCTCTCGGAGGTGGAATACGCGCTGAACAAGGTCGGTTGCGCCGCGCTGATCACGGCGACGGCGCACCGCACCTCGGACTATGTCGGCATGCTGAACACGCTGGCGCCCGAGATCGCGCAACGCAGCGCCGGGCGGCTGCACGCGGCGACGCTGCCGGCGCTGCGCCATGTCATCCAGATCCTCCCGGCGCCGGGCGTGCCGGCGGCGCCCGGCTTCATCCCCTTCGACGAGGTCTCGCGGCTCGGCGCGCCCGAGGCGGCGCTACGGGCGCTGCGCGAGGGCGAGGCGAAGCTGCAATTCGACGACCCGGTGAACATCCAGTTCACCTCGGGCACGACCGGGGCGCCCAAGGGCGCGACCCTCACCCACCACAACATCCTGAACAACGGCTACTTCATCGCGCGCACCATGCGCTACTCGGAGGCGGACAAGGTCTGCATCCCCGTCCCCCTCTACCACTGCTTCGGCATGGTGATCGGCAACCTGGCCTGCACCAGCCATGGCGCGACCATGGTCTTCCCCGCCGAGGGCTTCGACCCGCTGGAGACCCTTCGCGCAGTGGCCGAGGAGCGCTGCACCTCGCTCTACGGCGTGCCGACCATGTTCGTCGCCATGCTGACCCACCCGGAATTCGCCGGCTTCGACCTCGGCTCGCTGCGCACCGGGGTGATGGCGGGCGCGCCCTGCCCGATCGAGATCATGCGCCGCTGCCTCGACGAGATGCACATGCGCGAGGTGACGATCTGCTACGGCATGACCGAGACCTCGCCGGTCAGCTTCCAGTCCGCCGTGGACGATCCGCTGGAGCGCAAGATCGGCACCGTCGGGCGCGTGCACCCGCATGTCGAGGTGAAGATTGTCGACGCCGAGGGCCGCGTGGTGCCGCCCGGCACGGCGGGCGAGCTCTGCACCCGCGGCTACTGCGTGATGCAGGGCTACTGGGGCGATCCCGAGCGCACGGCCGAGGCGATCGACCGGGCGGGCTGGATGCACACCGGCGACCTCGCCACGCTGGACGCCGAGGGCTATTGCAACATCGTCGGCCGCATCAAGGACCTCGTCATCCGCGGCGGCGAGAACGTCTACCCACGCGAGGTGGAGGAGTTCCTGTTCCGCCACCCCAAGGTGGCCGAGGTGCAGGTGGTCGGCGTGCCCGATGCGCGCATGGGCGAGGAGCTCTGCGCCTGGGTGCGCCTCAAGCCCGGCATGACCGCCGAGGAGGAGGAGATCCGCGCCTTCTGCCGCGGCCAGATCGCCCACTACAAGATCCCGCGCTACGTGCGCTTCGTCGACAGCTTCCCGATGACGGTCACCGGCAAGGTGCAGAAATTCGTCATGCGCGAGACGATGGTGCAGGAGCTCGGGCTGGCGGCGCAGAAGACGGCCTGAGCGGCGCGCCGCCGCGGCCTCAGGTAAGGTGCGGCAGGGCCAGGTAGTCCTGGCTCTGCATCTCGACCAGCCGGCTCGCCGTGCGTTCGAACATCGGCGCGTTCTCGCCGCGCTCGTAGAGCAGGTCGGGCGTCGCCTCGGCCGAGGCGACGAGCTTGCAGCGGTGCTCGTAGAGCGCATCCACCAGCGTGATGAAGCGCCGCGCCTTGTCGAAATTCTCGGGGCCGAGGCGGGGGATGGCGTCCATCACCAGCGTGTGGACATGCGTCGCCAGCGCCAGGTAGTCCGCCGGCCCGAGCGGCCGGCCGCAGAGCCCCTCGAAATCGGCCCGGGCCACGCCGCGCGCCGCCTCCGGCAGTTCCAGCATGCGACCGAGCACGGGCAGGCGCAGCGGCTCTCCCCGCGTCACCCCGGCCAGCTCCTCGAAGGCGCGGTCGAGCGCGCGCTCCGCCCGACCGTCCGCCGGCACGTGCCAGGTGGGCAGGCCGCGGATGCGGTCGCGCCGGTAGTCGCGCGCCGCCTCCAGCACCAGCACCTCCACATGGTCCTTGAGGACGGCGATGAAGGGCAGGAAGGCGTCGCGGCCCGGCTTGCCCTTGAAGAGGTCGTCGGGGAGCGTGTTGCTGGTCGCCACCACCACCGCGCCGCGGGCGAAGAGCGCCTCGAACAGCCGGCCGAGGATCATCGCGTCGGTGATGTCGTGCACCTGGAACTCGTCGAAGCAGAGCAGCGCGGCCTCGGCGAGGATGCTCTCGGCCAGCGGCGGGATCGGGTCGGCGTCGCGCGCGGGATCCTCGCCGGCGGCGGCGTTGGCGCGGCGCCAGGCATGGATGCGCTGGTGGCAGTCCTGCATGAACTGGTGGAAGTGGATGCGCTTTTTCCGGCGCACCTGGGCGCAGGCGAAGAAGAGGTCCATCAGCATGGACTTCCCGCGCCCGACCTCGCCGACGAGGTAGAGGCCCTGCGGCGCCGCCGGCAGCGCCTCGTCGGCGGGGCGGCGGCGGAACAGACGGCCGAGGAAGGAGGTGGCCTGCTCGGCCGGTGCCTCCGGGCCAGGCTCGTAGCCGCGCAGACGCCGCCAGAGGTCCTGCAGCATCTCCGCCGCCATCGCCTGCGCCGCATCGGGCGCGAGCACGCCGGCGGCCACACGTGCGCGGTAGGCCGGCAGCGGCCCGGATTCGGGGTCTGGCGCCTGGGTGTCGAGCCGCGCTCCGGAACCGGAGGGAGAGGGAAACGGGGTGTCCATTCCCCGTCCCGGATAGCCCCTCGGGCAGGGGCGGTAAACCGGCCGCGGCGGCCGTTCCGGCGCACAGGCGACGCGGCGCGGAAGGTCCCGTCGCGGTTGCGGCAGATCAATCAGAATCTCAGAGAGTTTTTATATAAACGTCACGTTGATTAGGTTAACAGGAGGAACAGATGCCGCGTTTCCGCTCCCCGACCATCGCCCTGGGCCTGCTCGCCGTGCTGGCGGCCTGCCAGGCGCCGCGCACCGAACCCGCACCCGGAACCGCCGCCGGTTCGGCGCCCGAATCGCAGGCCGAAGCGGCGGCGCGCGCCTCCGCCGGCAGCGCCTGCCCGGCGACCACGCAGGGGCTCGCCCGCCTGGCCACGCGCGGCGACGGTCCGGTCGTGCTGCGGTCCGGGCCGGGCGCCGGCAGCACGGCGCGTCCCGGCGTCACGTTGCCGGCAGGCGGCAGCGATGGCTGCCCGGAACCCGTCAGCCGCCAGTGACCTGATTGCCCTGGCAGGCCGGCGGGGGCGAGGCCCGGGAGCCGGGATCGCGCGACGGGATGGGTGCCGTGCCATGATGCGCCCGCCGGTGGGCGCGCCCATGGCCCGGCACCCCGCCGGCGACGCATTGAGGGTGCCGCGCCACCTCGACGGCGCCGGTCATAAAGACATTATTATATGTGCGCATCTCTGGCCTCGCGGCGGCGACCGTGCTAGGCGCGCTCCGCGAAATTCCGGAGATGCCAGACCATGCCCGTCGCCAGCGACTACAAGGTTAGGGACCTCGCGCTCGCCGATTGGGGCCGCAAGGAAATCGCCATGGCCGAGGACGAGATGCCCGGCCTGATGGCGGTGCGGAAGGAATACGGCGCGGCGCAGCCGCTCAAGGGCGCGCGCATCGCCGGCTGCCTGCACATGACCATCCAGACCGCGGTGCTGATCGAGACGCTGAAGCATCTCGGCGCCGATGTGCGGTGGTCTTCCTGCAACATCTTCAGCACGCAGGACCATGCCGCCGCCGCCATCGCCGCCGCCGGGACCCCGGTCTTCGCCGTGAAGGGCGAGACGCTGCCCGAGTACTGGGACTACGTGCGCCGCACCCTGGAATGGGGCGATGGCGGCGAGCCCAACATGATCCTCGACGACGGCGGCGACATGACGCTGCTGGTCCATTACGGCCTGCGCGCCGAGCTGGGCGACACCTCCTTCCTCGAGAAGCCGACCAATGAGGAGGAGGAAGTCTTCTTCGCCCTCATCAAGGACTGCCTGAAGACGAAGCCGGGCTGGTTCGCGAAGCTGGCGGCCTCGATCAAGGGCGTCTCCGAGGAGACCACCACCGGCGTCCACCGCCTCTACCTGATGGCGCGCGAGGGCAAGCTGCTCTTCCCGGCGATCAACGTGAACGACAGCGTGACGAAGTCGAAGTTCGACAACCTCTATGGCTGCCGCGAGAGCCTGGTGGACGGCATCCGCCGCGGCACCGACGTGATGATGGCCGGCAAGGTCGCCATGGTCTGCGGCTTCGGCGATGTCGGCAAGGGCAGCGCCGCCAGCCTAAAGAACGCCGGCTGCCGCGTCATGGTCAGCGAGGTCGACCCGATCTGCGCCCTGCAGGCGGCGATGGAGGGCTACCAGGTCGTCACGATGGAGCAGGCCGCGCCGGTGGCCGACATCTTCGTCACCGCGACCGGCAACGTCGACGTCATCACCATCGAGCACATGCGGGCCATGAAGCACCGCGCCATCGTCTGCAACATCGGCCACTTCGATTCCGAGATCCAGGTCGCCGCGCTGAAGAACTACAAGTGGGACAACGTGAAGCCGCAGGTGGACGAGATCGAGTTCCCCGACGGCAAGCGCATCATCCTGCTCAGCGAGGGGCGACTGGTGAACCTCGGCAATGCGACGGGGCACCCCTCCTTCGTGATGAGCGCCTCCTTCACCAACCAGACCCTGGCGCAGATCGAGCTCTGGACCAATCCGGGCAGCTACGAGCGCAAGGTCTACGTCCTGCCCAAGCACCTCGACGAGAAGGTGGCCGCGCTGCACCTCGAGAAGGTCGGCGCCACCCTGACCACGCTCACGGCGCAGCAGGCGGGCTACATCGGCGTGGCCCCGAAGGGCCCCTTCAAGGCCGAGCAGTACCGGTACTGATTCAGTCCGGCGGCAGGTTGCGGCGGGCGGCAGCGACAATAGCGCGCTGCCGCCGCCCAACCGGCGGAAGTCGAAATCGGCCGCCCCTGCCGCAGATTCGCCATTTTCAGCATATTGCGCATTATCGAAATTTTGCGACTCCCCTCCGCCGTGGCTTTTCGGCCATCCGTGCCTGTTCCGTTATTGCCGCCCCGCCGCAACGGGCCACACCACGACAGACCGATGCCCTGCCCCTGACATTCAGGGCTTGGCGCGACGCGCCGCGGCTGCGTAACATGGCGTAACGGGACTTCACGAAAACGAGAGAGAGACCGCATGCGCGCACCCCTGCTCGCCCTTCTGAGCCTGCTTGTCGCCGCCTCGCCCGCGCTCGCCGCGCGGAATACGGATCGCAGCCCGGGGGGCGCGCAGCGCGCCAAGGTCACGGCCATGGCCCAGTCCACGGCCAAGCCGGCCACGCGCGCCACCACCGCGCGCGCGGCCGCCCGCCCAGCCCTCCGCCAGGCCGGCAAGGCCACCGCCCGCCCGTCGCGCCAGCGGACCACCACCTCCATCCGAAGCCGCGAGACGGTCTCCCGCGATCGCCGCGCTGCCATCGCCTCGAGCCCCTCGGCTGCCTGCCCGCGCGGTGCCCGGCGCTGCAGCGGCCGCGTCGTGGCCACGCCGCCGATGCGCTGGTCGCAGGGCCTCGCCCCGGCCGCCGGCGTGCAGGCCGCGACCTGCCCGGCGGGCACCATGGCGACGCTGGCCA
>CAYNYQ010000148.1:0-11323 GCA_964401305.1 uncultured Acetobacteraceae bacterium | reverse complement strand
GGGCCTGCTCCACCATCCAGGCGCAGAGCGCGGGGAAGGCGATGCCGCAATGCGCCGCCTGCTCCGGCACGAGCGAGGTGCGCGTCATGCCGGGCTGGGTGTTGACCTCGAGCAGCACGATGCGCCCCGGCTCGCCCGCCGTGTCGTCGTAGCGGAAATCGGCGCGGCTGACGCCGCGGCAGCCGAGCGCGCGGTGCGCCGCCAGCGCCACCTCCATCGCCCTGGCCGCGGCGGCTTCGTGCACGCGGGCGGGGATGGTGTGGCGGCTGCCGCCCTCGGCGTACTTCGCCTCGTAGTCGTAGAAGACGTTGCCGGTCTCGATCTCCGTCACCGCCAGCGGCCGGTCGCCCATCACGGCGACGGTCAGCTCGCGGCCGGGCACGAAGCGCTCGGCCATGATGTGCTCGCCATGGCGCCAGTCGCGCGCGATGCTGGCGCGGCGGTTGTCGCCCGCGCGCAGGATGGTGACGCCGACCGAGGAGCCCTCGTTCACCGGCTTGACGACATAGGGGCGGGGTAGCGGGTCGGCGGCCTCGAGCTCGGCCGGCGTGACCACGCGGCCCTCGGCGACGGGCAGCCCCGCGGCGCCGAACACCGCCTTGGCCGCCTGCTTGTCCATCGCCAGCGCCGAGGCGCGCAGGCCGGAATGCGTGTAGGGGATGCCGAGCCAGTCGAGCACGCCCTGGATGCAGCCATCCTCGCCGTAGCGGCCGTGCAGCGCGTTGAAGACGGCGTCGGGCCTGGCCTCGCGCAGCGCGGCGAGCAGCGCGCCGAGATCGGGGCCGACCTCGATCGGCGTCACGCAGTAGCCGGCCTCGCGCAGCGCCGCGATGCACTGCGTGCCGGAGGCGAGGCTGACCTCGCGCTCGGCCGAGATGCCGCCATAGAGGACCGCGACGCGCCGCGTTGTCATGCGCCGGCCTCCCGCCCGATCCGCCGGATTTCCCATTCCAGCGCGACGCCGCTCTGCGCCAGGACGCGGGCGCGCACCTGCTCGCCCAGCGCCTCGAGCTCGGCCGCGGTCGCGCCGCCGGCGTTGATCAGGAAATTGCAGTGCTTCTCCGAGACCTGCGCGCCGCCGAGGCGCAGCCCGCGGCAGCCGGCGGCGTCGATCAGCTCCCAGGCGCGGTGGCCGGGCGGGTTCTTGAAGGTGGAGCCGCCGGTGCGCGCCCGCACGGGCTGCGTCGCCTCGCGCGCGGCGCGGATCTCCGCCATGCGGGCGGCGATGGCGGCGGGCGCGCCCGGCGTCGCGCGGAAGCGTGCGCGCACCACCACGGCGGGGCCGGGCGGCAGGCCGGCGTGCCGATAGGCGAAGCGGAAGGATGCGGCCGGCAGGCGCTGCAGGCCGGCGGGGGTCGCGACCTCGGCCCAGTCCAGCACGTCCTTGACTTCCGTGCCGTAGGCGCCGGCATTCATGGCGACGGCGCCGCCGATGCTGCCAGGGATGCCGCAGAGGAACTCAAGCCCGGCGAGCCCCGCCGCGGCGGCGTGCTCGGCGACGGTCGCATCCAGCGCGGCGGCGCCGGCGACCACGCCATCGGCCTCCGTCTCGACCGCGCCGAAGGCCCCGCCCAGCCGCACCACCACGCCCGCCAGCCCGCCATCGCGGATGATGAGGTTGGAGGCGGCGCCGAGCACCGTCAGCGGCATCCCCGGCGGCAGGCCGCGCAGCAACGCGACGAGGTCCTCCACGTCCTCCGGCCGCACCAGCCACTCGGCCGGACCGCCGACGCGGAACCAGGTGACGGGCGCGAGCGGCGCGCCGGCGCGGACCCGGCCGCGGATGGCGGGGATGGCGGAGAGCGCCACGCGCCGGCTCATGGCGCCGCGCGCCGGAGCGTGGTCACGCGCCCCGCCCCGCCCGGCGTCTTCTGCTGCAGCACGCCGAGCTGGTCCGGCAGCGCATGCGCCCAGGCCGTGATGTTGCCGGCGCCGAGGCAGACCACGTAGTCGCCTGCACGGGCGATGGCATGCACCATCTCGGCGAGCGAGTCGGGGCCCGGCAGCGGGACCACGCTGCGGTGCCCGCGCGCGCGCAGCCCCTCGACCAGCGCGTCCTTGTCGATGCCTGGGATCGGCTGCTCGCCGGCGGCGTAGACATCGGCCACGATCACCGTGCCGGCGTCGTTCATGCAGGTGCAG
Organism: uncultured Acetobacteraceae bacterium; assembly: GCA_964401305.1. GTDB lineage: Bacteria > Pseudomonadota > Alphaproteobacteria > Acetobacterales > Acetobacteraceae > JAIEOP01. The sequence goes on along the minus strand of CAYNYQ010000148.1, from coordinate 9,181 downwards.
AACTCCTCGAAGAGCGAGGCGAGGCGCGTGTAGCGGTGCGGCTGCACCACCGCGACCACGTCGCGCGCCCCGGCCTGGCGCGCCGCCTTCAGCACCGCCGCGATCTCCACCGGGTGGTGGCCGTAGTCGTCGATCACGCTGATCCCGCCCGCCTCGCCGACGCGCGTGAAGCGCCGCTTCACGCCCTTGAAGCCGGCGAGGCCGCTGCGGATCGCCTCCTCCGAGATCTCCATCTCGACGCCTATGGCGATGGCGGCGAGCGCGTTCTGCACGTTGTGGCTGCCGAGCATGGGCAGGCGGAAGGGCTTCATGGTGCGTGCGCGGCGCGTCGCGCGGTCCTGCACCGTCACCTCGAAGGTCGCGCCCATGCGATCGGTGATCACCTTCTCGGCGCGCACATCGGCCTGCGGCGAGAAGCCGTAGGTGACGATGCGGCGGTCGAGCTTCGGGATCATCGCCTGCACCTCGGGGTGGTCGAGGCAGAGCACGGCGAAGCCGTAGAAGGGGATGTTGCCGACGAACTGGGCGTAGCCCTCCTTCATCGCCTCGGCCGTGCCCCAGTGGTCGAGGTGCTCGGCGTCCATGTTGGTGACGACGGCGACGACCGAGGGCAGGCGCAGGAAGGAGCCGTCGCTCTCGTCCGCCTCCACCACCATCCAGTCGCCGTCGCCGAGGCGCGTGTTGGTGCCGTAGGCGTTGACGATGCCGCCGTTGATCACGGTGGGGTCGAGCTTCGCCGCCTCCAGCACCGCGGCGACCAGGCTCGTGGTGGTGGTCTTGCCATGCGTGCCGCCGACCGCGACGGACCATTTGAGGCGCATCAGCTCGGCGAGCATCTCGGCGCGGCGCACGACGGGGACGAGGCGCGCGCGCGCCGCCTGCACCTCCGGGTTGTCGCGCCGCACCGCCGAGGAGACGACGACGACCTGCGCACCGCCGAGATTCTCCGCCGCATGGCCCACCATCACCGGCACGCCCGCCGCGCGCAGCCGCGCGACATTGGTGCCCTCGGCGAGGTCGCTGCCCTGCACCTGGTAGCCGAGGTTGTGCAGCACCTCGGCGATGCCGGACATGCCGATGCCGCCGATGCCGACGAAGTGGATGGGGCCGATCGAGAGCGGCAGCGCGCGCATCAGCGGGTTTCCTGCGTGGCCCGCTGGGCGCGGACGAGGTCGAGAACGAGGTCGGCCAGGCGCTGCGCCGCCTGCGGGCGGCCGAGCCTGGCGGCGGAGGCGGCGGCGCGGGCAAGCCCCGCGGGATCGGCGAAGAGCGCGGCGAGGCGCGCCCCGAGCGCCGCCGGCGCGAATTCCGGCTGCGGCATCAGCCAGGCGGCGCCGGCTTCCTCCAGCGCGCGCGCATTGGCGCGCTGGTGGTCGTCGATCGCGTGCGGCAGCGGCACCAGCACCGCCGGCCGCCCGGCGCAGGCAAGCTCGGCCAGCGTGCCGGCGCCGGCGCGCGCGACGACCAAGTGCGCCGAGGCGAGCCGCCCCGCCACATCGGGAAAGAAGGGCGAGAGTTCCGCCGGCACGCCCGCCGCCTGGTAGGCGCTGCGCACGCGGTTCAGGTCCTCCGGCCGGCACTGCTGCGCGACGACGAGCCGCCCGCGCAGCGCCTCCGGCAGCGCGGCGACCGCGCCGGGCACGACATCGGCGAAGACCCGCGCGCCGAGCGAGCCGCCGAGCACGAGCAGCCGCAGCGCGCCGCCCTCGGCGATGTCCGGATAGAACTGCCCGGCCAGCGCGGCGAGCGCCGGCCGCACCGGGTTGCCCACCACCTCGGTCCGGCAGCCATGCGGCACGCGCGCCGTCGCGGCATAGGAGAGGGCGAGCAGGTCGGCCTGCCGGCTCAGCAGGCGGTTGGCGCGGCCGAGCACGGCGTTCTGCTCGTGCAGCACCGTTGCAGGGCGTCGCGTGCCGGGCAGGGTGCGCGCCGCGATCATCGGCGGCACGCTGGGATAGCCGCCGAAGCCCACCACCGCCACGGCGTCGAGGCGCCGCAGCAGCCCGCGCGCCTCCACCGTGCCGGCGGCCAGCGCCAGCGCCCCGCGCGCCGCCCGCAGCACGCCGCGCCCCGCGAGCCCCGCGCCGCGCAGCACGAAGCGTTCCGCATTGGCGAAGACCGGGCTGTCGAAGGCGGCCGAGCGCGTGTCGGTCATCAGCGCCACGCGCTCGCCGCGCGCCAGCAGCGCCGCCGCCGTCGCCTCGGCCGGGAAGAGGTGGCCGCCGGTGCCGCCGGCAGCGATGACGATGGGTCGCACGGCCGGGCCCCGCATCACGCCTCGCCCGCAGCGGCGCGGCCGGGGCGGCGCCGCGTCAGCGCCAGCAGCATGCCCATGCCGATCGCGATCGCCAGCACCGAGGATCCACCATAGGAGACGAAGGGCAGCGTCATGCCCTTGGTCGGGATGAGGTGCAGGGTGGAGGCCATGTTGACGAAGGCCTGCAGCCCGAACTGCGCCAGCAGCCCGGTAGCCGCCAGCACCACGAAGAGGTCGGTCTCGCCGAGCAGGCGCAGCATGCCGCGCACCACGACGAACATGAAGAGCGCGAGGATGACGAGGCAGATCACGAAGCCGAATTCCTCGCCCGCGACGGCGAAGACGAAGTCGGCATGCGCGTCCGGCAGCAGGTTCTTCACCCGCCCCTCGCCGGGGCCGCGGCCGAGCAGCCCGCCATGGCCGAAGGCCTCGAGCGACTTCGTGATCTGGAAGGTGTCGCCCGAATCCGGGTCGAGGAAGCGGTCGACGCGGCTGCGCACGTGCGAGAGCATGAAGTAGGCGCTGACCGCGAGCGCGACGCCGGCCGCGCCGATGGCGCCAACCAGGAACAGGTTCAGCCCGGCGACGAAGAACTGCGCCAGGCAGACCGCGACGATCACCATCAGCATGCCGAAATCGGGCTGCGCCTTCAGCAGCACGGCGATCAGGCCGAGCAGCGGCAGCACCGCGAAGGGCCAGAGGAAGCGGCCCGGATACTGCAGCAGCGCGCGCGGCTCCGGCAGCCAGCGTCGCGTCGCGGCGGGCGCCCGCGCGCCGGCCGCCAGCGCCGCCGAGGTCTTGCCCTGCGCCAGCAGCCAGGCGCAGACCACGGCGAAGCAGGGCTTGAGGAATTCCGAGGGCTGCATGGTGCCGAGGAAGGGCAGGGAGAGCCAGCGCCGCGCGCCCTTCGTCTCGAAGCCCATCACCAGCGTCGCCGCGGTCAGCGCCAGCGAGCCGAGGCAGCCGAGGATCGCCAGGCGCCGCACCATGCGCGGCGAGGCGAGCGAGATCACCACCAGCAGCGCGCCCGCCATGGCGAGGAAGACGACCTGCTTGGCGAAGAGCAGCCCGCGCGCCGAGGAGCCGATCACGCGCTCGGCCACGGCCGGGGAGGCCGCGAGCATCATCACGTAGCCGAAGCCGATCAGCGCCAGCAGCGCGGCGAGGGTCCAGCGGTCGACGGTCCACCACCAGCGGCCGAGGATGGAGGTGTCGGTGCGGCTGACGCTCATCGCGGCGCCTCCTGCGCGGCCAGCGCCTGGACGAGGGCGCGGAAGCGCTCGCCCCGGGCCTCGAAGCCGCTGAACTGGTCCCAGCTGGCGCAGGCCGGCGAGAGCAGCACCACGGGTGCCGCACCCGCGCGCGCGGCGGCGGCGGCGGCGGGCACGGCCGCTTCCAGCGTGCCGGCGACCTCGTGCGGCACGCCATGCGCGGCGAGCGTCGCGGCGAAGGGCGCGGCGCTCTCGCCGATCAGCACGGCGCGGGCGATGCGGGGAAAGAGCGGCGCGAGCGGCGCGATGCCGCCCTCCTTCGCCACGCCGCCGGCGATCAGCACCACGCGCGCATAGCTCGAAAGGGCGCGCGCGGCACTGTCGGCGTTGGTGGCCTTGCTGTCGTTGACGAAGGCGATGCCGTCGATCTCGGCCACCCGCTCCTGCCGGTGCGGCAGGCCGGGGTAGCGGCGCATCGCCGCGGCCACCTGCGCACGGCCGAGCCCGAGCCCGAGGGCGAGCGCCGCGGCCGCGGCGGCGTTCTGCGCATTGTGCGCGCCCGGCAGCATGGGCGCCTCGTCGAGGTCGAGGATCGCGCCCGAATCGTCGCGCAGCACCCGCCCCTCGGCCCAGATTCCGCCCGGGTGCGGCGCGCTGCCCGAGACCGGCACGCAGCGCGCGACGAGGCCGGGGCGCAGCCCGGCGGTCCAGGCGTCGTCCATGCCGAGCACGGCGAGGTCCGCGGGCTCCTGCCGCGCGAAGATCTGCGCCTTGGCCGCCAGGTAGCCTGCCATGTCGCCGTGCCGGTCCAGGTGGTCCGGCGAGAGGTTGAGCATCGCCGCCTGGTTGAACCGCATCCCTGCGAGTCGCTCCAAGCTGTAGGAGGACATCTCCAGCGCATAGACGCCGGCATCGCCGAGCAGGTCGAAGCCGAGCGCCGCGGGGCCCAGATTGGCGCCGGCCGCCACCGCCACCCCGGCCTCGGCCAGCAGGTGCGCGACCAGCGCCGTGGTGGTGGACTTGCCGTTGGTGCCGGTGATGCCGAGGAAGCGCGCGCGCGAGCCCGCGGCGCGAACGGCGCGGTGCAGGTACTCGACGTCGCAGAGGATCGGCGCGCCGGCCGCCCTGGCTGCCGCCGCGGCGGGATGCGGCCGCGGCAGCCGGTGCGGGATGCCAGGCGAGAGCAGCAGCGTGTCCCAGAGGAAGCGTGGCGCCGCGGCGGGATCGGCCAGCGTGAGCCCGGCCCGCTCCGCCGCCGCGCGTGCCGCCGGCGCATCGTCCCAGCAGGTGACCTCGGCGCCCCAGGCGGCGAGCCGCTGCGCCGCGGGCAGCCCGGCGCGGCCGAGTCCGACCACGGCGATGCTCTCGCCCGCGAAGGGGGCGAAGCGTGGCGCGGTGCGGGTCTCGCTCGGCTGGCTGGCGCTCATCGGATCTTCAGCGTCGAGAGCCCGACCAGCGCCAGCACCATCGCGATGATCCAGAACCGGACCACGATGGTCGACTCCGCCCAGCCCTTCTTCTCGAAGTGGTGGTGCAGCGGCGCCATCAGGAAGACGCGCCGACCCGTGCGCTTGTACCAGAAGACCTGGATGATGACGCTGACCGTCTCGACGACGAACAATCCACCGACGATCGCCAGCACCACCTCGTGCTTCGTCGCCACCGCCACCGCGCCGAGCGCCCCGCCCAGCGCGAGCGAGCCGGTATCGCCCATGAAGACCGCGGCCGGCGGCGCGTTGAACCAGAGGAAGCCGAGCCCCGCGCCGATCAGCGCCGAGCAGAACACGGCCAGCTCGTTGGCGCCGGGCACGGCATGCAACTGCAGGTAGTCCGCCATCACGCGGTTGCCGACCAGGTAGGCGATCAGCGCGAAGACGCCGGCCGCGATCATCGTCGGCACGATGGCGAGCCCGTCGAGCCCGTCGGTCAGGTTCACGGCGTTCGAGGCGCCCATCATCACCAGCATGCCGAGCAGCGGGAACAGCAGCCCGAGTGGGACCAGCACGTCCTTGAAGACCGGCACCGCCAGCTTGTCGGCCAGCGGCGCCGGCAGCAGCAGCATGATCCAGACCGCAGCACCCAGGCCGAGCGCGCCCTGCACCAGCAGCTTCATCCGCCCCGAGACGCCCTTGGTGTTGCGCTTGGTCACCTTCAGCCAGTCGTCGGCGAAGCCGAGCAGCCCGTAACCCACGGTCACCACCAGCACCGCCCAGACCAGGCCGCTGCGCAGGTCCACCCAGAGCAGCGTCGCCAGCACCGTCGCCAGCAGGATCAGCACGCCGCCCATGGTGGGCGTGCCCTTCTTGGTCAGCAGGTGGCTCTCCGGCCCGTCGGCGCGGATCGGCTGGCCGCCGCGCTGGAAGCCGCGCAGCCAGCGGATCACCGCCGGCCCGAGCACCAGCGAGACCACCAGCGCCGTCATGCAGGCCGCGCCCGAGCGGAAGGTGGTGTAGCGGATGAGGTTGAAGAGCGGGAACTCCTCCGCCAGGGGGACGAAGAGGTTGAAGATCACGACGCACGGTCCCCCGGCGCCGCAGGCGCCTTTTTTACAGCCAACGCCGCAGGCGCCTTCTCTTCAGCCGGCGCCGCCGGCGCCTTCTCTGCCGTCAGCGCCTGCACGATGATCGCCATGCGCGAGCCGAGCGCGCCCTTCACCAGCACCACGTCTCCGTCGCCGAGCGCCGGCGGCAGCAGCGGCGCCAGCGCCGCGGAATCGGGCGCGTGCAGCCCGCGCTTGGCGGCTGGCAGCAGGGCGTAGAGGCGCGCCATCTCCGGCCCGCAGCAGAACACGAGGTCGGCCGCCGCCGCGGCATCGGCCGCCAGCGCCGCGTGCAGGTCGGCCGAGAAAGCGCCGAGCTCGCGCATGTCGCCAAGCACGGCGATGCGCCGCCCCGCGGCCGGCCGCCGCGCCAGCGTCGCCAGCGCCGCACGCATGGCGGGAAAGGCGGCGTTGTAGCTCTCGTCCACCAGCAGCGCCGTGCCACCGCCGGGCAGGGCGACCGGCCGCGCCGCGCCGCGCCCGGCCCCCGGCGCATAGCCCGCCAGCGCCGCCGCCGCCTGCGCGGCATCGAGGCCGAGGGCCGCCGCCACCGCCAGCGCGGCGCAGGCATTCTGCGCATGGTGCAGCCCGATCGCCTGCGGCAGGACGACCTCCACCGGGCGGCCCATCAGGTCGAGGCGTGCGCGCGTGCCCTCCGGCCCTGTCGTCGCGTCCAGCAGGCGCGCCTCGGCCGCCGGATCGGCGCCGAAGCCGATGATTCGCGCGGCGCCGTTAGCCCGCGCGATCGCCTCGAGCCGCGCGAAGAAGGGCGTGTCCCGGTGCAGCACCGCCACGCCGCCCGGCGCGAGCCCCGCCGCGATGCTGCCCTTCTCCTCGGCGATCGCCGCCAGCCCGCCCATGTGGCCGATATGCGCCTCGCCGATGGCGGTGACGCAGACCAGGTGCGGGCGGGCGAGGCGGGCGAGGGGCGCGATCTCGCCCGGGTTGTTCATGCCGATCTCGATGACGGCGAAGGCGCTCTCGCGCGGCATGCGGGCCAGGGTCAGGGGCACGCCCCAGTGGTTGTTGTAGGACGCAACCGCCGCGTGCGTCGGCCCCGCCGTGCCGAGTGCGAGGCGCAGCATGTCCTTGGTGCCGGTCTTGCCGACGCTGCCCGTCACCGCCGCGACGCGCGCCGCGCTGCGCGCCCGCCCCGCGGCGCCCAGCGCGGCGAGGCCGGCCAGCGTCTCCGCCACCCGCAGCAACGGCGCGCCGGGTGCGATGCCGGGCGGGTCGCGATCGACCATCGCCGCGGCAGCGCCGCGGGTCAGCGCATCGGCGACGAAATCGTGCCCGTCGCGCGCATCGCGCAGCGCGACGAAGAGCTCGCCGGGGCCCACCGTGCGGCTGTCGATCGAGACGCCCGAGATGGCGGGCTCCTGCGCCAGCTGCCCGCCCGTGGCGGCGCGGAGCTCGGCGGCGGTCCAGAGCGGCGCGGTCATGCCGCCAGCTCCCGCACCACCGCCGCGTCGTCGAAGGGCGTCGTGATCGCGCCGATGGTCTGGCCGCTCTCATGCCCCTTGCCCGCCACGGCCAGCACGTCGCCGGCGCCGAGGGCCTCCAGCGCGCGGGCGATGGCGCCGCGCCGCTCCCCTGCATCGACGCCGCGCGGGCAGCCGGCCAGCACCGCGGCGCGGATCGCCGCCGGGTCCTCGCTGCGCGGGTTGTCGTCGGTGACCCAGCAGAGGTCGGCAAGGCGTGCGCAGGCCGCGCCCATCAGCGGCCGCTTGCCGGGGTCGCGGTCGCCGCCGGCGCCGAAGACCAGGTGCAGCCGCCCGCCCGGCGCGACATGCGGCCGCAGCGCGGCGAGCAGGCGCTCGAGCGCATCCGGCGTGTGCGCGTAGTCCACGTAGACTGCGGCGCCGTTGGGCAGCCGCGCGGCGAGTTCCATCCGCCCGCGCACGCCGGCGAGGCGCGGCAGCAGCGCCACGCCCCGCGCGGGCTCCATCCCCGTCGCCACCGCCAGTGCCAGCGCCAGCAGCGCATTGTCCGCCTGGAAACGGCCGGGCAGGGCGAGATGCAGGGCGTGACGCGCGCCGAAGGCCTCGATCTCGAGGTCCTGGCCGTCCGGGCGCGGCGCCTGGCGCAGCAGCCGCACCGCCTCGCCCGCCTCGCCCACCGTCAGCAGCCCGAGGCCGCGGCGCGCCGCGACCGCGCGCAGCGCCGCCAGGGTCTCGGCCTCCATGTCGGCATTCGCTGCGGCCGGCGCGCCCGCGGGCAGCAGGGTGTCGAAGAGGCGCAGCTTGGCGGCACGATAGGCCGCCATGTCGCCGTGATAGTCGAGATGGTCGCGGGTGAGGTTGGTGAAGCCCGCCGCCGCCAGCCGCACGCCGTCGAGCCGCCGCTGGTCGAGCCCGTGCGACGAGGCCTCCAGCGCCGCCCGCGTGACGCCGGCGCCGGCGAGCGCGGCAAGGGTCGCATGCAGCGCCACGGGGTCGGGCGTGGTCAGCGAGGCCCCCGGCGGCAGGCCCGCGGCGATCAGGCCGAGCGTGCCGAGCGAGGCGGCGCGCGCACCCTCCAGCGTCCAGAGCTGGCGCAGGAAGTCGACCGTGCTGGTCTTGCCGTTGGTACCCGTGACGGCGACCAGCGTCGCCGGCTGCGCGCCATGCAAGGCCGCGGCCAGCAGCGCCAGCGCGCGGCGCGGGTCGGCATGCAGCACCAGCGGCCGCGCCGGCACGCCCACGGGCCAGGCGGTGCCCTCCGGCGCCAGCACGGCGGCGGCGCCGCGCGCCACCGCCTCGGCGATGAAGGCGCGGCCATCGGCGCGCGTGCCAGGCAGGGCGGCGAAGAGGAAGCCCGGCGCGACGGCGCGGCTGTCGGCGGTCAGGCCGAGGATCGCCGGCGCGGCGCCCGCCGGCGCCGCCATGCCGTTCAGCCGCAGGAGCTCATCGAGCTGCACGCGGCCCCCCTCCCTCCGGCGGGACGGGGGGCGTCGCCAGCACCAGGCGCGGCGCGGGCACCGGCACCTGGCCGGGCCCGGTACGGTGCGGGGCCGGCACCTGGTCGGGCCCGCTGCGGTGCGGGCCCGGCACCTGGTCGGTCCCGGTGCGACGCAGAACCGGCGCCTGCTCGGCGGGGCGGACGGGTATCGGCAGGAAGGGCGCCGCGGCCTCGGCGGGCGATGCGGGCCGCGCGGCGGCGGGCGCCCCGGTGGCTGGCGTCGCGCGCGGGCCG
>CAYNYQ010000147.1:0-11347 GCA_964401305.1 uncultured Acetobacteraceae bacterium | reverse complement strand
AGATCCCCTGCTGGAACGGCGAGGTGGTCCGCGTCGCCTTCGCCATCGACACCCAAGACCGCGAGGTCATCGCCTGGGTCGCCAGGACCGGCGCCGGGATCAGCAGCGGGATGGTGCGCGACATGATGCTGGAGTGCGTCGAGCGCCGGTTCGACGCCGTCCGCGCCCCGGAGCCGGTGCAGTGGCTTGCCGACAACGGCTCCGCCTACACCGCCGCCGAGACGGTGGACTTCGCCAGCGCGCTGAACCTCGTCGCCTGTTTCAAGGCGGTCCGCAGCCCGGAAAGCAACGGTGTCCGCGAACCCTTCGTCAAGACCATGAAGCGCGACTACGTGCGGGTGAACCCTCGTCCGGACGCGATCTCCGTCCTCCAGAAACCTCCCGCTTGGTTCGAGGACTACAACGCCATCCGTCCTCATAGCCGCTTGCGCATGCTCTCGCCACGTGAGTTTATCGCCCAGCAGTCCGCAACCCCAGCCGTGTGTCCCGTCTGACGGGGTGCGCTCCAGTTCGCGCCTCGCCAGGCGCATCGATCAGAAGGAAGAACTGCACAATGCCAGCCAGGCACAGAGTATCAATCGTATATCGATCAACGCATGGCATTCTCGCCGTGGCTGTTCGAACAATCCTCATTGAATTCGCCGGCTCGAGCAGGCTCGTTCAGCAAGATGAGCTGGATTTCGCCTTGGACATGTACAATTTCGATCACGAAAAATCACTGCAAGATCATCTCAAGGAGCATGTCAACACTGCGACGTCTGTGATATGCATCTGGACTAATGACATACTTGACGGAAAGGGCGGGGCGGCTATGGAACTGCTGAACCTAGAAGATCAATCAAAAATAATGACGATAATTGAGAATGAAGTTCCAGATCACCACCTGCCTAGTTTTATTCGCGCTCGAATACAGGCTCGCTGGGCCCTCTCTGACTACACAGAACTTCGAAGCGCCCTTCGAGCTATTTGGGAGGGTGGCCTGGAAAAAAGGATATCGCAAAAAAGAAAAAAGAAATTACCCCCGCCAGAAAATCGAACCGTTGTCATTCTAGAGGATCTGTCCGCAAATGCTCTGAGGAAAACGACATTCGCTCGGGAAATTATAGAGCAAGTAATGTACTTCTGTAGAGTTCACTACGCAAATATAGGCCATGAAAATATATTTTCTGAAGAATTTCAAGGGCAGATAGTCCCATCCGTGCCAATACTAATATGTCCGGGTGTTTATTGTCCGGATGATTGGAGTTATTCCCTGGTAGCCGCTCTTATGAAAAAACCAGATCTATATCGAGGTAAGGTGGTAGCGGAAATAGGATTTGGATCGGGAGTGCTTCCGCTGTATTTAGCCGAAGTAGGCGTTTTGCCGCGGACGTACATAGGATTCGATGTAGATTATTTATCAGGCGCGATCTGTCAGCTAAATTTCAAGCTTAGGCGCTTTGAAGCTGCATCATCCCTATCAGCCGGGGGTTTCCTGTTCGAAAGAGAAGAGGAGGCTCTTGAAGAGGTAGATCTGTCTTCTGACTCTCCTTATCTTGACCTTGTTGTCGCCAATGTACCCCAGGTACCAATCCTAGCGCCCAATGACAGCTTTGATGCATGCGATTATTATAGGTTTGATCAAAAATTGACTGGCGTAGAAGAAACATTAACTAAAATGGGCCTTCAGCTGGTTCTGCAAGTTCTTCGTGAAGCGCATACGCGCCTCAAAACGGGCGGTCGCGTTGTCATGACAATAGCAGGTCGTGTGCCGCGAAAGCAAATTGAACTGGCATTCACAAGGGGTGGCTTCACGCTCGATAAAGAGCCCATCGTTAGTGGGTTGGTTCAGCAGGATGCAAAGACAGATCTCTCAGCCTTACAGTTTTTTGCAAAGCTTGATTCAGCACTAAAGTTTGAATTTTATGGTGATCAGTGTGGCGAGCAAATTATAGAATCATTTGGAGAAGTAATTGGTGAGATGCAGAATGGAAGGCCTGTTTATCACAATTTATATTGTTTTTCGGCTACCAAGAAGTGAGGGCGCGTAATTCCGGACTCAAATCAATAGATTGATTGCCGCCACAGGAGCTCTGAGTGCGACGAAGTAGCTGCCACGGTGCTCGCTCCACGCAAGGTCCGGTCCTCGCCGTCCTCGCCATGCTCGCGCCGAGCGGCGCTGCGCGTGGCTCCGGGCGGCTCCGGTCCTCCCCTGCCCTGCGCTGCGCGCCGCGGCCGCTGGGCCTGGTCGGGACGAAGGACGTCCCGACCCATCGACCGCGCCTCCGGCGGGTCGAACAAAGGACGATGGTATAGTAGCTAGCAGCTAAGAGTTAGGCGCTGCTTGCGTCCGGATGTACGCCGTCACGCCACCGAAGCGGCAGCGGCAGCGCGGCGTGGAGTGTCGCCAGCGTCTCCAGCAGCGCGGCCTCCTCGTTGTCCAGTGGCCGCACCCCGCGGGGGTGCCGCACGAAACGCCCCTCTTCGCAGCCGACCACCCGCGCGATCTCCCGCAGTTCCGGCGTCAGCGCCCTGTGCAGCGCGGCGAGCAGGCGCAGCCAGGCGGCGAGGTTGTCCGCGACGGGCCGCGACCCGCGCGCCATCCGGCGAAGCGCCGCGTCGTCCATGCCGAGCCGCCGCGCGACCTCCCGCCGCGACCAGGGGAGGGCGTCGAGGCAGTGCGCGATCTCGTCCGGGCTCATGGGCATGGCGGACACGATGCCCGCCCCCCAGGGACGCCGGCAACCGCCGGCGGCCTCGTCCCAGGACACGGCGCGGGGCGTCATGACGTCCCGCCCTCCGAGGCAATGCCGACGCGGCGCCGCGCGCGGTCGCGGTCGCACAGCAGGGCGAGGAGGGCAACCTCGACCTCGTCGCCGATGAGACAGGCAAAGCGTTGCCCGTCCTTGCCGCGCCACGCGACGAGGACGCACAGCGGGTCGGGCTCGAAGGTGCCGAAGGTCATGGTCTCGCCGCTCTCGCCGTGGAAGGACTGGGGGCGGCCGAGGAAGGGAAGCGTGTCGGGGATCATGGGGTGGCGCTCCGGGGACGGACGCGGAGAGGGGAAGCGGGCGGGGGCGCCGGCCCCCGCCCTACAGGTCAGGCCGCGCCCTTCAGCGCCGCCATCCGCTCACCGAGAGTCCAGAGGGCCCGGTTGAGCCGCACGTCCTGGTCGATCCCGGTGACCTCCCGCGAGGTGACGCGGCGGGGCCGCCCGTTCGGGTCGCGGCCCCAGGCCGAGAGGCCGCCGCGGATGGAGTTCTCCTGCAGCCGGTTGAACACCGTCCACAGGTCGTCGGCCCGGTCGGTGGAGCGGCGCGGCTCCAGCAGCTGCGCCGGGCGGATCGGCGTGTCCGCCTCACCGGCCGCGTCGCCGAAGCGCAGCACGTGCGCGGCCTCCGCGAATGCCGACTGTTCCTCGCGCCCGAGCGTCACTCCGGCCCAGGCGTCCGCCGCCTCCAGCGCGCGGGTGGATTCGTCGAGCACCACGTGCGAGCCCTCGATCACCTGGCGCACGACGTCGCCCTTGTGGGGCACTCGGACCTCGGCGCCGCGGCGGTCAGCGACCACCATGCCGTTGAGGCAGACGAGGCGGAACACGCCGGACATCAGGTGGTAGGAGGACGTGCCGTCGTGCGAGTTGATCAGCACGATCTCCGGGAAGCTGTCGCCCACGCGGCGCGCCGGGGTCGCGCCCTGCCGACGGAAGCGGACCATGTGCTTGGTGTGCTCGCGCCGGCCGGCGTCGCGGCAGCAGGCCTGCTTGGCGAAGACCGGCAGGAAGCCCTCGGCGCGCATGCCCTCGATCACGGCGGCGGTCGGGATGTAGGCGTAGCGGGCGCTGCGGCTCTCGTGCGCCTCGGCCGCGAAGGCGCTCGGCGCAAGGGCGCGGATCGCGTCGTCCGACAGCGGCTCGGCGCCGGCGCGAGGGGAAAAGGAGCGGGAGAAGTTGAAGGTCATGGGGTGCTGGTCCTTGCCAACTCGCCGGGGCACTGCGCCGCTCGGCTGAGAAGGAAGTTAGACTGACTACTGCTATATAGCAATACTACAGATGCCCGCTCGCGTCCCTGTGATGCGCGCCGATGCCGCCTCTGTAATTTTGCTATATAGCAAATGCTCTGTATATTTGTGGCGGCACCAAGGAGGAGCCTACCCCATGGCCACCACCAAGCCCCTCGACGCGGAGAGCATCGACGTCCCCCTGAACCGCCTCGACCTTGCCGAGGCCAACGCCCGCCGCACCGGACGAGAGGACGGGCTGGAGGAACTCGCCGCGTCCATCGCGGCCCGTTGGCTGCTTCTCAGCCCTGGCGTCGAGCCGGCACACGATGCCGACGGTGAGTTGGCCGGCCGACACGAGGTGATCGCCAATGGCCTTGCCACTCATTGAAGGAGCTTCGATGAGGTCACGACCAAGCCGGGACCTAACTGTTCGTGGGATGGATCGACGAATTTCATAGCTGGATTGACCGACGCTCGTTGCGCCAAATAAGGAAAATGACCAGCGCGCATGCGGTGGCGACTGCAATTGTCGCTATGTTGTTCTTTTCCTCAAGGGTGAGGGCGTCGGCCGCTGCGCTTACCAGGGTCAGCACAGCAATTGCCGAGAGTACGATGCGCGTAACGCGGCGCGTTTTGCCGTCGGCCTTCCGGTGCAGGCCGTCCTCCAAGTCGGTGACCGCGTCCAAGGCCTGCGAGAAGGCCCGCTTCACGTCAGGCATCGCCCAGATCAGGTGACCACGATGGTAAATGTCCTGCTCCAGTTCCGACTCCCAGTAGAAAACAGGATTGGAGTCAGACAGCATCAACTGAGCGACCTGTCTCGCATGAGAAATTCGCAAAAGTCGTTCATCGGTTTCCGAGGTACTTAGGAGAGACGTCGTGCTAGATTCGAACCCCCACCTTACCTCAGTAGAGATCAACCCCAAAGAGGCTTCGTGCAGTGTTCCATAGAACATCCAGAGCAGCCTTAAGAGGCTATGCGATGCTTCCCTTACACCCTGCGAGCATTTGTCGTTCTTACGCGAATTAACTATAATCAACGAAGCATCTGCCCCATGGATTGAATACAATAAATATGGAGAGGCGGCGCGATACGTGGAAACAGGAACGCTAGAGCCGTCACTATTGACAAGCCCGCTAGCAACAATGCTTTTCACGCAGGCTTCGATTGCATTCTCACTTTCAGTGTAGACGCGATCTTTTAGAAGATATTCAGATGCGTAAAGCAAGAAGTTGACGCCGTGGCTGCAGATTATCGCCCCCTGTACCTTTTCTCGATGCGCAAGAAAGGTGGCTCCGAGATCGATTGTTCGCGACTGATGAAGCTTTAGCGAAGGACGTCGATGCGGATGAGCGTCTTCGTCTTCGATGCTCCTAAGTAAGGCGGCCGACAGTGCGTGTGTGATCGGCCGAAAATATAGTTCGTTTAAAAGCGGAAATTCCTGCGAATAAATAGCATCATTAATATAGTATCGCAGTTTCTGCCAAAAATTCTGCGAGATTTCGAGCAGACTGGACGTTTTAGGGGATTTCACGAGCGAGAAAACATAGTCAATTGATCCAATACCATAATCGAAATAATAAATCGAACAAGATTCTATTGATATAAAATGATCAAGCTCCGGATTTTCTTTCGACAGGTGTTCGTTGAGATTATTAATAAAATCCTGAAACAAATCACTCAATTCGACAGAGGCGCGAAGGCAAAATTTCTTTGTGGCTGTGATGTTTCTTGGATACCACGGGACGTCCAAGTCGATGCCTGAGAGATCTTGAGAGAACTTCATTGGTTCGGCATGCCAACGCAGGATGGTGTTGCCCCGCTGCTGGTCAGGAGCGGGTAGTCGCGCAGCCGATATGTTGAGGCGTTCCGCTGCTTTCGACAGGACCCGGCTCCGCGCTTCGCCCGTGACCGGGCGCGGCGCGGCAGCGAGCCAGAAAGGAACTGTCACGTGCAGGTCTGCGCCGACCTCGAGCGGAATTTCCCCCATGGCGTCACGACCCCTCAGGTTGCCTGCCCGGTTTCCTATTCGCTGCCGCAATGTGCAAGCTGGACGGTAAGTCTTGGTGCGCCCGAATTCGTCGGCACACCGCTAATGATGCGCGAGCGCCTCTGGCTCGCCCCCGCCTCCGCGGCTCTGATCACCATCGTTCGGATCGAGCAAATGAGGCTGCAAGCCGTCTTGGCCTATACGTCTACGAGGCGCAAGGCGGCGCGATGAGCCGGCTGGTGAATGAGTGCCTCGTGGCGCTGGCCGAGCGCCTCGACGCCATCGGGACCGAGTTCGACGAGGAGCAGTCCTACGAACTCGACCGCATCGAGGCGGAGATCGAGGCCATCCGCGCCGACGAGGTCGCGTGGTGGCCCGAGGACCGCGCCCGCTCCGGCGCCATCGTCGCGCCGGATGGTTCGGGCGGCGTGCACATGGAGCGCGGGCTGCTGCGCCCCGGCGAGGCGGCGAACGACGCCGCCGCGCCGGAGGACGCGGAGGCCGACGAGGCGCCCCGGCCGGCCGCGAAGGAGCGCGCGCCCTCCGGGCTACCGGCGGCGCTGCGCGGCGAACTGCTGGCGCACCGCACCGCCGCCTTGCAGGCCGAGGTGGCGGCGCGGCCGGACCTCGCGCTGCGGGTGCTGCTGCACGCCCTCATCCTGGAACGGGACAACCCCTGGCGCGCGGTGGCGAAGGTGACGCTGCGGCCGCCCGCCTTGCACCTGGCCTGCCCTGGCATCGAGGCGACCCCGGCGCGGGCCGACCTGGAGGCGCGGAGCGCCGCGGCGCTGGACGCCGCGCGCGTGGCGGAGGGCGAGCGGCTGTGGCCGTGGCTGCTGGCGCTCGACACCGCCGCCGCGCTCGATCTGCTGGCCGTGCTGGTGGCGCCGTCCCTCGACGCCGGGTCGGAGGACTGGACTGTGCCGGGGGGCGCGCCCTCCCCCGCCGAGCAGGTCGCGGCCTCGGCCGGCCTGGACATGCGCCGGTGGTGGAGTCCCACCGCCGAGGGGTTCTTCGGCCGGGTCACGAAGGACGCCATCGAGGCGGCGGTCCGCGAGGGTGCCGGGGACGACGCGGCGCGGCGGATCGCCGGGGCGAAGAAGGCGGCGATGGCCGAGGCGGCCGAGGGGCTGCTGGCCGGGGCCGGCTGGCCGCCTGAGCCGCTCCGCGCGCGGCCGGCGGCCGAGGCCGTCGAGCCGGAGGCTCCGGTCCTCCAGGCGGCTGAGTAGACCCTGCCAGACTGGCAGCCGGTGACGCTGGACGCGTTTCCGGCTGCTGCCGCCGTGGCGGCTACGCGCCGCTTGTTGAGGGACGCGGGTGTTGCGGAGCGCGATAGGGCTATATAGCTGTTGCGAACTGACACGATCCTCACCCGGAGGTTCCCATGCCGGCCCGCAAGGCGCCGCAGGCCCCGCCCGAAGCGCCCCCGCCGGCGCGCAAGCCGCGCCGGCAGGCGCGCGGGCACATGACGACGATCGACCTGCCCGACTACGTCGTGCCGCAGATCAGCGAGTTCCTCGCCAGGCACCCGGAGATGCGCTTCCGCCAGGCCGTGCTGCTCGGCCTGTCCAAGCTCGGCATCGAGGTGAAGCCGGAGGACCTCGTCGCCAAGCGCGGGCGGGGGATTAGGTAAGCCCAGGTCGTGCAAACGAACTGGGCGGAGCCGGCAGCAATCCGTCTTGGTCGCGCGTTGAGTGGGCACCCTGGCCGCGCGTAGGCCAAATGCTCCAATCACGGGTGACGCCCTTCCTGCCGTCGGCAAGGTGCCCAGACTGGGTAGAAGGTGTGCGGCACCGCCCCCCGTCGGTGAGTGGGGATGCTTTGTTTGGCTGTAGCACGTTCCTGCGTTCCGGCCAGGAACGAAAGGCCGTGTGACAGCTATGCAACGAGGTAAATCCCGGCTATATAGCCGGGACGAGAGGGGCCCCATGCCGAGCAACTCGCAGAGGCGCGCGATCGAGGCACATCGGCGCCGGCTGGCTGAGCGAGGGCTCGGCCGCTTCGAGGTCCGCGGCCTGGAGACGGATAAGGAACTCATCCGCGGCATCGCCCGCCGGCTCGCGGCTGGCGATGCCGCGGCCGGCGTGCTGCGCGCCGATCTGGCGCAGCGCGTCGCTGACGGTGGACTGCCTCGTACCGGCGGCATCCTCGCCGCGCTTCGTCGCTCGCCGTTGGTGGGCGTGGACCTTGACCTCTCCCGCGAGGAGACGGCAGGGCGTGATGTCGGGCTGTGACGGCGCGCTACCTCCTCGACACCAATATCGTCAGTGAGGCTGTGAAGCCCCGCCCGTCCCCTGCCCTACTGGAATGGCTCGGCGCTCAGGCGGACGATGTGCTGCACATCTCCGCGCTGACGGTCGCGGAGATCCGCCGCGGCATCCTGGAGAAGGTGCCGGGTCGGCGCCGGCGCGAGTTGGAGGCGTGGTTCGCCGGGCCGGAGGGCCCGCAGGTCCTCTTCGCCGGCCGAGTCCTTCCCTTCGACGAGCGCGCCGCGCTGGAGTGGGCGCGTTTGATGGCAGACGGAACAGCGGCCGGTCAGCCGCGCAGCGCGATCGACATGATCATCGCGGCAACGGCCTCTGCGCACGGGCTCACGGTTGCGACCGCCAACGAGAAGCACTTCCGGGAGACGGGCATCACCTGGATCAATCCTCTATCTGCGACCGCTCGACGTGAGCCTTGAAGATGCCTGACGGCCGCGTGACCCCGCCCGATCCCGTCCCGCTAGGCGAGTGGCGCCTCTTCTCGCCGCGCCTTGACGATGGCGGGCGAGCCTATGCCGCGTTGCGGGACGCGCTTGCCCTCCCGCCGCAGCAGGTCGCAGCAGCACTGGAGCGGATCGCGGCGAACTCGCCCGGAGCTGGCGCTGCCCTCCGCGTCCGAGCCTCGGCGCTCCTGCTACGCGATCTTGTGCAACTGGGTTGGGAGCACCGTTGCGACGGGCATTGGATCGAGGTGCAGCCGCCCCGCGGGGGTACGGGGCCTTCGAAGGAGGCAATCCGTCGGCAGCTCGAGTTCGGCCGCGCCGACCAACTGCGGGAGCCCTCGACCAAGCGCTTCATCGTCGGCATGGAGCGCCCCGCTCGGTCGTCGGGCTGCCTACCCGTAACCGAGCTCGTCGCCGATGGCCGGAAGCTAGCCGCCCAACTCGAACCGATTGCCAGGTTGCCGCGAGCAGAGCGCGCCCCTGCGCTCGCGGAAGTCTGCCAACCCTACCTTCAACTCGTGGATCCCGTCGCGCGCGACCCGCACACGGGGCTGCGGTTGATGGATGTGTGGCGCTATTTCCGCCACACTTGGCTGACGCGCTACCGGAGTGCGCCCGGCCGCAACCTATTCTATTTGGTGCGTGACGCGGCGCAGCCGAACCACCCGGTGATGGCGATAACCGCGCTCGGCAACGCGGTAATGCAACTCACCCCGCGCGACGACCTCCTGGGCTGGACGCCGAGGGGGCTCACCGCATTGATTCGCCGGGGCGTGGCAACGGACGCGGAGGTGCTGTCGGCGCTACGCACCCGCCTGCTGGAAGATCTCGGCCAGATCTACGCCGACGACCTTCCCGTCGGCCCCGATCTCACTGCCCTGGTGACCGACGACACCCTCGATCGCCTGCAGCGAATCGAGGAGCAGGCCGCCGAGCACAGGGCCGAGGCGCTGCGCGGCGGCGACAGGGGTGCGGAAGTGACGCGGCGCGTCGACGACGTACACGCCGCCGATTTGGAGGGACGAGCACGTTCGCCACTGTTCCGCGCCAAGCGGGCGCGTGCGATGCGCGACCTTCTCTTGGCTCGGCGCGAATTGGCACGGGCTGGATCGGTCGCAGATGCCCTGGCGACCCCTGGTGGCGAATGGGCGGTCGGGGTCGCGCTTCGCCAAACTAAGAAGCGGTTCTCCGCGACGTCCATGATGGAGATCACGGTGTGCGGGGCGGTGCCGCCCTACAATCACCTGCTCGCCGGCAAGCTGGCCTGCCTGCTGATGACCAGCCCGGGCGTCGTGGCGGACTACACCGACCGGTACGGCGCGAAGCCGAGCATCATCGCCAGCCAGATGGCGGGCCGCGCCATCGCGAAGCCTCCGGCGTTGGTCTTCCTCGGCACGACCAGCCTCTTCACGCAGCGATCGTCGCAGTACAACCGCGTGGTGCTTCCGGCGGGTTCCGTTGCGGGCCAGCAGGAGAGAGTACACTACGCAGAGCTCGGGATATCGCTCGGATTCGGCTCGCCCAACCTCAGCGTCGAGACCGAGACGGCATTGAAGATGCTGGCCGAGGCCACTCGGCAGTACCGCAACGTGAACTTCGTCTTCGGCGAGGGGCAGAGCCCGAAGTTGCGGCAGCTGAGGGAGGGTTTGGCGGCCCTTGGGCTGAACCACACCGATCTGCTGAACCATGGCGCACCGCGAATAGTCTACGGCGCGAAGCTCGCCCGGAACGCCGAGCGCTTCCTCCTCGGAATCGATTCCGAACCGGCCTACTGCATTCCCGCTGGGGATGGCGTCGGCCGAGACCTCGGCCTGTTCTGGACGTCGCGCTGGCTGGCGAGCCGGCTCGATCACCGCCCGGCTCTGGCAGCCGTGGCGCAGTCCCTGCCGCTCGCCGAGCGGGTCTCCCGCTTCATCACGGACGATCACCGCGACCCCGCACTCCCCCTACTGCAGCCATCGCCCCAGGAGGCGCTCCGGCCCATGTCTCCTCCCCCCGAAGAGGACGAGCGCCTCACCTTCATACGCCAGCTCTACCGCGACGAGAGCGCGTACAGCGACCATGTCAGGCTCGGCCGTCTACGCGATCTGAACGTACGCACGCGGCTCGACGACGTAGTGCGCAGGATCGTGCGGGCGGGTGGGTCCGTGGTCATCACAGGCAACGCGGGCGACGGGAAGACACACACGATCCGCCTCCTCGAAGGCGACCTCAAGGCCGCTAAGGCGCGCGTCATTGTCGACGCCAGCGAGCTGGCGCAGGAGCAGGTGGTCGCCATCTGGGCCGAGGCGCGGGCTGCGGGAGAGCCGTTCTGTATCGCCATCAACGAAGGGCCGCTGGTGGACCTGATTCGGGCCTTCCGGGCTGCGCACCCGTGGCTCGACGAGATCCAGCAGCAACTCCTGGCCCTGTCCGACCTCGTGCCAGTGGACGAGCCGGACGACGACGACGGCGGCCGCTACCAGCCCGAGCCGGGACGAACGGTCGTCCTGGACCTCAGCTTGCGCAGGACCCTTGCGCCCGACCTCGTTTCCCGCATCGTCGACAAGCTGACCGATGACGTTTGGTATGCGGGCTGCGCTACCTGCTCCGCGCAGGAGGCCTGCGCAGTTGTGAACCGCGCCGGATTTGCCGGAGGCTGGTTAGTTTGAGTCACGCCGCCATGGCG
>CAYNYQ010000146.1:0-11354 GCA_964401305.1 uncultured Acetobacteraceae bacterium | reverse complement strand
CCACGAGTTCGGTGCCGATCGAGTCCTCGTTGGAAGGGTAGCGCTCGGGCACCTGGCACCGTGTCGACCACCCGCTCGCCGCTGCCGGACCAGTGCCACCAGCCGACATAGGCGCCGATCACCACCACGGCGCCGGCCAGCACCAGGGCGCCGGCGGGCACGCCGCGCTCGGGCACCGGCTCGGGGAAGACGAGGTCGGTCTTGCGCGGTACCGCGGTGCTCGCGCCCTCGCGGAAGCGGCGGACGATCTCGTCGTGGTCGAGGCCCAATGCGCGCGCATAGCTGCGCACGAAGCCGACCGCATAGGCCGGCGCCGGCAAGTCGCGTGCCCGGCCCTCCTCGAGCGCGAGCAGGTAGACGCGGCGGATGCGGAGCGCGGCGGCGACGTCCTCGACGGACAGGCCCATGGCCATGCGCGCATCGCGGAGTTCCTCGCCCAGGCGGGCAGCCTCGGCGGCGGCAGCGGGCTCGGGTCGGGACTGGCGCTTCATGTCGTAGGGCACCCGCCCAGGATGTAACGCGCGCGCCGCGGCGCGGCAAACCGAATCACGACCCGGCGAGGCGCTGTCATCGACCCGCCATCGGTCGCCGCGGACCCGCCCCGATGACGACGACGCTCGGCCGGCAACGTCGTCAGGCCGCGCCGCGCTGCGCCAGGGCGGCGGCGGCCTGGTCCATCAACTCCTGGATGATCTCCGCGGCCGGCTGCTCCCGCGCGACCATGCCGACGCTCTGGCCGGCCATCAGGCTGCCCTGCTCGACATCGCCCTCGATCACCGCGCGGCGCAGCGCGCCGGCCCAGAAATGCTCGATGTCGAGCTGCGCCTCCTCCTTGCCGAGTTCGCCGGACTGGAAGCGGGCGAGCACCTGCGCCTGGTGCTCCATGAAGCGCTTCGTGCCCTGGTTCTGCAGGGCACGCACCGGGATCACGGGGAAGCGCTCGTCGAGCTGGATGGTCGGGACGGCGTCGCGCGCGGCGCCGCGGATGAAGGCGCGCTTGAAGTTCGGATGCGCGATGCTCTCGGTGGCGCAGACGAAGCGGGTGCCGATCTGCGCGCCCGCCGCCCCCATCTCGAGGTAGGAGAGGATCGCCTCGCCGCGGCCGATGCCGCCCGCGACGAAGACCGGCACCTCCTTCACGTGCGGCAGGATCTCCTGCGCGAGGACGTTCAGCGAGACCGGGCCGATATGCCCGCCTGCCTCGGAGCCCTCGATCACCAGCGCATCGGCGCCGCTGCGTACCAGCTTCTTCGCCAGGGCCAGCGCCGGCGCGAAGCAGATAACCCTGGCGCCCCCCTCCTTCGCTGCGCGGAGCGCCGCGCCGGGCGGGATGCCGCCGGCGAAGACGATGTGCCCGACCTTCGCCGCGAGACACACCTGCACGAGCTGGTCCAGCCGCGGATGCATGGTGATCAGGTTCACACCGAAGGGCTTCTGCGTCAGCGCCTGGGTCGCGGCGATCTCCTCCGCAAGGCGTGGCGGCTCCATGGCGCCGCAGGCGATCACCCCGAAGGCCCCGGCATTCGAGAGGGCGGCGACCAGGTGGCGCTCGCTCACCCAGCTCATCGCGCCGCCGAGAATGGCATGGCGCGCGCCCAGGAAGGCGGCGCCGCGCGCCATCAGCCGGTCGAGTGCGGCACGGGCGGCGGCGGGAATGGCGGCCTCGCCGTCCGGGGACGAGGCCGGGGAGGGGGCCAGGGCGGCGTCCATCAGGCGGCCGCCCCGTCCGCGGCGCCGTCCAGCCCGTAGGCGGTGTGCAGCGCGCGCACGGCGAGCTCGGTGTAGTCGGCCGCGACGAGCACGCTGACCTTGATCTCGCTGGTGGAGATGACCTGGATGTTGATGCCCTTCTCGGCCAGCGCGCGGAACATGGTGTTGGCGACGCCGGCATGGCTGCGCATGCCGATGCCGACGACGCTGATCTTCGCCACCTCGGGGTCGGCCAGCAGCGCCTCGAACCCGACCTCGTCGCGCGCCTTCTCGAGCACGTCGCGGGCGCGGGCGAGGTCGGCCTTGCCGACGGTGAAGGTCATGTCCGTGGTGCCGTCGGCGCCGATGTTCTGCACGATCATGTCCACGTTCACGTTGGCCCGCGACAGTGCGCCGAAGACATTGGCCGCCACCCCGGGCCGGTCCGGCACGCGGCGGAGCGTCACCTTGGCGTCGTCCCGGGAATAGGCGATGCCGCTGACCAGGGGCTGTTCCACGATCTCGTCCTCATCCACCACCAGGCTGCCGGGCTTGTCCTCGAAGGAGGACAGCACCTGCACCCGGACGCGCTGCTTCATCGCCAGCTCGACCGAGCGCGTCTGCAGCACCTTGGCCCCGACCGAGGCCAGTTCCAGCATCTCCTCGTAGGAGATGCGCTCGAGCTTGCGGGCGCGCGGCACGATGCGGGGGTCGGTGGTGTAGATGCCGTCGACATCGGTGTATATGTCGCAGCGGTCGGCCTTCACCGCCGCGGCCAGCGCCACCGCCGAGAGGTCCGAGCCGCCGCGGCCGAGGGTGGTGACGCGGTTGTCCGGCCCGATGCCCTGGAAGCCGGCCACCACGGGCACCTGGCCCTGCCGCATGCGGCGGATCAGTTCCTCGCCCTCGATCGCCTCGACGCGGGCCTTGCCATGCGCGTCGTCGGTGCGGATCGGCACCTGCCAGCCCTGCCAGGAGCGCGCATCCACGCCCGCCGCCTGCAGCGCGATGGCCAGCAGCCCGATGGTGACCTGCTCGCCCGTGGCGACGACGGTGTCGTATTCGCGCGCGTCGTGCAGCGGCGAGAGCTCCTGGCACCACTTCACGAGCTGGTTCGTCACCCCCGCCATGGCGGAGACCACCACGGCGACCTCGTGCCCGGCCTCGACCTCGCGCTTCACGCGGCCGGCGACGTTGCGGATGCGGTCGAGATCGGCGACGGAGGTGCCGCCGAACTTCATCACGATGCGGGACATGTCAGGCCGAGCGGAGGGTGCGGTCCGGGAACGGGGGCCGGCGGCGCTTGCCGGCGCGGCGGGCGGCGACAGATACAAGCAGGGCCGGCGCGCGGCAACCGCAATGCCGCCACGGGGACGAGGAAAGCGCCGATGACCGCACTGCCCGGGGAGATCGCCAAGTTCGACCGCCTGGCGGCACGCTGGTGGGATCCGCGCGGGCCGATGGCGCCACTGCATGCCATGAACCCGGCGCGCATGGGCTGGATCATCGCCCGCATCGCCCGCCGCCATGGCCGCGACCCGGCATCCCCGGCGCCGCTCGCCGGCCTGCTTGTGCTCGATGTCGGCTGCGGCGCGGGCCTCGCCAGCGAGGCGCTGGCCCGGGCCGGTGCGCGCGTGGTGGGGCTCGACGCGGCGGGGGAGGCGCTGGCGGCCGGGCGCACCCATGCCGCCGCGGCGGGGCTCGCGATCGACTACCGCGAGGGGACGATGGAAAGCCTCCTCGCCGCCGGCGAGGCGGGCCGCTTCGACGCCGTGCTCGCCCTCGAGGTGATCGAGCATGTCGCGGACCGGGGCGAGTTCTGCGCCGGGCTCGCCGGGCTGGTGCGGCCGGGCGGGGCGGTCTTCCTCTCGACCCTGAACCGCACGGCGCGGTCCTTCCTCTTCGCCAAGCTCGGCGCGGAATACGTGCTGCGGCTGCTGCCGGCGGGCACGCATGACTGGCGGATGTTCGTGCGCCCCGGCGAGCTCGGCCGGGCGCTGCGCGAGGCCGGGCTGCGGGTGGCGGATGTCGCCGGCCTGGCGATGGACCCGCTGGGCGGGCGCTGGCGCGTGGTGGGGGATGTCGGGGTGAACTACCTGATGATGGCGGTCCGGCCCTGACGGGTCGGGCCGGCCGCAGCGCCTGGCCCTCTAAGGATCCGGTTACCGACGGCGCCTAGCATGGAGGCCCGCCGCCCGGAGGAAGCCAGCCATGCCGCGCCGCCCGTACCTCCCCCGTCCCGCCCCGGCCCCGGTCCGCGCGCCGGCCCTCGGGATCGCGCTTGGATTGGCGCTGGCCGCTGCCCTGGCCCCGGCCGCGGCCGCGGCGCCGGGGGGGCAGATCTGCGAGGTCGATGCCGCCGATCCCTCGCCGGCCGCCTGGATGCGGCTGCAGAACGTCGCGGCACGGGTGGCCGAGCGCTGCCATGGCGGCGACGTGATGACGCTCTTTCCCTTCGATGCCGGCGGGCATGCCGCTGATGTCAGCCTGCTGGCGCCGCTGGTGTGCCGCTTCGACACGCAGATCCTGCTGATGGAGCACGGCGCCGGGCTGCGGCGCCTGGTCTGCGTCTATGCCGGCCAGGCGCGGGAGGTGCGCTGAGCCGCGCCAGCGGACCATCCGGTCGGATCGCCTGCTCCCGGGAGAAAAGCTCCGGGTGGCGCCTTCCGCCGCTCCGGCCGAGCGGAGCCTGCCCTATCCGTCCGCCCGCGGCACCCAGGGGATGCTGGCGACCTCGACGCCCTCGTCGCGCAGCGCCTCGGCCTCGGCCTCGGTGGTCTCGCCGTAGATGCCCTTCCGCTCGCTCTCGCCGCGGTGGATCTTGCGGGCCTCCTCGGCGAAGTCACGGCCGACATAGTCGCAATGCTTCTCGATCTCGGCGCGCATGCGCTGCAGCACGGCGACCACCTGGGCGGGCACCGGCCCGGCCACCGCCTGCTGCGGTCCCGGCGCGGCGGGCGGGGCCTTCGCCGCGGGTCCGGGCAGCGCGGGCCCGGGCCCCGCGGAGGGAGCGGGCGCGATGCGTTCCGGCCGCCCCTTCACGCCCGGCGCCTTGCGCACGGCAGGGGCCATCAGCTGCTTGCGCACGCTGGTGCTGCCGCAGTGCGGGCATTCGACCAGGCCGGCCGCCAGGAGTTTCGCGAAGGCCTCGCTGTCGCGGTACCAGCCATCGAAGGCGTGGCCATGGTCGCAGTGCAGGTCGTAGCGGATCATTCCCATCGTCTCCGGCGTCGCGCCCCGGACGCCTTCCTGCGACGCACTCTGGCACTCATCGGCCGCGAGTGCCAAGACCCATCGGGCGCTCACCCGCCCGCCGCGGCGGGGTGCCGGCCCAGTCAACCTTCCAGGGGCAACCCGAGAGCCCGTGACCCGGTCGACCGCCGGGCCCTCCTGCCGGGAACCCTCAGCCCGGCGTCGCCTCGGCGAGCAACGCATCGAGGCGCCCCGCCCGCTCGAGCGCGGCGAGGTCGTCCGAACCGCCGATCGCGCGGCCATTGATGAAGATCTGCGGCACCGTGGTGCGCCCGCCCGAGCGGGCGATGGCATCCTTCCTCGCGGCCGAGCCATGCGGGGCATCGATCTCGCGGAAGGCGACGCCCTTGCGCTCCAGCAGCGACCGCGCGCGGTCGCAATAGGGGCAGAACGCGGTGGTGAAGATCTCGACCTGGCTCATTCCACGGAGATTGGCGCGGGGCCGTGCCGGGTCAAGCGGCGGCGCGCCTCGGTCAGCCCAGCACCAGCGCCCCGGCGAGCATGCCGGCCAGGCCGAGCGCCAGGGCCGTGCCGCCGAGCAGCGGGAGAACGGCAAGCGCCGGCGCAGCGGTCCCCTCCGCCGGCTCGGCGGGGCGGGAGCGCGCCCAGGGATTGGCGGGACAGGGGCCATCGCGCCGCGGCTGGGGCATCGCCATCGCGCGGCGTGCCATGGGGGGATGGGGAAGCATGACGGCTCTTCTCTGCTCGTGTTCTCAGTTCGTTCCAACACCGGCAGGCTTGCGCAGAAAGCTTGGGGAAAGGTTAACGCGGGCAGAACGATTCGCGTCCCGGTCCGAACTGGATCACGAACCGGCAGCGCTGGCCAGTGACCGAAAAGCCCGCCTCTCGACCGGCGCCGCCGCGCGCGCCGCGACCGCCGCCCGCGTCGCCGGCATCAGGCTGCGCCCGTACTCCGCCGCATCCTCCAGCGGGTCGAAGCCGCGGATCAGGAAGGTGTCGATGCCGAGCGCCCAGTAGTCCGCCAGGCTCTCCGCGACCTGCTCGGCCGTGCCGACCAGGGCGGTGGAGTTGTGGCCGGCGCCGATCGCCGCCGCCACCTCGGTCCAGAGGTTCCGATCGCGCACCGCCCCGCCGGACGCGGCCTCGAGCAGCCGGGCGGAGCCGACGCTCTCGGCCCGGGCATTCCCCGCCGCCGGCCGGCCGCCGCGCAATTCCAGGATGCGCGCAAGGATCGCCCGGGCCCGCGCCCAGGCCGCCTCCTCGGTCGCGCCGAGCACGGGGCGGAAGGAGATGCTGAAGCGCATCGCCGCCGGGTCCCGCCCCGCGGCGGCCGCTGCGGCGCGCACCCGGCCGATGGTCTCCCGCGCCTGGTCGAGCGTCTCGCCCCAGAAGGCGTAGACATCGGCGTGGCGCCCGGCGGTGGCAATGGCGGCGTCCGAGGATCCGCCGAAGTAGATCGGGATGTGCGGCGCCTGCAGGCAGCGGATCTCGGCGAAGGCGCGCGTCAGCCGGTAGTGCGGCCCCGCATGGTCGAAGGGCGCCGGCGCGGTCCAGACGCGGCGCAGCAGCCCGACATACTCGTCGGTGCGGGCGTAGCGGGCGTCGTGGCCGAGGTAGTCGCCATCGGCCTGCTGGTCGGCCGGGCTGCCGCCCGAGATGACGTGCACCGCCGCCCGCCCGCCGGAGAGATGGTCGAGCGTGGCGAAGGCGCGCGCCGCGACGGTGGGCGCGACGAAGCCGGGCCGGTGCGCGACCATCAGCCCGATGCGCCGCGTGCTGGCGGCGGCATGCGCGGCGACCAGCGTCGCGTCGGGCTGGCTGGAGGACCAGGCGATCAGGATGCGGTCGAAGCCGGCCGCCTCGTGCGCCTGGGCGAAGCGGGCGATGTAGGCCGGGTCCATGGTCACGCCGGGCTGCGGCGGATGGATCTCCGACGCCGCGCGGTGGGAGATCATGCCGATGAACTGCAGGCCCATGCCGCCGCCTCTTCCCGTCGCCGTTGCGGATGCTGGGCCCGGGCGCGGGCGCGGCGCAAGCACGATGCTGCCCGCCGCAGGGTGGCGAGGGCGGCGCTGCGGCGGGCCGCCGCGATGGCGGGATGTCCAGGGGCGGTCGGCCGGGCCGGGGCGATGGCGTGGCCTCGTCATCCGCCAGGGCGGATCGCCGCGGCGGACGGGTCGTGGCGCCTCATTCCTGCCACACGGGCGCCCGTATTCGCGGCGCCCGCCATGTTTCCGCCACGTTTGGGTCGCGGCCGCCCGTAGGATTGTATATGTAATGCACTGACGGGATCACAAGGGAGTGAACGCTTGAGCGCCACCGCCGCAAAGGACCCAGCCATGCAGGCGGCCGGCGCGCGCCCCCTCCCCCAGTCCCGGCCCGAGGGCAACGGCCTCCGCCCCGGGCCCGCCGGCCCGGTCCGCCGCACCGCCCGCCTCGCCGCCCTCTGGTTCGCCTCCGAGGAGCGCGGCGCCGCCTGGGCGCTGGCGCTGGCGACGCTGGCGCTGAAGCTCGCCCAGGTCGGCGTGCAGCTCCGCCTCAACCTGTGGCACCGCGACGCCTTCGACGCGCTGCAGCGCCAGGACGGCGCCGCCTTCGCCGGCCAGGGCGCGCTCTTCCTCGGCCTCGCCCTCGCCTCCATGGCGCTGGCGGTCGGGCAGCTCTGGGCGCGGCAGGAGATGGCGCTGCGCTGGCGCCACTTCCTGGTGCGCCACCTGCAGCAGCGCTGGCTCGCCGGCGCCACCGCCTGGCACCTGACGCACCAGCAGGGCGCGGCGGAGGCCGACAACCCCGACCAGCGCATCAGCGAGAACACGCGCTGGGCCACTTTCCTCGCCGTCGACCTGGCCACCGGGCTGCTGCAGGCGGCGCTGATGCTGGCGAGCTTCCTCGGCGTGCTCTGGACCCTCTCCGGCACGCTGGCGCTGCCCGGGGGCGTTGCGCTGCCGGGCTGGCTGGTCTTCGCCGCGCTGCTCTATGCCGGCGCCGGCGCCGCGCTCACCTGGGCGCTCGGCCGCACCCTCACCCCGGTCAACATCGCCCGCAACGCCGCCGAGGCCGACCACCGCTTCGAGCTGCTGCGCGCCCGCGAGCATGCCGAGGCGCTGGCGCTGACCGGCGGCGGCGCCGCGGCGGCGGCGGGTGCCGCGGCGCGCTTCCTGCCCGTGGTCGGGGTGATGCGGCGCATGCTGCGCGCCGAGCGCCACCTGATGTGGATCGGCTCGGGCTATGGGCTGGTTGCCGGCGTGCTGCCGCTGCTGCTGCTCGGGCCGCGCTACTTCGCCGGCGCGATCACCCTCGGCGTGATGATGCAGGCCGCCGGCGCCTTCGTGGAGGTCGCGCGCGCGCTGGCCTGGTGGCAGGAGAACTGGCCCCGCATGGCGGACTGGCGCAGCCATGTCGAGCGCGTCGTCGCCCTCGAGGATGCGCTGGACGCGGCCGAGGACGCGGCGCGCCGGAGCGGCATCGCGCGCGAGGCCGGCGCGCCCGCGCTCGGGCTGCTGGCGGTCGCGCTGCACCGGCCCGATGGCGCGCCGCTGGTGGCCGAGGCCAGCGCCGATCTCCGGCCCGGCGAGCGCGTGCTGATCCGGGGCGAGAGCGGCGTCGGCAAGTCCACCCTGCTGCGCGCCGCGGCCGGGCTCTGGCCCTGGGGCAGCGGCCGGATCGCCGCGCCCGCCGGCGCGATGGTGCTGCCGCAGCGGCCCTACCTGCCGCTCGGCGGCCTGGCTGCCGCGCTGGCCTGGCCCGAGCCGCCGCACCGCTTCACGGAGGCCGCGATGCGCGACGCGCTGGCGCGCTGCGGCCTCGGCGCCCTCGCGCCCCGGCTGCAGGCGGAGGCGATCCGCTGGGACCGCGTGCTCTCGGCCGGCGAGCAGCAGCGCCTGGGCTTCGCGCGGCTGCTGCTGCACCGGCCCTGCTGCGTGCTGCTCGACGAGGCGACCTCGGCGCTCGACGAGGCGAACCAGGCGGCGATGATGGCGCTGTTCGACACCGCGCCGGAGCTGGCGGGCTGCACGCTGCTGTCGGTCGGGCACCGCCCCGGGCTCGAGGCCTGGCACGACCGCGTGCTGGTGCTGGAGCGCGGGCCGGCGGGTGCGGTGCTGCGGCCGGTCGGCGCATCGCCGGTGCCATCGCCCGCTCCGTCCGCTCCCCGGGCGCGCACCCTCATGCAGGTCTCAGCATCTGAAAGCGTGTACCGAAGCACGTCCGTGCGGGGTGGCTGACCGCGGCAAGCAACTTCCGCCCTCCACGTCGCCGCGAAACGGCGCAAGCGTCAAACAGGCGGCGCGCCGCTCCTGAAGCCGCATTCTCGGGGCGTCCCTATTGGTCACGGTTCGCACTCCGGGTAGCCCCCCGGAGTGCCGCAATCACGGGTTGAGTGAGGTTCAACGAATCGGGATCTGCACGCGATCTGCGCCGCAGGGTTTCTTCTCGGTGTCGTATTGACTGTGATAGATACAAAAGGGAACATCACCGAGCAGTGTGCCCCGCTGCACGACACCGATCCGGAGAAATGTCTGATGGCTTTCGTCAGCGGAACCAGCGCTTCCGAGTTGATCCAGGTCGCGGGTGTGAACTGGCAAAGCCTGTTTCCGTCGCCGCCGCTGGTGAAAGTCTCGCTGGCGACAAACAGCAATGACACCATCTTCGCCGGCGACGGCGATGACGTCGTCATCAGCGGGGACGGAACGGATTCGGTCGATGGAGGCGGAGGCAACGACTTCATCGGGCCGCAGTGGTTGTTCATCCTCTACGGCGGCGCCGAAGTGGTCGACACCGACAGCAACCTAGGCTTCGACTTCGACACCGTGGGCGGCGGCGATGTGCTGGTCGGCAGCGCCGGCAACGATACCATCGTCGCAGGCTACGACGCCATCGTGGATGGCGGCGCGGACATGGACCTCGCCTACCTCAACCTCGGCAGTATGTGGGTTCACCATGTCGGGAAGTCCATTCTCGAGACCCAAAACGATCTCGGGATGGTCGCCAATCTCGGACTTGCGGATGCTGGTACCGTCGTGTTTGCGGTGGGGGGCCTCGGCAACCTGACGATCTCCGTGACCGACGTCGAAGCATTCCACGTCGTGTTCGGCTGGGGTGACGACAACATCATCGGTGGCGCATTTTCCGACAGCCTCTGGGGCAACTGGGGGAACGATAGTCTCCACGGCGCGGGTGGCGACGATTACCTGGGCGGCGATAGCGGCAGCGATCTGCTGATGGGTGGCGACGGCGATGACGTGCTCGTCCACTCCAACGATTCCGGTTCTACCTACGGCTGGCTTGTCGATGATCGTGCATCCGACATTCTCCACGGCGGGGCCGGCAACGATACGCTCAGCGGTGCGATCGGCGACACGCTCGACGGCGGGGCGGGGACGGATCACGCTTGGGTTTACCTGGGGACCTCGAACCTCGGACGGGTCGCGGACCTGCGAAAGATCACCGCACCCGCCGGCCTCGACCTCGGCACGGGCACGGTGTTGCGCGGCATCGAATACGTGGCCCAGATCGAATTCGGCTTTGCCGCCGGGAATGACCGCATCACCACCAGCGCCCAGCGCTCCGGCGTCGTGAATCTCGGTGGCGGGAACGACACCCTCACCTTCTTCGGGCGGCCCGATGCCAACACCTATCTCGATGGCGGCGCAGGCACCGACACGCTGATCCTCAGTGGTGACTTCTCGATGCGGACAGATCTCGGGTGGCCGTTCGCCGATGGCTTCGAGAAGATCATCCTCCGCGCGGGCAACGACTATTGGCTTCGGAACCTCGTGTGGGATGACATACGGGTTCGGATCAGCGGGGAGGCCCTCGGCGCTGCGGACACGCTGAGAGTTGACGGAACGCCCCGAACGAACGGCTTCACTGCCATCGGCGGTGCCGGGGCGGACAGCCTGACAGGTGGAGATGGCCGCGACACGCTCACCGGCGGCGCCGGCGACGACCTCATCCAGGGCGGCCGTCGCGGCGACATGGTCACCGGCGGCGACGGCGCGGACCGGTTCCGCTTCGGCGCCAGCAACGAGGGCGGCGATGCCATCGCCGACTTCGTCACCGGCGTCGACGTCATCGAGGTCGTGCGCGGCGGCTTCCTCGGCGGGCTGCAGGCGGGCATGGACCTGCTGGCAGCGGGCCGCTTCGTCGAGGGGGCGGTGGCAAACGCCGCGCGCGGGCAGTTCCTCTACGACGCCACGACCGGCACGCTGCGCTGGGACATCGACGGCACCGGCACGCGCGCCGCGGTCATCCTGGCCGAGCTCGGCGCCGGCGCGGCGCTCGACGCCGCGGATATCGTCGTCATCGCCTGAGGCCGGGCGGCGGCGCCAATCGCGCGGGCGTCCGCCGCCTGCCGCCGGTCAGGCCGCCGAAGTCCGGCGGCCCGCCGGGCCGCTCTTCAGGGCGTCGCCTTGCCCGTGTGCAGCTTCATGCGCATGTGGTCCGGCACCTCC
>CAYNYQ010000145.1:0-11536 GCA_964401305.1 uncultured Acetobacteraceae bacterium | reverse complement strand
CGTCCGACCGCGAGAAGACGCAGTGGTACTTCCAGCGCTACGTCCCGCACCTGCCCGCCGCCGGCGAGATCGTGCTGTTCGACCGCAGCTGGTACAACCGCGCCGGCGTCGAGAGGGTCATGGGCTTCGCCAGCCCGCAGCAGGTGGAGGAATTCTTCCGCGACGTGCCGGAGTTCGAGCGCATGCTCGTCCGCTCCGGCATCCTGGTGGTGAAGTACTGGTTCTCCATCACCGACGAGGAGCAGCAGCTGCGCTTCCTGATGCGCATCCACGACCCGATCAAGCAGTGGAAGCTCTCGCCCATGGACCTGCAGTCCCGGGTGCGCTGGGAGCAGTACACCCGGGCGAAGGAGGAGATGTTCGAGCGCACGAACATCCCCGAGGCGCCCTGGCATATCGTCGAGGGCAACGACAAGAAGCGGGCGCGGCTGAACTGCATCCGGCACCTGCTCTCGACGGTCCCCTACGAGGAGGTGCCGCACGAGCCGATCGCCCTGCCCGAGCGGGTGTTCGACCCGAACTACGAGCGCCGCACCCTGCCGCCCGAGCTCTACGTCCCGGACCGCTACTAGACCACGATCCGCGAGGACCGAATCGCGGATCGTGGTCCAGCGCGTTGCTTCTTCGCGTGATTCACGCCTGAAGGCGTTACGCCCTTCGGCGATCACGCTCCAAGGCGCGGCCCCGCTCGCCGTCAGTTCACCGCCAGCGTCATCACGGCGCGGCAGCCCTCGGGCAGCGGCGCGGCGTGCCAGGTGGCGCCGCAATCCAGCGTGCCCCAGACCTCGCCCCGCCGCGTCGCCCCATAGACCACGCCCGCGTCGCGCGGCGACGGGGCGACGCCCATCATCGTGCCGTCCGGCGTCAGCCCGGCGTCGATCCGCTCCCAGGTCCTGCCGACGTCGCGGGTGCGCCACATCGACCCCGTCGCGCCGGAGGCGGCGGTGGAGAGCGTGGCGTAGAGCGTCGCGGGGTCGAGCGGGCTGACCCGGATGTCGCGCCCGTAGGTGATCGGGCTCTGCCGGCGCATCTCGAGGTCCTGCCAGTGCTCGCCGTGGTCGTCGCTGCGGAAAAGGCCCATGCGCACGGCGACGAAGGGCGTCTCCGGCGCCGCGGGGCTGATGGCGATGGCGTGCGCGTCCAGCATGCCCTCGGCCTCGTGCTGGGTCAGGATCGCGCTCTTCAGCCGCGGCTCGCGCTCGGCCCAGCGCACCAGGTCGTCCGAGCAGTCGGTCCAGGTGGCGCCGCCATCGGTGCTGCGCATCACGCCGCGCACCTCCATGGCCGCGAAGATCTCCTCCGGGTTGGCGGGGTTGAAGGCGAAGCGCATCACCCGGTTCACGAAGGCGCGCATGTCGGTGGCGTCCGGCAGGCGGGCGGTGGGGGATTCGCGCCAGGTCGCGCCGTCATCCTCGCTGATGAAAACGCCGAGCGGCGAGGTGCCGACATAGAGCTTGCGCGGGTTCCGCGGGTGCACCGCGATGGCCCAGACCTGCCGGTCCGTGCGCGGGAAATCCAGCCGTGTCCAGGAGGCGCCGCCGTCGCGGCTGACATAGGGGCCTTCCTGGGTGCCGACGAAGACGCGATCCGGGTCGTGCGGGTCGACGCTCACGCAGGGGACGTGGCATTCCGCCGGCAGGCCGCGCGTGACGTGCTCCCAGGCGCCGCCGCCCACCGGCATGCGGAACACCCCGCCGAGCGTGCCGGGGGGCGAGGACATGTTCGCCCCGCCGGGCCAGCGCACCACGCCAACGATGACATGCCCCTTGGACATCCCGCTTCCCTCCCGCCGTCCGGACGTTCGGGCGATGCTAGACCCCGGGCCGGGGGCGCGGCTACTCCTCGCGCTCGAGCCGCTCGATGTCGTCCTCGGAGAGGCCGAAATGGTGGCCGATCTCGTGCAGCAGCACGTTGCGGACGAGGCGGAACAGGTCCTCGCCGGTCTCGATCCATTCGAGGAGGATGGGCTCGCGGTAGAGCAGGATCATGTCCGGCTCGGCCGGGACGTCGGCGAGGCTCTTCCGGGTCAGCGCCGTGCCGCGGTAGAGGCCGGTGAGGTCCCAGGGATTGTCGATCCCCATCTCCGCCAGGGTCTCGTCGTCCGGCGTCTCCTCGACCACGATGGCGGCGCCGCGGACCGCCTCGCGCAGCTCGCGGGGGATGGCGGCGAGCGCGGCCTCGGCCATCTCCACCAGGTCGTCGAGGCTCGGGGGCGTGGTGTGGCGCATGATGCGTCCCCGCCTGCCCGGCGCCGCCGGCGGCGTCAAGCGCGAAGGAGCGAGGCGATGGTCGAGCGGCTGGACGAGGCGGGGCGGGCGGAGCTGGCAGCGGCATGCCCGGCCTGGCGCATGGCCGAGGGGCGGGACGCGATCCGGCGCGAGTTCCGCTTCCGCGACTTCAACGAGGCCTGGGGCTTCATGGCGCGGGTCGCGCTGCTGGCCGAGGCGCAGGACCACCACCCGGAATGGTCGAATGTCTGGAACCGGGTGGAGATCCTGCTGTCCACCCATGATGCCGGCGGGCTGTCGGCGCGCGACCTCCGCCTCGCGCGCGCCATCGATGCGTTGCTGCCGCCGGGCGCCGGGTGAGGCGGGCCGGCGGCCGGGGTGTCGCGCGGGGCCGCCGCGGCGTCAGGCCGCCTCGGCCTCGGCGCGGAACTCGGCGACGATGTCGGCCACGGTGGTGCGCGCCAGGTCCTCGAGCATCACGCGCTCGGCATGGTCGAAGCGCTCGCGCAGCACTTCCGGCATGCGCCGACCGACCGGATCCTGCCGGTTGGTGCGGGGATGCACCCGGATGAGCTTCTCGCGCTCGGGGTGGATGGCGCGCCACACGTCGCGGAGCGTGATCTGCTCGGCGGGACGTGCGAGCCTGGCACCGCCCGGGCCGCGCTGCACCGCGATCAGGCCGGCGCGGGCGAGGTGCCCGGCGATGCGGCGGACCACGACGGGGTTGGTGCCGATACTGAGCGCCATGCGCGCCGAGGTCGCCTCATCGGCGGTATCCCTGGCGATCAGCGTCAGGATGTGGAGAGCGACGGAGAATCGTGTTGCAACCATGATATTGAATAGGATTACACGGAGCGGAGGTCTTGACCAGGGGTCCCATGCCTGGGAACGCTTTCCTGCGCAAGCGATACGATCCACACTCGCCGCCCCTGCAACCCATGGCTGTTGACAAACCGGCGACCATCGCGGTTGGCGTGTCCACTCGCACCACCCTGGTCTGCCGCGCCGCGACGCGCTTCTGCGCCCTGCGCGGCTGGGCGCCGGTGGCGGAGATGCCCCTGCCCAACGGCCGGCGCGCCGACCTGCTGGCGCTGCTCCCCGACGGTGGCTTCGTGGTGGTGGAGGTGAAGTCCTGCGCCCGGGACTACCTGGCCGATGCGAAGTGGCCGGAATACCGCGACTACTGCGACCGGCTCTACTTCGCGGTCGACCTCGATTTCCCGCAGGCGCTGCTGCCGGCGGATGTCGGCCTGCTGGTCGCCGAGGACGGGCGCGAGGCGGCGCTCGTGCGGGAGGCGCCCGCGCATCCCCTGGCCCCTTCGCGCAGGCGGGCCCTGCTGCACCGCTACGCCCGGGTGGCGGCGGGGCGCCTGGCGGCGCTGGCCGACCCGGCGGGGGCGGCGGAATTGCGGGCGGCACTCTCGGTGGAATGATGCGGCGCCTGCCCGCGCCGGGGTGTTGCACCGCTGCCGCGCCCGCCGGCCCATGCGCATCGGGCCGCGCAGGACCGTGATGCGCCGGCCGCTGCGGCGCGAACGCTCCGTTCATCGCTGCGCGCCTAGGTTGCGCGGCCGATGACGACCACCGACCTCCAGAACCTGCTCCAGCGCTATGGCACCGGGCGCTACCGTCCGGCGACCTTCCTCGAGCGCGGCGTGGCGCTGCCGCTGACCACGCCGCAGCTGCTCGGCGCGCGCATCCGCCCGGCCGAGCGGAAGGGGCTCGAGCTCGTGCTGCCGCACCCGGCCGGCGCCGAGGGCGTCTACATCCTGCCCTGGTCGGCCCTGCACGATTTCTGCGCGCCGACCTTGCACGACCGCGCCCTCTGGGACGAGGTCCGGGGCGTCACCCTGCTTGCCCCCCTTGCGGTGCGGGAGGCCGCGCGCCGCGTCGCCGCCGCGGGCTTCGCCGGGCGCGCCGCGGCCCGCGCGGCCGGCGCCGCCGTCGCCGCGCATCGCGAGGACGCGGCGCGGTCGCAATACGCGCTGCTGCTGCGGCTGCTGCGGCAGGAGGAGCCGCCGAACACCGGCCTGCCGCCGCCCGAGCGCGACCGCCCCGCGAACATCCAGCTGCGGATCCGCGCCGTGCTCCGGCACCGCTCGGCAGAGCTGCCGCCGCACCGGGCGCTGGCGATCATCGAGGAGCTGGCGCAGGTGTTCGGCGCCTGCGGCGAATCGGCCGAGGCGCCGGCGCCGCTGCCGCGGCTGCTCAAGGCGCTGCGGCGGATGACGCGGGAGATCACCGACTGGGCCGAGCTGCGCCCGCCCGAGGAAGGGCGCGCCGCCCAGCTCGTGGTGGCGGCGACGGAGCTGACCGTGCGCTGCGCCGAGCGCAGCCTCGTCGACCTGCGCGCGCCGCTCGACGACCTCTGGGCGCTGATGCTGCACTGGCACAACGACACCGAGCGCATGGCGGCGCTGGCGACGCGGCCGGAATGGGTGCTGGACGGCTGGGACATGCTGGCCGGCCTCTGGCACGGCAGCGATCCCGGGGCGCGGGAGGAGGCGCTGGCCGATCTCGCCCTGCTCGTGCCGGTCATTCCCGCGGAGGTGCGGGACTGGCTCGGCTTCGATGCGGAGGGCGACATGGAGCGGCACCGATCCGGCCTGCGGACCTGGCGCCGGATGGTGCGGGCCAACCAGGACTGGCTGAGCGGCCGGCTGCTCGAGACGCCCGCGCGCGGCGAAGCCCTGCGGGAGGCCTGCGCATGAGCGCCACCGGGCCGCGGATAAGCCCTCCGGCGACCCGCGCCGGACCAAGCCGGCGCGCACCCCTGCGCGGCCCGGCGCGGACCGCAGGCGCGGACCGGGAGGAAAAGGCATGACCGCCCCCGCGCCGGCCAGGCTGCGCGACCTGCGGCTGCTCGCCGGCGCGGCGGCGGGGGCGGAGGATGCCGCCCTGCTGCGCGTCGTCCAGCTGCTCGACTCGCTGCCCGAGCGCGGCGAGACCGACCGCGTGCTGGACCCGGTGCGGCCGCGCCTCGGCGCCCTGCGCCCCAGCCGGCCGCTGCGCTTCGCGCGGTTGCTCTTCCTGCCGCTGGACGGCGCCATCCTGCCCCCCGCGGCGTGGCGCCGCGGCGGCCACCAGGTGCCGCGCAGCGCCATCTCCCCCATCAGCGCGGCGGTCGCCGCCGCCCTCGGCCCGCTCGGCGCCGAGATCGAGGCCGCCCTGGCGGGCCGAACGACCGGCGATGCGGCGCTCATCGTCGAGCTCGGCGCGCGGCTCTGGCCCGCCGCCGCCGCCGCCCTGCCGGCGAAGGCCCCGCCGGGCTGGGCCGAGGCCGGCCTCGTGGCCGAGGACTACGCGCCGATCCGCGCCCTCATCGAGCCCCTGCTGCATGCCGGGCCGCTGATCCACGCCGCGCAGCGAAGCGCGGCGGAGGGGCCGCCGGCGCACAAGGTGCGGCAGGCGCTGGCCGGGCCGGCCGAGGCGGGGCCCCTGCCGCTCGCCGCCGCCGTCGCCGTGCTGCTGCACCGCGCCGCGGCGCCGGGCGCGGTGCTGATGGTCGCCGCCGACTTCGGCGCTGCCGGCCGGGCCGCCGCCAGCCGCATGGCCGAGGTCGCGATCGCGGGCCTGCCGGACCCGGCCGCCGCGCCGCTCGGCGATGCCGCCATGGCCGCCGGCCGCTTCTTCTTCGCCGCGGCCGACCTCGCCCGCAGCGGGTTGCTGGACCCGGAGCGGCAGCGCCGCCTCACCGCCCTGCAGCATGCGGCCGAGACCGAATGCCGCCGCCGGGTGGCCGAGGCCGGCACGAGCCAGGTCGTGCAGGTCCTGGCGACGCTCGCCGGCGCGGCGAGCGTGGACGAGGCCTCCCTCGCCCGGGTGGAGGCCGATGCACGCGCGCTGCGCGCCGTCGCGCAGGTGGGCCGCGGGGTCGGCGACCCGGCCGCCTATGACCGCACGCTGCGTGGCCTCGCCGACGCGATCGGAAGGCTGCGCACCGCCGATGCGCCCTCCGCCGAGGCGCTCACGCCCGTCGACCTGGCCCGGGTGGTCGAGATCCTTGCCGGCCCGGACGCGGCGACGGCGCTACTGGCCGCACGCAGCGCCTGACCGCCTGCCCCCGCCCGGGGCTCAGCCGTTGTAGAAGGGCCGGCCGCCGTCGCGCAGCCAGAGCCGCACCAGGTGCCGCTTGCGCTCGGGCTCGGGCCAGTCGGTGAAGCCGGTGCGCTTGTGGCCGAGGGCCCGGTTGTTCACGAGCTGGATCTGCCCGGGCTGGAAGCGGAAGTCGAAGCGCAGCGCCGGGTCCTCGAGGATGGCGTTGAAGGCGTCGAGCGCCGCCTGGCCCTCGGCGTCCAGCGGCTCGCCGGCCAGCGCATGGCCGTTGACGATCTGGAAGCGCGAGATGCGCCCCAGCAGGCGCCCGTTGCGCCATTCGAAGACCGGCGCGCGGTGCGTCATCACGTCGCCCGGCGCGTGCTCGCGCTGGCGGTCGAAGACGAAGGGGCGCCAGAGACGGGGCAGCAGGTCCGCATGCCGCGCGGCCATGGCGTTGTGCGCGGCGCCGAAGGACACGAGGCCGCTGATCCCGCCCTCCCGCGCCACGGCCAGGCAGAGCAGGCCGACCACGTCCGGCGGGCAGAGGTTGTAGCTGTTGTCGACGTGGAAATTCTGCTCGGCATTGGTGATGTCGGGGCGCACGCCGTTGCCGGGCGGGCGGCCCATGTCGCGCACGTCGTAGACCATGGTGCCGTCCCATTTCTGCGCCACCGGGCGGGCCAGCAGCCGGGCCAGCAGCCAGTAGAGCTTCGTCGCCACCTCGCGGCCGACGCGCTCGACCGGCAGGCGGTCGAGCACGGCGAAGCCCGGTCCGGACTCGAGCAGGCGGCGCGCCTCGGCCATCAGCGCGCGGCAGGCCTCGAGGGCAAAGTCGCAAGGGTCGAGGGCGAGGATCGGCAGCGGGTTGTCGGCAAGCAGCGCGGCCGCGGCCTCGAGCTCCTCCGCCGCGGCGGGGGGGATGGGCAGCAGCCCCGCCGCGCCCGGCAGGTCCGGCCCGGCCCAGACGAGGCCGCCCGCGAGCGGGCGGTTCAGCGGATGGCCGCTGTCGAGGAGGTCCGCCGGCTGGGTCACGGGCCGTTCTCCGGTGCTGGTCCGGGCAGGCTACACCGCCGCGCCGGGTGCGGGGAACGCCCCGGCCACGGCCGCGTCCGGCTCGCCGCTTCCCTCGCGGTAGCGATGGGTGGAGCCGCCATAGGCGATCAGGGTGCCGGCCTCGTCGCGGATCTCGGTGCGGGCGAAGAAGACGTTGCGCCCGGCGGTGACCACGCGCCCCTCGGCGCTGAGCCGCCGCCCGAGCGCCGCCTGGCCGGTGAAGCGGCAATCAAGGTCGAGCGTCACCGCCCGCCGCACCCGCCCCGGCAGCCCGGACCAGAGGCCGGCGAAGGCCGCCGCCTGGTCGAGCAGCGCCAGCAGCACCCCGCCATGCACGATGCCGGAGCGGTTGGCGTGGTGCTCGACCGGGTCGCAGACCAGGCGCGCATAGCCCTCGCGCCACTCGGCGAGGCGGATGCCGAGATGGTCGTGGAAGGGCGCGCCGGCATGCGGCGGCGGCTCGGGCACGGGATCGCCGAAGTTTTCCGTCATCGGCCCTGCGTGGCGGCGGCGCGACGGGGCGTCAAGCGCGGCCGGATCAGGCGATCTGCAGCTCCTGCAACGCCTGCTCGAGCTCCTGGAAGGTGGGCATGGCGTCGGTCGGCGCCATCTTGCGGCCGGTCTCGACCGAGATCTGCGGCGCGTTGCCGTGCAGGTGCGCGACCAGCACGGCGCGCACCACCTCGTAGTACTGGCATTCCTCCTCGACCACGCCCTTCAGCCGCGTCGCCATCGGGCCTACCATGCCGTAGGCGAGCAGCACGCCCAGGAAGGTGCCGACGAGGGCGCCGCCGATCAGCCCGCCCAGCACCGCCGGCGGCTGGTCGATCGAGCCCATGGTCTTGATGACGCCGAGCACCGCGGCGACGATGCCGAGCGCCGGCAGGCCGTCGGCCATGGACTGCAGCGCATGGGAGGGGTGCAGCTCCTCCTCCTTCATCTTCTTCAGCTCCCGCGCCATGACGTCCTCGATCTGGTGCGGGTCGTCGGCGTTCATGCCGATCATGCGCAGGTAGTCGCAAATCAGCGCGACCGCGTGGTGGTCGTGCTGGATCTTCGGGAACTTGCCGAAGGCGGCGCTCTCCTCGGGCTTCTCGATGTGCGGCTCCAGCGCCATCGCGCCCTTGGTCTGCGCCAGGCGCACGAAGTAGTAGAGCAGCGACAGCATCTCGACGTAGTCGGGCTTCTTGAAGCGGGCGCCCTTCATCACCTTGCCGAAGCCGCCGAGCGTGTGCTTCACGCCGGCCATGCTGTTCGACATCAGGAAGGCGCCGATCGCCGCGCCGCCGATCATCAGCATCTCGAAGGGCAGGGCCTTCATGATGATGCCGAACTTGCCGCCGGCGATGGTGTAGCCGCCGAAGACGCAGACGAAGAGCACGACCAGGCCGAGGATCACGTTCATCGGGGCGGCGCCTCCGGGCGGGCGGTGGCGGCGAGCGCGGGACCAGGCTGGGGCGCGGCGGCGCGGGCGGGCGGGGTCGGCGCGGCGGCCGGCTCGGGCAGGGTGCGCAGCAGCGTGACGGCCACGCGCCGGTTCGCCGCGGCGAGCGGCTGGTCGCCGAGCAGCGGCTGCCGCGCGGCGTGGCCGGCGACGCTGCGGATGCGCCCCTCCGGCACGCCGGCCTCGAGCAGCAGGCGGCGTGCCGTGTTCGCGCGCTCGGCCGAAAGCTCCCAGTTGCCGCGGTCGCCGCCGCCGCGGAAGGGCGAGGCATCGGTATGCCCGGCGATGGCGAGGTCGTTGGGCAGCCGCGCGGCCATCTGCGCCACCTTCTGCAGCAGGGCCCGCGCCCGCTCGTTGGGCGCGGCGCTGCCGGCGGCGAACATCGGCGTGCGCTCGGCGTCCAGCAGCTGGATGCGCAGCCCCTCCGGCACGATCTCGACGACGAGCTGCCGCGCGAGCTCGGCCAGGGCCGGGTCGTCGCGCACCGCCGCACGCAGGTCCTCGGCGGCCTGGGCGAGCGCGGCATGCTCGCGCCGCGCGAGCTCGGCCCTGAGCGCCTCGTCGCGCAGCGCCGTGGCATCGGCCCCGGCGAGCTGGGATACGGCCTCGGCGGCGGTCAGCGCCTGCTGCTGCGGCGGCGGCGCAGCGCGCCGGCGGGCGGCGCCGGCGGGGGCCTGCTCCACGCCCTCGATGCTCTCCCCGCCAGGCCCCTCGGCATCCGTGTTCCAGGTCCGCGGGGCGCGGGCGGCGGGCTGGCCGGGACCGGCGACCGGCCCTTCGCCCCGCCCGACGCGGGGGTTCGGGCTGTCGGCCTCCTCGTCCTCCTCCTCGATCTCGATCTGCGCGGGCACGGTGTTGCGCTGCACCGCCATCGAGCCGGCATCGGAGGCCAGCGTGCCCGCCGAGTTCGCCGTGCGCCCCGCGAAGGGCTGGCCCGAGCCCGAGCTGCTCTGCCCGAAGGCGTTCACCGGCGAGAAGAAGTCGGCGATGCCGCGCCGCTGCTCCTCGGAGGTCGCGTTGAGCAGCCACATCAGCAGGAAGAAGGCCATCATGGCGGTGACGAAGTCGGCATAGGCGACCTTCCAGGCGCCGCCATGGTGGCCGTGCCCGCCTTCCTCGATGCGCTTGATGACGATCGTCCCGCCACCTTCGCGCCCCTTGCCGCCCTTGCCCGCCATCCGTCGCTCCTCCCCGGCAGAGTGCCGGACCGCGCTTAAGGCTCCCCTAAGCGGGGCGGCGGAGGCGGGCGGCCTGCGCCCGGGCGGGGCAGGCCGCCGCCGCGGGGCGGCCGGCTGCGCACCGATGCGTCCGGCGGCGCGGGGCCTGCCCGCTCGCTGGGCAGTCGGCGGCGGGGCGGGGCGGGCGGCGGGAGCCTGCCGGCCGCCGATCCACAGCGCCTGTCGGACGATCGCGCGGGGCGCGGCCACCGCGGCGCCGCGCCCGTCATGCGCGGTGGCGGCTGCCGGCGCTTACGCCTTCCGGCGTTCCGCTCTAGCGTGGCACGGCTCTTGCGTCGCGCAGGGCCGCGCCGCGGGGCCAACGCCGCGCGCTTCCTCTCAGGGACCGAACGCCATGCTTCTCAGGCGACTGCTTCTCGCCGCTTGTGCCGCCGCCTTGCCGGGCCTCGCCACCACCCCCGCCGCCGCGCAGGGCACCATCCGCATCGGCATGACCGCCGCCGACATCCCCCTTACCCATGGCCAGCCGGACCAGGGCTTCGAGGGCAACCGCTTCACCGGCATCCCGCTGTACGACCCGTTGATCGCCTGGGACCTCTCGCGCGCCGACCGGCCGACGCCGCTGATCCCGGGCCTTGCGCTCGAGTGGAAGGTGGACGACGCCGACAAGACGCGCTGGGTCTTCACCCTGCGCCGCGGCGTGAAGTTCCACGACGGGTCCGACTTCAACGCCGACGCCGTGGTCTGGAACGTGCGCAAGGTGCTGGACCGCGAGGCGCCGCACTACGACCCGCGCCAGGTGGGCCTGACCGCCAGCCGCATGCCGGCGCTGCGCCGGGCCGAGAAGATCGACGACTACACCGTCGCGCTGATCACCGCCGAGCCCGACAGCTTCCTGCCCTTCAACCTGACCAACCTCTTCATGGCCTCCCCCACCCATTGGGAGAAGCTGCGCGCCGCCGCACCGAACGCCGAGGCGGCCTGGAACGCCTTCGCGGCCAACCCCTCGGGCACCGGCCCCTTCCGCCTGACGCGCTTCGTGCCGCGCGAGCGCGCCGAGTATGCGCGCAACGACGCCTACTGGGGCGAGAAGGCCAAGGCCGAGCGGCTGATCCTGCTGCCGATCCCGGAGGCGAATGCGCGCACCGCCGCGCTGCTCTCGGGCCAGGTGGACTGGATCGAGGCGCCGGCGCCGGATGCGGTGCCGCAGCTCCGCGCGCGGGGCATGGCGATCACCCAGAACGTGCAGCCGCATTTCTGGCCCTGGCAGCCCTGCTTCGCCGGCGACAGCCCGCTGAAGGACGTGCGCGTGCGCCGCGCGCTGAACCTGGCGGTGGACCGCGAGGGCATGAAGCAGCTGCTCGGCGGCTTCATGGTGCCGGCGGTCGGCACCGTGCAGCCCGGCCATCCCTGGTGGGGCAACCCGAGCTTCCAGATCCGCACCGACAAGGCCGAGGCGCGGCGCCTGCTGGCCGAGGCGGGCTACGGCCCGAACCGCCCGCTGAACCTCAAGGTGCAGATCAGCGCCAGCGGCTCGGGGCAGATGCAGCCGCTGCAGATGAACGAGTTCATCCAGCAGGAGCTGAAGGGCGTCG
>CAYNYQ010000144.1:7523-11670 GCA_964401305.1 uncultured Acetobacteraceae bacterium | reverse complement strand
CCCGATACCCCTCGTACGCCGCCCCGAACCGCGCCGCGAGGTACGCCTCCTCCCGCGCGATCACCAGCCGCGCCAGCACCAGGTAGCTCGCCCCCACCGCCAGCCACCCCCACAGCTCCCCCCAGCGCAGCGCGAAGCCCGCCGCGCACAGCAGGAAGCCGAGGTAGATCGGGTTGCGGCTCCAGCGGAACGGCCCCGTCTCCAGCAGCGCCGAGTCGGGCTTGTCGGGCCGCGGGTCCGTCCCGGCCCGCACCATGGCCAGCACCGCCCAGAGGATTACCCCCAGCGCCACCGCCAGCACCGCGTTGCCCAGCGGCGCCAGCGGCGGCGCCACCGGTACCGGCACCACGCGCCCCAGCGCCCAGGCCAGCGCGATGGCGCCGCCCACCATCACCGGCGGCGGCACCCGCACGCCGGGGCCGTGGTCCTGCGCGGGCGGAGGGGGGCTCATGCCGCGCAGCCTATCCGCCCCGCCGCCGGGCCTGAAGGCCCCCCGGCGCGCCCCGGCCGGTGGACCGCGCCCGGCGCCCCGCCTACACCCGGGGCCCCGCGGCCGCGCGGCGCGCCCGCGCCGGCCCTCCTCCCTGCCGGCGCCGA
The DNA here is from genome assembly GCA_964401305.1 of uncultured Acetobacteraceae bacterium. Classification (GTDB taxonomy): domain Bacteria; phylum Pseudomonadota; class Alphaproteobacteria; order Acetobacterales; family Acetobacteraceae; genus JAIEOP01. The sequence goes on along the minus strand of CAYNYQ010000144.1, from coordinate 11,073 downwards.
GATGCACCCCACGCGCCCACCCCGCCGCCCGTGACCTGGGCGCTGCTCGCCACCGTCTGGCTCTGCTGGGGCCTCAGCTACCCCTTCATGGCCTGGACGCTCGAGGCGGTGGACCTGATCACTGCCCGCCTGCTGGCCAATGCCGGCGCCGGGGCGCTGCTGCTGGGCCTGCTCGCGCTCGGCGGCGGGCCGGGGCGGCGCCTGGTGCCGTGGCGGGAGGAATGGGGCGGCGTGCTCGCGCTCAGCCTGCTGGTGATGGTCGTCTTCCCCTATGCGCTGATCGCGGGGGTGATGCTGGTCGGGCCGGGGCAGGCGGCCATCCTGAACTACACCATGCCGCTCTGGGCCTCGGTGCTGGCGGTGCCGGTGCTGGGGGAGCGGCTGGACCGCCGCACCCTGGCCGCGCTCGGCCTCGGGCTGGTGGCGGTGCTGCTGGTGCTGGCGGGCACGGCCGGGCCCGAAGGGGGGCCGAGCGGCCTCGGCGTCGCGCTGGGGCTGCTGGCGGGTGCCACCTTCGGCGCGGGGACGGTGCTGAGCAAGAAGCTGCGCTTCCGGAGCCCGGTGCTGCTGGTGACCACCTGGCAGCTGCTGCTGGGCACGCCGCCGGCGCTGCTGGTCTGGCTGCTGCTGCACGAGCACACCTACCTGAACCCCGAGGCGGGGCGCGGGCTGTTCGGCCTGTTCTACATGGTCGTCTTCGCCAATGCGCTGGCCTATGCCGCCTGGTTCCCGCTGGTGGGGCGGCTGAAGGCGAGCGTTGCCAGCCTCTCCCTGCTGGTGGTGCCCTGCCTCGGCGTGGCCAGCAGCGCGGTGCTGGTGCAGCGGCCGATCGGCGCCTTCGACATCGCCGCGCTGGCCTGCGTGCTGGGCGCCATCGCGCTGGTGGTGCGGCGGCCGGCGGCGGCGCGGGGGTAGGGGTCAGCCCGTCTGCCGCGCCGGCAGGGCGAGCCAGCCCGGCAGGTCGGGCCGCAGCCGCGCCGCGCCGGCGCTGAGCGTGGCACCGCGCGCCAGCGCATCGAGGCGCAGCAGCGCGATCGCCCGCCCCTCGCGGCCGGAGCGCACCCGCCCCACCTCCGCCCCCGCCTCGTCCAGCACCGGCGCACCGTGCGGCGGCAGCGGGCCCTCGACGGCAACCGGCACCAGCCGCCGCTTCAGCAGGCCGCGATACTTGGTCCGCGCGGTCAGCTCCTGGCCCATGTAGCAGCCCTTGGTCCAGGAGACGCCGTTCAGCTCGTCGAACCCGGCCTCCAGCAGCACGGACTGCTCGGCCTCAAGGTCGCGGGCGCCGTCCGGCAGGCCCAGGGCAAGGCGGTGGCGGTCCCAGTCCTCGGCCGTGGCGTCTATCCCTGGCAGGGGTGCGGGGGCGAGGGCGCGCCAGCCGGCCTCGGCCAGGCGCGGGTCGGGGGCGGCGGGCATGCCGGCGGGCAGCGCGTCGCCGCCCCAGCCGGCGTGCACGGCGAACTCCGCGCCGGCATCGCGCAGTGCCACGCGGGAGCGCAGGCGGAACCGGCCGAGCCGCGCCAGCAGCATCGCCGCCTGGTCGCGCGCGCAGTCGAGCAGCAGGCGCCCGTCCTCGGCGAACACGAAGAAGTCGGCCAGCCACTTGCCCTGCGGCGTCAGCAGGGCGGCCCAGACCGCCTGGCCCGGCGCCGCCAGCGCGACGTCGTTGGAGACGAGGCCCTGCAGGAAGGCGACGCGGTCCTCCCCCGCCACTTCGATCACGGACCGGTCCGGCAGCATGGCGATCGGCATGCGGGGCAGGTGGCGCGGGCGGGGCCGCGCTGCAAGCCGCCCGCGCCCCGCGCCGGCTGGAAAGCGACGGGCCGCGTGCTATGGGCGAGGGGTGCGCATCCTCTTCATCACCGCGACCCGGATCGGCGATGCCGTGCTGTCCACCGGGCTGCTCGACCACCTGATCCGCACCCATCCGCAGGCGAAGGTCGTGGTGGCCTGCGGCCCCGCGGCGGAAGGCGTCTTCGCCCGCATGCCGAACCGCGCCTGGACCGTGGTGCTGGAGAAGCGGCGCCTGCGCCTGCACTGGCTGACGCTGTGGCGCCAGGTGGCGGGGCAGCGCTGGGACCTGGTGGTGGACCTGCGCGCCTCGGCCTTCGCCTGGACGGTGCGCGCCGGGCGGCGGGTGGTGGCGCGCGGCGGCCGCCAGCCCGGGCACCGGGTGCAGCAGCTGGGCGCGCTGCTGGGGCTCGACCCGCCGCCACTGCCGGTCGCCTGGATCGCGGCGGCGGATGCCGAGCAGGCGGCGCGGCTGCTGCCGGGTCCGGGGCCCTGGATCGCGCTCGGCCCCACCGCCAACTGGGATCGCAAGGTCTGGCCCGCCGATCGCTTCATCGCCCTGTTCCGCGCCCTGACGGCGCCGGAGGGGCCGCTGCCCGGCGCCCGCGCCGCCATCCTCGGCGGGCCGGGCGCGCCGGAGGCGGCGATGGCCGCGCCCGTGCTGGCAGCGCTGGGGGAGCGGGCGGTGGACCTGGTGGGCCGTGTCTCGCTGCCCGAGGCCGCGGCGGTGCTGGCCCGCGCCGCGCTCTTCGTCGGCAATGATTCCGGGCTGATGCACCTGGCCGCGGCGACCGGCACGCCGACCCTCGGGCTGTTCGGCCCCTCGCGCGTCGAGGAATACGCGCCGGCCGGGCGGCGGGCGGGCTTCGTCGCCGCGCCCGGCTCGCCGGCGCTCGACTCCATGGCCGGGCTGGCGGTGGCGCCGGTGCTGGACGCCGCCGAGCGGCTGCTCGCCGCGCCGGTGCCGGCATGAGGCGCGGTCCCATCATGGCGCCCGATGCGGGCGGCGCGGCATGAACGCCCTGCCCGGCGCGCGCCCCGCCGAGGCCGTCGCCGCCTCCCCCCGTCTCTCCGCCCTGGTGGTCGCCCGCAACGAGGCCGAGCGGCTGCCCGCCTGTCTCGGCGCCCTCGGCTTCGCCGACGAGATCCTCGTCGTCCTCGACCGCACCACCGATGCCAGCGCTGCCATCGCCCGGGCGCATGGCGCCCGCGTGCTGGAGGGCGCCTGGGCGCTGGAAGGCCCGCGCCGCAATGCCGGGATCGCCGCCTGCACCGGCGACTGGATCCTGGAGGTGGACGCGGACGAGATCGTCGAAGCCGCGCTGGCCGAGGAGATCCGCGAGGTGATCGCCACCTCCCGCCACGCCTGGCACCTGGTGCCGGTGGACAACTACATCGGGCAGCGCCTGGTGCGGCATGGCTGGGCCGGCAGCTTCGGCACCTCCGCCGTGCCGCGCCTCTTCCGCCGCGGCGCCAAGCGCTGGCGGGAGCAGCGCGTGCATCCCGGCCTCGACTGGACCGGCGAGCAGGGGCCGCGGCTCTCGCGCGGCGCGCTGGCCCATTATGTCGACCGCGACATCTCCGACATGCTGCGCCGGCTCGACCGCTATTCCTCGGCCAAGGCGGCCGACCTGCTGGCGGGCGGCGAGATCGGCTCGCTCGCCGCCAACCTGCGGCGCTTCGTCACGCGTGGCTTCAAGAGCTACGTCACCCGCAAGGGCTACCGCGAGGGCGGCTGGGGCGTGCTGCTGGCGCTCTG
>CAYNYQ010000144.1:0-7423 GCA_964401305.1 uncultured Acetobacteraceae bacterium | reverse complement strand
ACGTCACCCGCAAGGGCTACCGCGAGGGCGGCTGGGGCGTGCTGCTGGCGCTCTGTACCGCCGCCTTCCCGCTGCTGGCCTATCTCAAGGCGCGGCTCGAGCCCGAGCGCCACCGCCCGCCGCCCGCGGGCCCCGCGCCCTGAGCCCGCGCCGCCGCGCGCCGGGGCCCCATGCCCTGAGCCCGCGCCGCGCCGGGGCGCCGCGTCCCGAGCCCGCACCGCATCGCGCCAGCCTGCCGCGCCGAGCGCTTGCAGCCGTCGCGCCGCGCCGCCACCTCCCCCGCCATGCGGAGCGGCGCCGGGTGAGGGACGGGCAGGTCATGGGCAGCGCCCGGTGAGGATCGCGCAGGTCATGGGCAGCGCCGCGCTCGGCGGCGCCGAGGCCTTCTTCGAGCGCCTGGTCCCCGCCCTCGCCCGCGCCGGCGAGGAGGTGCTGGCCGTCACCCGCCGCGACACGGGCCGCCGCGCGCGGCTGCTCGCCGCCGGCATCGCGCCGGTCGAGCTCGGCTTCGGCCAGCACCTCGACCTGCTGACCGGGCCGCGCCTGGCCGCGGCGCTGGACCGCTTCCGCCCCGAGGTGGTGATGTCCTGGATGAACCGCGCCAGCGCCTATGCCGGCCGGGCCAGGCGCCGCCCCGGCGTGCGCTGGACGCTCGTCGGGCGGCTCGGCGGCTACTACGACCTGCGGCACTACCGCCATTGTGACCACCTCGCCGGCAATACGCCCGACCTGCGCGACTGGCTGGTGCGGCAGGGCTGGCCGGCGGAGCGCGCGCACCACCTGCCGAATTTCGCCGCCGATCTCGCCGGCGCCGCCCCGGCCGCCCTGCCGGCGCCGCCCGGCGCGCCGCGCCTGCTGGCGCTCGGCCGGCTGCATCCGAACAAGGGCTTCGACGTGCTGCTGCGCGCGCTGGCGCTGCTGCCCGGCGCGCATCTCTCGCTCGCCGGCGAGGGGCCGGAGCGCGCGGCGCTGCAGCGCCTGGCTGCCGGGCTCGGCGTCGCCGACCGCGTCGCCTTCCTCGGCTGGCGCGAGGATGCGGGCGCGCTGCTGGCGGCCTGCGATCTCTTCGTCTGCCCCTCGCGGCACGAGCCGCTGGGCAATGTGGTGCTGGAGGCCTGGAGCGCGGCGCGCCCCGTCGTCGCCGCCGCCGCGCAGGGGCCCGGCGCGCTGATCCGCGACGGCGAGACCGGGCTGCTGGTGCCGCGGGAGGCACCCGAGCCGCTGGCCGCCGCCATCGCCGGGCTGCTGGCCGACCCCGCGCGCGCCGCCATGCTCGGCGCCGCCGGCCGCGCCGAATTCGCCCGCGCCCATGCCGAGGCGCCGGTGCTGGCGCGCTGGCGGGAATTCCTGCGCGCCGTCGCGCCGGCGTCGTCCCCGCAGCCCGCGCTGGTGCCGGCCTGATGCGCGGCCGCTTCGGGGGCATGGGCTGATGTGCGGCATCGCCGGCCTGGCGCTGCGCAAGGGCGAGACGCCGCCGGTGGCGGTGCTGGACGCGCTGGCCCGCGCCCTGGCGCATCGCGGGCCCGATGGCGGCGGGCACCATGTGGCGGGCAACGTGGCGCTGGCCCATACGCGGCTGGCGATCATCGACCTCGCCGGCGGCGACCAGCCGCTGTTCGCCGGGGCGGCGGCGCTGGTCGCCAATGGCGAGATCTACAACTACCGCGGCCTGCGCGAGGCGCATCGCCTCGCCTGCGCCACCGGCAGCGACTGCGAGCCGCCGTTGCACCTGTTCCGCCGCGACGGCATCGGCTTCGCCGAGGCGTTGCGCGGCATGTACGCCATCGCGCTGCATGATCGCGGCACGCGGCAGGTGGTGTTGGCGCGCGACCGCTTCGGCATCAAGCCGCTCTACATGGCGGAGGTGCCGGCGCGCCTTGGCGGCGGCGTCGCCTTCGCGTCCGAGCCGCAGGCGCTGGTCGCCGCCGGCCTGGTGGTGCCGCGGGTGCGCCCCGAGGCGCGGGCGGAGCTGCTGCAGCTGCAATTCACCACCGGCGCCGAGACCATCTTCGAGGGCATCACCCGCGTGCTGCCCGGCGAGACCATCGCCATCGCCGACGGCGCGGTGACCGAGCGCCGCCGCCTCGCCTCCTTGCCCGAGGGCCCGCCGGAGGCGATCGGGGCCGAGGCGGCGCTGGCGCGCCTCGACGCCGCGCTCGAGGAGAGCGTGGCGCTGCACCAGCAGAGCGACGTGCCCTATGGCATGTTCCTCTCGGGCGGCACCGACAGCGCCGCGGTGCTGGCGATGATGGCGCGGCTGAACGAGAACCCGGTGCATGCCTTCACCGCCGGCTTCGACATCCCTGGTGCCGCCGACGAGCGCGAGCAGGCGGCGCGCGTCGCCGCGGCGGCGGGCGCGAGGCACGCGACGGTCGCGGTGACCGAGGCCATGGTCTGGCGCCACCTGCCGGAGATCGTCGCCGCCATGGACGACCCGGCGGCGGACTACGCCATCATCCCGACCTGGTTCCTCGGCCGCGCGGCGCGCCAGGCCGGGGTGAAGGTGGTGCTCTCGGGCGAGGGCGGGGACGAGATGCTGGGCGGCTATGGCCGCTACCGCGCCGCCATGCGGCCCTGGTGGCTGGGCGGCAAGGCCCCGCGCGCCCGCGGCAGCTTCGACCGGCTTGGCGAGGTGCTGCGCGAGGGCGTGCTGGAGGGCTGGCGCGACGGCATCGCCGCGGCCGAGGCGCAGGCGGCGAGCCCGGGGCGCACCCGGCTGATGGCGGCGCAGGCGCTGGATGTCGCGGACTGGCTGCCGAACGACCTGCTGGTGAAGCTCGACCGCTGCCTGATGGCGCATGGGGTGGAGGGGCGCACGCCGCTGCTCGACCCCGGCATCGCGGCCGCCTGCTACCGGCTGCCGGATGCGCTGAAGGTGCAGGGCGGCAGCGGCAAGTGGCTGCTGCGGCAATGGCTAGCGAAGCACCTGCCGGCGAGCGAGCCGCACCGGCCGAAGCAGGGCTTCACCGTGCCCATCGGCGCCTGGATCGAGGGCGTGGGGGAGCGGCTGGGGCCGCTGGTGGCGGCGCAGCCCGGGGTGGCGGAGATCGCCAGGCCGGACCGCGTCGCCGCGCTGTTCCGCCATGCCGGGGAGAAGCACCGCGGCTTCGCCGCCTGGCACCTGCTGTTCTACGCGCTGTGGCACCGCCGGCACGTGGAGGGGCGGCCGGCGGAGGGGGATGTGTTCGCGGTGCTGGGGGGCGGGTAGGTCATACCCGCCTCATCAAAGTCTGACCTGCGGCCGCCGCAGGCGGCCGAGCGCCCGAATGGGCGCCGCGCCAAGTGGCGCGCAGCCAAGGCGGCGCAGCCGTCGCCGGCGATTGAGGATGAAGTGCGTCAGCACTTCATGAGCCGAGTATCAGTCGCCGGCGGGGGCGGGGTACCAGCCCTCGGCAAGAAGCTCGGCCTCCAGCGCGTAGCGGGGCGCTGCGTCGGGCGGCAGCGGGGCCGCCAGGGAGCGGGCATGCTTCGGCCGCTCCGCGGCCAGCTGTTCGAGGAAGGCGCGCCGCGCCCTGCGCCAGGCATCGCCGTAGAGGTCGGGCGCGCGCGCCCGGAGCGAGGGACTGTCGCGGAAGTCGGTCGCCAGGGTGTCGCGGAAGGCGGCGACTTCGCCGATCCAGTGCCCGCGATTCTCGCGCGCCGGGTGGAACTCCAGCTTCAGCAGATGCAGCGCGATCAGGCGCAGATGGGATTCCACCGCCCGGCGCTGCGAGCCACCCATATCCTCCACCTCCTCTGCCAGATGCTCCACATCCAGGCCGTTGGGGCGGAGGTGCTCGGGCCAGGCGCGCAGCCGCGCCGCCTGGTCCTGGGTCCAGGCGTACCAGTCGCGGTCGTAGAGCCGGGCCGTGTCGTCGGGCATCGCGGGGGGGAGTATAGGAAGGCACCGCCGCCCTTCCCATAGGAGACGCCGATGCCCGACCGCTACGACCTGATCCTGCGCGGCGGCGCCTGCGTGCTGCCCTGGGGCGTCGAGCACGCGGATGTCGGCGTGCGGGAGGGCCGCATCGCCGCCCTCGGCGACCTGCGCACCGCCGAGGCCGCCGAGACCATCGATTGCCGCGGCCTGCACGTCCTGCCCGGCTTGATCGACGCGCACGTCCACCTGCGCGACCCCGGCGACCCGGCGGTGGAGACGCTTGAGACGGGAACGAAGGCCGCAGTGCTCGGCGGCCTCGCCGCGGTGTTCGACATGCCGAACACCACGCCCTCCATCACGGACCGCGAGCGGCTGGACTGGAAGCGCGGCTACCTCGAGGGCCGCGCCTGGTGCGACGTGGGCCTCTATGTCGGCGCGTCGAAGAAGAACATCGCCGAGCTCGCCGCGCTGGAGCTGCAGCCCAATGTCTGCGCGGTGAAGGTCTTCGCCGGCAGCTCCACCGGCGACCTGCTGGTGGAGGACGACGCCAGCCTCGAGGCGGTGATGCGCAGCGGCCGGCGGCGCATCTGCTACCACTCGGAGGACGAGTACCGGCTGCAGGAGCGGAAGCCGCAATTCACGAGCGGCATGCCGCACCGCAACCACATGGTCTGGCGCGACGTGGAATGCGCGGCTCTGGGCACGCGGCGGCTGATGGCGCTGGCGCGCAGGACGGGGCGGCCGGCGCATATCCTGCACGTCTCCACCGCCGAGGAGCTGGACTACCTGAAGGACTACCGCGACGTCGCCACGGTGGAGGTGCTGCTGAACCACCTGACGCAGACCGACGAGGCCTATGACCGGCTCGGCGGCTATGCCGTGATGAACCCGCCGATCCGCGACCGGCGGCACCTCGAGGCTGCCTGGGCCGCGGTGCGCGACGGCACGGTGGACGTCGTCGGCTCCGACCACGCGCCGCACAGCCGGAGCGCGAAGGAGCGCCCCTGGCCCGATTGCGCCGCGGGGCTGACCGGCGTGCAGACCATCGTGCCGCTGATGCTCGACCACGTGACCAGCGGCAGGCTCCCGATCACGCGCCTGGTGGACCTGATGTGCGCCGGCCCGGCGCGGGTCTATGGCGTGGTCGGCAAGGGGCGGCTGGCGGCCGGCTACGACGCCGACTTCACCCTGGTGGACCTCAGGCGCCAGCGCATGATCGAGGAGAGCTGGATCGTCTCGCCCTGCGGCTGGACGCCCTTCGCCGGCCAGGTCTGCACCGGCTGGCCGGTGGCGACGGTCGTGCGCGGCCGCGTCGCCATGCGCGACGACGCGGTGCTGGGCACGCCGCAGGGCCGCCCCGTGGCCTTCGCCGAGGCCCGCGGCGGCTGAGACGCGGCGCCCCGCCGGGCGAGGCTGGACAGCCGCGCCATGACGGCCAGGATGGACCGATGCGCCGCGCCGATGCCGCCCCGCCCCGCCGCCACCGCCCCGCCGCGCGCGCCGAGGCGCCCCGGGGGCGCGAGGGGGGCGGCGCGGAGGGCGGCGGCCTCTGGCTGCACGGGCTGCACGCCGTCGCGGCCGCGCTGGCCAATCCCGCCCGGCGCCTCCGCCGCCTGCTGGTGACCGCGGAAGCCGAGGCCGCGCTCGCCGAGCGGGTGCCGCCGCCCTGGCGCATCGCGCCCGAGCGGACGGACCGCGGCCGCTTCGCGACCTTCCTGCCGCCCGACACCGTCCACCAGGGCGCCGCCCTGCTCGCCGAGAAGCTGCCCGACCTGCCGCTCGACCGCGTGCTGGAGCAGGCCGGCGGCGGGCCCGTGCTGGTGCTCGACCAGGTGACGGATCCGCGCAACGTGGGCGCCATCCTGCGCTCGGCCGCGGCCTTCGGGGCGGCGGCGGTGGTGATGCAGGACCGCCACGCCCCGCCCGAGACCGGCGCCCTGGCCCGCGCCGCCTCCGGCGCGCTGGAGGCAGTGCCGGTGGTGCGCGTGGTGAACCTCGCCCGCGCGCTGGCCGCCTTGAAGCAGGAGGGGTTCTGGGTGGTGGGCCTCGAGGCCGGGGCGCCGGTGACGCTGGCCCAGGCCGGGCTCGCCGGGCGGCGCGTGGCGCTGGTGCTGGGCGCCGAGGGCGAGGGCATGCGCCGCCTGACGCGGGAGAATTGCGACGAGCTGGCAAGGCTGCCGATCAGCCAGGCGATGGAGAGCCTGAACGTCTCGGCCGCCGCCGCGGTCGCGCTCTACGAGCTGGCGCGGGCCTGACCGCGCGGGGGAGGGAAGCAGGATGTCGAACGATGCCCTTGCGATGATCCGGGCGGCGCGGCGCGAGCGGCGGCCGCTGCCCGGGCTCGGCGCCGCCGCGCCGGCGGACGAGGCGGCGGGCTATGCCCTGCAGCACCGGCTGGCCGAGGCGATGGGCGCGGTGCCGCCGCTCGGCTTCAAGATCGGCGCGACGACGCGGCAGATGCAGGAGTACCTGGCGCTGAGCGGCCCCGCGGCGGGCTTCGTGCCGGCCGCCAGCCTGCACCCGCAGGACGCGACGCTGCGCTTCGCCGATTTCCTGCGCCCCGGCGTCGAGTGCGAGATCGGCGTCCGGCTGGGCCGCGACCTGCCGGCCGCGCCCTGCACGCCGGAGGCGGCCGCGGCGGCGGTCGGCGAGTGCTTCGCCGCGATCGAGGTGGTGGAGAACCGCTACGAGGATTTCCGCGCCCTCGGCGCGCCGACGCTGATCGCCGACCAGGTCTTCCACGCCGCCGGCGTGGTGGCGCCGCCCGCGCCGAACTGGCGGGGGCTGGACCTGGCCGCGGTGGAGGGCCGCTTCGTCGTCGGCGGCGAGGAGCGCGCCCTGGGCCATGGCCGCGACCTGCTGGGGCATCCCTTCCAGGCGCTGGCCTGGCTGGCGGGCTCGGGCGCGGCACGGGTCTTCGGCGGGCTGAAGGCGGGGCAGCTGGTCTGGCTCGGCTCCGTGACGCCGGCGATCTGGCTGGACGGGCCCGGCACGGTGGAGGCGGATTTCGGCCCGCTCGGGGTCGCGCGGCTGCGCTTCGCCTGAGGCCGGGTGGCGCCGAGGGCTGAATTGCGCGAGGCCGGCGCAAGGCAACGCTCCGTCAATCGGTCATTGGCAGGATGGCAGGGCCGCCCAGAGGGGGGCGGCATTGCGCGAACGGCCAGGATGGCGACCGAGATGGAAATGCCATGCCGCCCGCCGAGTGGAACGATCTGCCCGACGACCTGCAACTTGCCCTGAGCCGCGAGGCCCTGCGCCGCGCCGCCGAGACCCTGGCCGAACATGCCGAACTGCTTGCCGCCGAGATCGAGGATGGCGGGCTGAGCGACCGCGGCGGACCCGATGCGCTGCGCCTCTTCGCCGCCGTGGTGCGCGCCACCCAGCAGGAGAGCTTCGCCGTCGCCGGGCACGCCTGACCCCGGGCGGCGCGCGCGTCTCCCGTTGAGCCGCGGGGCCGGGCGGGGTATCGCTCGGCCGGCCCGGGCCGGGTTAGCACAGCGGTAGTGCAGCGGTTTTGTAAACCGAAGGTCGGGGGTTCGAATCCCTCACCCGGCAGGGCGCGGC
>CAYNYQ010000143.1:0-11760 GCA_964401305.1 uncultured Acetobacteraceae bacterium | reverse complement strand
GACCGCCCCCTGGCCACGCGGCCAGGCGCGCCGGCGCCGTTGCTCCTGCCGCCGGCGCCGGGCGGCCTCGCCGAGGAGCAGGCGGCGGCGCCGCGTGCCGAGGATGCGGCGCTGGCGCCCCTGCTCGCCCCCTTCGCCGCGCTTCCGGGCGTGACGCCGCTGCTGGCCAAGCGCCTGGCCGAGGCCATCGGCGGCGGGTCGCGTGTGCTCGACCTGCTGTTCCACCTGCCGGAACGCTACGCCAGGCGCCGCCTGGTGGCCCACCCCGCCGAGGCGCCGGAGGATGCCGAGGTGATCCTGCGCGCCGAGGTGGAGGCGCTGCGCGGCGCGCTCTCCCGCCAGGGCCGCCGCTATGTCGAGGTCCGCACCCGCGCCGGCGGGGAACGGCTGCTGCTGCGCTACATGAACAGCCGCCTCGAGTGGCTGCAGAAGCTGCTGCCGCCGGGCACGGAACGGCTGCTGGCCGGGCGGGTGCGGCCGGAGGCGGCGGGCGGCTTCTCCATGATCAATCCCCTCTCCGCCACCGGGCCGGAGGGGCTGCCGCTGGTCGAGCCGGTCTGGCCGCTGGTGAAGGACCTGCGGCTCCCGCAGGTGGCGAAGGCGATGGCCGCGGCGCTCGCGCGCCTGCCCGAGACGCTGCCCGAATGGCACGACCCCGCCCTGCTGCGGCGCGAGGGCTGGCCCGGCTTCGCCGCAGCGCTGCGCGCCGTGCAGGCACCGCCCGAGGACCTGCCCCCGGCGGCGGCGCGCCGGCGCCTGGCCTATGACGAGGTGCTGGCCGGCCAGGTGGCGCTCGGCCTGGTGCGGCGGCGGGTGCGGCAGGCGCCGGGCCGGGCGCTGGCGGGGGACGGGCGGCTGCGCGACGCGGCCCTCGCCGCCTTCGGCCATCCCCTCACCCCGTCCCAGGCGCATGCGCTGGCCGAGATCGATGCCGACCTCGCCGCGCCGCACCGCATGCTGCGCCTGCTGCAGGGCGATGTGGGCTCGGGCAAGACGCTGGTCGCGGTGCTGGCCATGCTGCGCGCGGTGGAGGCCGGCGCCCAGGCGGCGCTGATGGCGCCGACCGAGATCCTGGCCCGCCAGCATCTCCGCACCCTGGCCCGGCTCTGCCTGCCCGCCGGCATCCGCGTCGACCTGCTGGCCGGCAGCGTGAAGGGGGCGCCGCGCCGGCGCGTGCTGGAGGGGCTGGCCAGCGGCGCGCTGCCCATCGTCGTCGGCACCCATGCGCTGTTCCAGGAGGGCGTGGTGTTCCGCGACCTCGCGCTGGCCGTGGTGGACGAGCAGCACCGCTTCGGCGTGGCGCAGCGACTGATGCTGGCCGATAAGGGCGATGGCGCGGACATGCTGGTCATGACCGCGACGCCGATCCCCCGCACCCTGCTGCTGACGCAATGGGGCGAGATGGCGGTCAGCCGCCTGACCGGGAAGCCCGCCGGGCGGCAGCCCATCACCACGACCCTGCACGGCATCCGCCAGGCGGAGCAGGTGATCGCCGGCATTGCCCGGGCGCTGGAGCGCGGCGCCCGCGTCTACTGGGTCTGCCCACATGTCGCCGAGAGCGAGGTGCTCGACATCGCCGCCGCGGAGACCCGCTTCGCCGAGCTGGCCCAGCGCTTCCCCGGCCGCGTCGGCCTGGCGCATGGGCGGATGGAGACCGAGGCGCGGGAGGCGGCGCTCGGCGACTTCGCGCAGGGCCGCACGCGGATCCTGGTGGCGACCACCGTCATCGAGGTGGGCGTCGACGTGCCGGAGGCCACCGTGATGGTGGTGGAACATGCCGAGCGGTTCGGCCTCGCGCAGCTGCACCAGCTGCGCGGCCGGGTCGGGCGCGGCGCGGCGGCCAGCTACTGCATGCTGCTCTACGACGAGGGCGACCTCGGCCAGGTCTCGCGCGAGCGGCTGCTGATCCTGCGCGACACCGAGGACGGCTTCGCCATCGCCGACGCCGATTTCCGCATCCGCGGCGGCGGCGAGGCGCTGGGCACGCGGCAATCCGGCGCCGAGGTCTTCCGCCTCGGCCTGCCCGAGGGCGAGGCGCAGGAGGGGCTGATCGCCATGGCGCACAAGGACACCGCCCTGCTGCTGGAGAAGGACCCCGGGCTCGAGGGCCCGCGCGGCCAGGCGGTGCGCTGCCTGCTCCGCCTCTTCGGCAAGGCGGAAGCGATGGCGACGCTGCGCGCGGGTTGAGCGCGGCGGGGCCCCTTGCAAACCCGCCCCGGGCTTGTAAATGCGGCGGCCGTCGGGGACCGAAGGGGGAATGCCCTCGCCCGCCGGGACGTCACGGGGGACATGCCTTGGCCGATGCGCTGATCGAGATCGAGCGCCTGACCAAGCGCTTCGGCGCCTTCACGGCGGTGGACGACGTCTCCTTCACCGTGGAGCGCGGCGAGGTGCTGGGCTTCCTCGGACCGAACGGCGCCGGCAAGTCCACCACCATGCGCATGCTGGCCGGCTTCATGCCGCCGACCGCGGGCACGGCCCGGATCTGCGGCGCCGACATCGTCGACCAGCCGGTCCGCGCCAAGCGCAGCCTGGGCTTCCTGCCCGAGGGCGCGCCGACCTATCCCGAGATGACCGTCACCGGCTTCCTGGCCTTCTGCGCCCGCATCCGCGGCTTCCGCGGCACGGAGGCGGACGACCGCGTGGCGCAGGCCATGGTGCTGACCCAGCTCGGCGGCGTATGCCTGCAGCCGATCGAGACGCTGTCCAAGGGCTTCAAGCGCCGGGTCGGCCTGGCCCAGGCGCTGCTGCACGATCCGCCGGTGCTGGTGCTGGACGAGCCGACCGACGGCCTCGACCCCAACCAGAAGCACGAGGTGCGGGAGCTGATCCGCCGCATGGCGCCCACCAAGGCGATCGTCATCTCGACCCACATCCTCGAGGAGGTGGCGGCGGTCTGCACCCGCGCCATCATCATCGCCCGCGGCCGCGTCATCGTCGATGCGCCGCCCTCCGTGCTGGAGCGCGAGGGCCGCTCGCTGGAGCAGGTCTTCCGCACGCTCACCCTCGGCGACGGCGCGGCCCCGGAGCCGGCGCCCGCCCCGGCGGAGGCCGCCTGATGCGCGCCGCGCTCACCGTCGCGGGCCGCGAGCTGGCGGGCTACTTCTCCACCCCCGTCGCCTATGTGTTCATCGTCATCTTCCTGATCCTCTCGGGCGCGCTGACCTTCACGCTGGGCAACTTCTTTGCCCGCGGCCAGGCCGACCTCGTGCCCTTCTTCTCCTTCATCCCCTGGCTCTTCCTGTTCCTCGTCCCCGCGCTGACCATGCGGCTCTGGGCGGAGGAGCGGCGCCTCGGCACCATCGAGCTGCTGCTGACCCTGCCGCTGCCGGCCTGGGCGGCGGTGCTGGGCAAGTTCCTCGCCGCCTGGGCCTTCTGCGCCATCGCGCTCGCGCTGACCTTCCCGCTCTGGATCACGGTGAACATCCTGGGCGAGCCCGACAATGGCGTGATCCTCACGGGCTATGTCGGCTGCCTGCTCGTCGCCGGCGCCTATCTGGCGATCGGCGCCGCGCTCTCGGCCGCGACGAAGAACCAGGTGATCGCCTTCGTCCTCGCCGTCGCGGTCTGCTTCCTGTTCGCCGCCGCGGGCAGCCCGCTGGTGACGGAGTTCCTCTCCGACCGCATCCCGGCGCTCGCCGAGGCATCGCGCGCGCTCTCGGTCTCCGATCGCTTCAACGGCTTCACCCGCGGCGTGATCGCGCTGCGCGACCTCGTCTTCTTCGCCAGCTTCATCGGCTTCTTCCTGTTCCTCAACGCGGTCGTGCTCGACCACCGCAAGGCCGACTGAGCCATGGACGCCTCGCCCGCCTCGGCGCCGCCGCGCGCCGGCAGCCGCCGCCTCTGGTCCTCCGCCCTCGGCGTGCTCGCCGCCGCGGCGCTCGCCATCGGCGTGACCATGCTGGCCGGGCGGCTGCTGCCGCAGGCCCGGCTCGACCTGACGGAACAGCGCCTCTACACGCTGTCGGAGGGCACGCGGCAGGTGCTGGCCGGGCTCTCCGATCCCGTCACGATCCGCTTCGTCTATTCGCGCCGCCTCGGCGCCGAGGTGCCGGTCTATGGCGCCTATGCCGACCGCGTGCGCGACATGCTCCGCGAATACGTGGCGCTGGCCGGCGGGAAGATCCGGCTCGAGCTGCTCGACCCCGAGCCCTTCTCCGAACTCGAGGACCGGGCGCTGGCCTGGGGCCTGCAGGGCGTGCCGGTCGACCAGTCCGGCGAGCAGGTCTATTTCGGCATCGTCGGCACCAACCTCGTCGACGACGAGCGCGTCCTCGCCTTCCTCCAGCCCGAGCGCGAGCGCTTCCTGGAATACGACCTGACGCGCCTCGTGTGGGAGCTCTCGAACCCGCAGCGCACCGTCATCGGCGTGATGTCCTCGCTGCCGCTCAACGGCGACCCGCGGGCGATGATGATGCGGCTCGCCGGCGGCGCGGGGCAGCCCTATGCGGTGCTCAACCAGCTCCGGCAGTTCTCCTCCGTCGTCGAGGTGCAGCTCGACGCCCAGGTGATCGAGCCGACGATCCAGGTGCTGGTCGTCGCGCATGCGCAGAACCTCGCGCCGGCGACGCAATACGCCATCGACCAGTTCGTCATGCGCGGCGGCAAGCTGATCGTCATGGTCGACCCGCATTCGGAAAGCCAGGCGGCGCGGCCCGGCCCCGGCGGGCAGCCGCCGCGCGACACCGCCTCCTCGCTCGACCGGCTGCTGAACGCCTGGGGCATCGAGGCGCCGGTCGAGGAGGTGGTGCTCGACCTGCGCGGCGCCTGGCGCGTGCGCGCCAACCCGCAGGACCGGGTGCAGGCGGTGGACTACGTCGCCTGGTTCAACCTGCAGGGCGAGAGCCTGAGCCGCACCGAGGTCGCCACCGCGCAGCTCGAGCAGGTGACGCTCGCCTCGGCCGGCGAGGTGCGCAGGCGCCCCGATGCGGCGATCGAGTTCATCCCCCTGCTCACCTCCTCGCCCCAGTCGATGGTGGTGCCGGCCGAGCGCGTCCGGCAGGACCCGAACCCGACGCGGCTCCTGGCCGATTTCCGCGCCGACGGGCAGCGCCGGGTGCTGGCCGCGCGCATCCGCGGCCCGCTCGCCTCCGCCTTCCCCGAGGGGCCGCCGCCGCCCGCCGAGGGCCAGACCCGCCCCGAGGACTTCCCCGCCCACATCGCCCGCACCGAGGGGCCGGCCAACCTCGTCGTGCTCAACGACAGCGACGTGCTGGAGGACCGCTTCTGGGTCCGGGTGCAGGATTTCTTCGGCCAGCAGATCGCGACCCCGATCAGCGGCAACGGCGCCTTCGTGGTGAACCTCGCGGACACGCTGGCCGGCTCCGACGCGCTGATCTCGCTGCGCTCGCGCGGCGAATCGCTCCGGCCCTTCCTGCTGGTGGAGGACATCCGCCGCAACGCCGACGCGCAGTTCCGCCAGACCGAGCGCCAGCTGCAATCCCGCCTGGAGGACACCGAGAAGCGCCTGCGCGAGCTGCGCCAGGGGGGCAGCGGTGGCGGCGCGCCGCAGGGCGCCGTCGTCACGCCCGAGCAGCGCGCCGAGATCGACGCGGCGCGGGACGAGATCCTGCGCACCAGGCGCGAGCTGCGCGGCGTGCAGCTCGAGCTCCGGCGCGACATCGAGGCGCTCGAGGGCGTGCTGCGCGCGGTGAACATCGCGCTGGTGCCGGCGCTGCTGACGCTCTTCGCGCTCGGCCTCGCGGTGGTGCGAAGCCGCCGACGCGCCGCGGCGAGGGGTTGAGGCGATGCAGCGCCGCACCCTCGTCCTGCTCGGCGGCGCCGCGGCGGTGGCCGTGGGCGGCGCCATCCTGCTGGCGCCCGACCAGGCCGGCGAGCCCGTGCCGCCGGCCGGCGCCGGCCTTGCCTTTCCCGGCCTCGCCCAGCGGCTCGCCGGCGCGGCGCGCATCGAGGTGCAGAAGCCCGACCAGGCCCTGGTGGTGCAGCGCGCGGGCGAGCGCTGGGTGCTGCCGGACAAGGCCGGCTACCCGGTCCGGCCCGAGCGGGTGCGGGAGCTGCTGGTCGGCCTGACCGAGCTCCGCCTGACCGAGCCGCGCACCGCCGACCCGGCGCAGCTCGACCGCCTCGGCCTCGAGGATCCGGCAAAGCCCGGCAGCACGGCGCTGCTGCTGCGCGTGCTCGACGCCGGCGGCGCGCCGATCGCCGAGCTGGTCGTCGGCCGGCGCCGCGTGCGCACCCAGGGCAACGTGCCCGAGAGCGTCTATGTCCGCCGCCCGGCCGAGACCCAGTCCTGGCTGGCCGAAGGACGGCTGCCCGTCGATGCCGATCCCGACCTCTGGCTCGACCGCGACATCGCCAACCTGCCCGCCGCGCGCATCCGCCGGCTGGAGGCGCGGCGCGAGGGTGCGGAGCCGGTGGTGCTGGCCCGGCCGGAGGCGGATGCCGAGGCGCCGCTCGCCCTGGTGGCGCCGGCCGACCTGCCGGGCGCGCCGGACGAGCTGATACTCGACGAGATCGTGCGGGCCTTCGAGTTCCTCACCTTCCTTGAAGTCCGCCCCGCCGCCGAGGCGCCCGGCGCGGCGCTGGGCGAGGGCCGCTTCGGGCTGACCGAGGACCTGGCCGTGGTGGTCACGCCGCACCGCGAGGGCGAGACCCTCTGGATCCGGCTCAGGGCCGAGGGCGGCACGGAG
This sequence comes from uncultured Acetobacteraceae bacterium, assembly GCA_964401305.1. Lineage (GTDB taxonomy): Bacteria > Pseudomonadota > Alphaproteobacteria > Acetobacterales > Acetobacteraceae > JAIEOP01. The sequence continues at coordinate 5,110 of CAYNYQ010000143.1, read as the reverse complement.
GAGGCGCGGCGGCTTGCCGCCCGCTGGGATGGCTGGGCCTACCAGGTCGGCGCCTGGAAGGAGAAGGCCTTCCTGCCGCGGCCCGAGGATCTGCGCAGCGCCGAGCCCGCCGGCGCCCCGCCCGCCGAGGCGCCGGCGGCGGATGCGCCCGCCGCCGACCCGCCCCCCGCCGATCTTCCCCCCGCTGGCGCGACCCGCTGAGGCGGCGCGGTGAGCCTCGCCAGCCGCGAATATCCGGACCGGCCCTGGGTGGGCATCGGCGTCATCGTCTTCGACGGCGACCGCGTGCTGCTGGTCCGGCGCGGCAAGCCGCCGCGGCTCGGCCTCTGGTCCCTGCCCGGCGGTGCGCAGCATGTCGGCGAGCGGGCCGAGGCCGCCGCCCGGCGCGAACTGCTCGAGGAGACCGGGATCGAGGTCGGCGGGCTCGAGCTTGCCGCCGTGGTCGATGCGATCAGCCATGACCCGGCGACCGGCGCCGTGCGCTTCCACTACACGATCGTCGACTATTGCGCCCGGCACCTGGCCGGGGAGGCGCGGCCCGGCGACGACGTGGCCGCGGTGGCCTGGGCCCTGCCCGAGGAGCTGCCGGCCTTCGACCTGACGCCCGAGGTGCTGCGCGTCATCGCCGAGGCGCGGGCGCGGCTCGCGCTGGCGGAGCAGGACGGGGGCTGAGGCCACCCGCCGGCGGACCCGGGCGCCGCCCCGCTCAGCCGAAGCCGGGGCCGAGGCCGCCGGGCCGAACCCCGCGCCCAGCGGCCAGCAGGCGGGCGACGAAGTCGCGCACCTCCTGCGGCATGAAGGGCTTCTCCAGCACGGGGCGGGCGGTGCGGGCCAGCAGCGCGTCGGTCCCCATGGCGGCGCCGGTGACGAAGCCGGTGCGGGCGCAGAGATGCGGGCGGTGCTGCTCCAGCCAGGCCAGCAGCGCCTCGCCGCCGAGGTCGGGCATGCGCAGGTCGCAGAGGATCACGTCGAAATCCTGCGCCGCCAGCAGCCGCCGCGCGCGCCGGCCCGAGGTGGTGCGCCGGCAGCGCAGGCCGAGCCCGCCGAGGATGCCGGCCAGCGCCGCGGCGATCTCCGCCTCGTCGTCGATCACCAGCGCATCGCCGCGCAGCGGCGCGGCGACAACGCCCGGCGCGATGGCGGGTGCCGCGATGGAGGCCGGCACGGCGGCCGCGGCCCGCGCGGGCAGGCGCAGCACGAAGGTGGCGCCGCTGCCGCCGGCCTCCTCGCGCAGCGCCAGCGACCCGCCATGCGCCTCCGCGATGCCGCGCGAGACGGAGAGGCCGAGGCCGGTTCCCTCGCCCACGGGCTTGGTGGTGAAGAAGGGGTCGAAGATCCTTCGGCGCAGCGCCGCCGGCACGCCGGGGCCGCTGTCGCTGACCGCGATCTCCACCGCCTCCCCCGCGGCGCGCGCGGCGATGCCGATGCGGCGCGGCCCGTCCTGCGCCGCCACGGCCTGGCGGGCATTGGCCAGCAGGTTGCTCAGCACCTGGTGCAGCTGGTCGGGGTCGCCGAGCACGGGCGGCAGGTCGGGCTCCACCACGCGCTCGAGCACGATGCCCTCGGCCCGCAGCGCCTCGGCCGGCAGGTCGAGCGCGGCATCGACCAGCGCCGCGACGGCCAGCGGGCGGCGCACGGCATCCTGCTGGCGCGCCAGGGCGAGGAAGCTGCGGACGATGCGGGCGCAGCGCTCGCCGGCGGCGCGGATGCGCTCGGCGCGGCGGGCGAAGTCCGGCTGGCCGGCGGCGGCGAGGTCCTCCTGCAGCATGAGGGCGCCGGTCAGCACGATGGAGAGCGGGTTGTTCAGCTCATGCGCCACGCCTGCCAGCAGGGCGCCGAAGGCGGCGAGCTTCTCGGCCTGCAGCAGCGCCTCGCGCTGGCGCTCGATCTCGGCGGCGGCGGCGCGGGCCGGGGTGAGGTCGCGGAGATAGGCGGTGAAGAGGCGCCGGTCGGCCAGCCGCACCGCGGCCACGGCGAGCTCGGCCGGGAAGGTGGAGCCATCGGCCCGGCGCGCGGTCACCTCGATGCGGCCGTCCTGCGGCGGCGCCCCGGTGGTGGGGTCGGGGGCGGCGGGGTCGAGGGTGGCGCCGTCGGCCGTGGCCAGGGGCGGCAGGCCGGGGGCGGCCACCAGCTCGGCGATGGGGCGGCCCAGCGCCTCCGCCTGGGCGAGGCCGAAGCTCGCCTCGGCGGCGGGGTTGAAGGCGACGATGCGGCCCGCCTCGTCGGCGACGATGACGGCATCGAGCGCGGCGGCGGTGATGGCGGCGTTCAACGCCTCGCTGCGCTTGAGCTCGGTCAGGTCGCGGGCGAAGACGAAATAGCCCTCCACCGCGTCGCCCTGGCCGCGATAGGGCACGTAGAGGCGCTGCACGAAGGCCGGCGCGCCGCCGGCGCTGTAGGGCAGCCAGCCTTCCCAGCGCGAGGCCTCGCCGGCGAGCGCGCGCGCCGAATGCGGGCGGAGCTGCAGGTAGAAGGGCTCGAGCTTCGCGTAGGTCTCGCGCCCCATCACCTCGGGCAGGGTCAGGCCGACCACCGCCTCGGGCGCGCGGCCGACGAAGCTGGCGTATTCGCGGTTGACGTAGCGGTGCCGGCGCTCGCGGTCGTAGAGGGCGACGCGGGCCGGGATGGCGTCGAGGATGGCGCGCAGCTGCGCCTCGCCGACGAAGAGCGGCGTGGGCGGGCCGGCGCCCTCCGCCGGCGCGGCCGCCATGTCCCGGCCGGGCTGCTTCCCCACGGCCGGTGGCTGCTGCCCGGTGGGGTCCTCCGCCTCCGCAGCGCGCACGCGCCCGTCCCTCCGTGCCCCACCCCTCGGGAGCGAGAGCACGCGATTCCGGGCCCCGCGGTCAAGCGCCACGTTCCGGCGGCGGCGGGGATGGGGGCCGGGCGGGTCGCGCGCCGGCCCCTCCCCGGGGCGCCCCGCGTCAGGCCCAGAGCCGCTCGCGCTGCAGCCCGGTGTAGAGCGAGGCGACGAAATCGCCGTAGCCGTTGAAGAGCTTGGTCGGCACGCGCTCGCCGCTGCCGAGCAGGCGCTCGGAGGCCTGGCTCCAGCGCGGATGCGAGACCTGCGGGTTCACATTGGCCCAGAAGCCGTATTCGGAGGGCTGGATCACCTCCCAGAAGGTCTTCGGCCGCTCGGCGGTCACGCTGATGCGCACCAGCGACTTGCCGGCCTTGAAGCCGTACTTCCAGGGCTGGTGGATGCGCAGCGGCCCGCCGTTCTGCGGCAGCAGCGGCTTGCCGTAGGCGCCGACCACCATGAAGGTCAGGTCGTTGCCCGCCTCCTCCACCGTGCAGCCCTCGACATAGGGCCAGGGGTACCAGGACTGGCGCAGGCCCGGCATGGCGTCGCGCTGCACTGCCGTCTCGAAGCGCACATACTTCGCGCCGGCCTGGGGGCCGACCTCCTTCAGCAGGGCGGCGAGGGGGAAGCCGGTCCAGGGCACCGTCATCGCCCAGGCCTCGACGCAGCGCAGGCGGTAGACGCGCTCCTCGAGCGGCATCCTGGCCAGCAGGTCGTCCATGTCGAACTCGCGCGGGTGGTCGACCATGCCGTCCACCTTCACCGTCCAGGGCCGCAGCTTCATGCGCTGGGCGGTGCGGTGGATGCCCTTGTCGGTGCCGAACTCGTAGAAGTTGTTGTAGGTCGTCACCTCGCGCTCGGGCGTGATGTCGCGGCCGGGCTCGAACTGCGGGTTGCGCTGGATGCCGGCGGGCAGCGGCGGAGCGGCGCCGGCCTGCTGCGCCAGGGCCGGACCGCCGGCGGTGGCGATGGCGCCGGCCGCGGCCGCCGCCTTCAGCGCGGCGCGGCGGCCGAAGACGAGATGCTCCGGCGTCGCCAGCCGATCGGGGATCTCCCAGCCGCGGGGGATGCGGATGTGCATGGCTTGGGCCTCCCGGCCTCAGGAAGGGGTAGGTCCCGCCGGCGCTCCGACGCTGCGGGACCCTACGAGACTGGTGCGCTGCGCCCGGAATTCCATGGCGGGTTGCGGGCGGAGATGGTTCGACGCGGCGGTGCCCGGGGTTACCCGCAGGTGCCGACGGCATGACGGCCGCGGCGCCCTGGCGCGCCGCCCCCGTGCCGCGACCCCGGGACGCCGCGCCGGTGGCACGGCGGTTGCCCTGTCCCGGCATCCCCCGCCGGCGCCACGCCACCACGGCCCCCGGGGGAAGGAGGCCCGCCCGCCCTGCGCCTGTCCCTGCGTCCGTACCTGGCCCTGCCGCATGCCTTGCGCCAAGCCCTGGCGTTGGCCCTGCCGCCGGCCCTTGGCGCCCGAGGCCGCCTTGTCGCACTGCTCCTCCTGCCGCTGCTCGCCGCCTGGCCCGGCGCAGCATCCGCCGTGGCGGCGGGCCCCAGCCCCTCCGCGCTCTGCCGGGCCGCGATCGCGCAGGCGGAGCGCGAGGCGGGGCTGCCGGCGCGGCTGCTGGCCGCCATCGGCCGCGTCGAATCCGGGCGCCCCGATCCGGCCAATGGCGGGCGGCACGGCCCCTGGCCCTGGACCATCAATGCCGAGGGCCGCGGCAGCTTCTTCCCCGACCGGGCGGCAGCGATTGCCGCCGTGCGGGCGCTGCAGGCGCAGGGCGTGCGCTCCATCGATATCGGCTGCATGCAGGTGAACCTGCGCCACCACCCGCAGGCCTTCGCCAGCCTCGAGGAGGCCTTCGACCCACTGGCCAATGCCCGCTACGCCGCGCGCTTCCTGCGCGAGCTCGAGGCCGGCCGGGGCGACTGGATGCAGGCCGCGGCGCACTACCACAGCCAGACCCCAGACCTCGCGGCGGCCTATCGCGCCCGCGTCGCCACCGCCTGGGAGGCCGAGCGCAGCGAGCCGGGCGCACCGCCCAGCGCGGTGGCGCGGGCGCCCGGGGCCGCGTCGCCGTTGCCGACCGTCTCCTGGGGGCGGGCCGGTGGCGGAACCACCCTGGCGGGCAGCGCCGGGCGCGGCCTCGACGCCTATCGCGCCCACCCGATCCCGGCGATCGGCCGGGTGGCCGTGCTGCAGCGGCCCGTGGCGCCGGTCGTGCCGCCGGCGGCCGGCGGGCCCGGCGCGGCGCCAGGCGTGCCCATCGCGGCGCCTGGGCTGCCGGGGCTCTCGCCGCCGACGCTCGGGCT
>CAYNYQ010000142.1:0-11785 GCA_964401305.1 uncultured Acetobacteraceae bacterium | reverse complement strand
GGCCCGATGGCCGGAGCGCCGCAAGGCGCGGAGGGCTGAATCGGCCCGCCCAGGATACAAGGCGCCGCGATGACCATCCCCCGCCTCTTCCTCGATGTGCCGCTCGCCGCCGGGGAGGCGGTGCCGGCCACGCCGGCGCAGGCGCATTACCTCGGCGGCGTGCTGCGGCGCGCGGCGGGCGATGCCGTGGTGCTCTTCAATGGCCGCGACGGCGAGTGGGAGGCGCGGATCGAAAGCCTGCGCAAGGACCGCGCGACGCTGCTGCCCGAGCGGCAGTGCCGCCCGCAGGACCAGGCGCCGGCGGTGCTGCTGCTGGTCGCGGCGCTGAAGCGCGACGCGATGGACCTCGTCGCCGAGAAGGCGACCGAGCTCGGCGCGACGCTGATCCAGCCCGTCTTCACCCGCCGCTGCGTCGTCGACCGGGTGAACGAGGCGCGGCTCGCCGGCATCGCGCGGGAGGCGGCCGAGCAGTGCGAGCGGCTCTCGGTCCCCGCGATCGCGCCGGCCCGGCCGCTGCACGCGGTGCTGGATGCCTGGGACGCGGCCATCCCGCTTTTCCTCGGCGCCGAGCGCCGGGCGGCACCGCCGCTGGCGCTTCTGGCGCAGCGCGCATGCCCCCCATTCGCCTGGCTGATAGGGCCCGAGGGCGGCTTCGAACGGGCGGAGCTTGACGACCTCCTGCGCCGCCCCTTTGTTTCGCCGGCTGCCCTCGGCCCGCGCATCCTGCGGGCCGAGACGGCGGCGCTCGCCGGCCTTGCGGTGCTTCAGGCCATCGCCGGGGACTGGTCGAAGGGGTAAAGCCGCGCCGCGGGCATCCCGCCCGGCCCGAGACGACGCGACACTAGGAAGGTGAGGATGTCCAATCCCGGCGAGGCGGATCCCACCCCCGTCACCTCGGTGCGCCAGCTCGCCGAGTGGTTCGCCGCCGGCAGCAAGCCCCGCGCGGCGTGGAAGGTGGGCACCGAGCACGAGAAATTCGGCTTCCGCCGCGACGCCCCCGGCCTGCCGCCGCCGGCCTACGACCCGTCGCCGGGCGAGGCGGGGGGCATCCGCGCGCTGCTCGAGGGGTTGGCGGCGCGGCATGGCTGGGCGCCGATCCTGGATGGCGGCAACCCGATCGGGCTGAAGCGTGGGCCCGCCTCGATCAGCCTCGAGCCTGGTGGGCAGCTCGAGCTCTCGGGCGCCGCCGTCGCAGACCTGCACGCGACGCAGCAGGAGCTGACCGCGCATCTGCGCGAGGTGCACGAGGTGGCCGGGCCGCTCGGCCTCGGCTTCGCGCCCATCGGCTTCCATCCGACCATCACCCGCGCGGCGATGCCCTGGATGCCCAAGGGGCGCTACGCGATCATGCGGCAGTACATGCCGAAGGTGGGCGCGCTCGGCCTCGACATGATGCTGCGCACCTCGACGGTGCAGGCCAATCTCGACTACGGCGACGAGGCCGACATGGTCGAGAAGCTGCGCGTCTCGCTGGCGCTGCAGCCGGTGGCGACGGCGCTGTTCGCCAATTCGCCCTTCACCGAGGGGCGGCCGAACGGCTTCCTCTCCATGCGCAGCCAGGTCTGGACCGATACCGACGGGGCGCGCACCGGCATCCCGGCGGTGGCCTTCGAGCCCGGCTTCGGCTTCGAGCGCTTCGCCGAATGGGTGCTGGACGTGCCGATGTACTTCGTCATGCGCGACGGGCGTTGGCTGGACGCGGCGGGCAAGAGCTTCCGCGACTTTATGGCGGGGCGGCTCGACATCCTGCCCGGCGAGCGCGCCACCATGGGCGACTTCGCCGACCACGTGACCACCGCCTTCACCGAGGTGCGGCTCAAGCGCTTCCTCGAGATGCGGGGCATGGATGCGGGCGGCCCGGCGATGCTGATGGCGGCCTCGGCGCTCTGGGTCGGGCTGATCTACGACGACGCGGCGCAGAAGGCGGCCGCGGCGCTGGTGCGGGGCTGGACGGTGGAGGAGATCCGCGGCTTGCGCGCCGCCGTGCCGCGGGAGGCGCTGCGCGCCAGGCTGCGCGGGCAGGCGGTGCGGGAGATCGCCGGCGACGTGGTGGCGATCGCGCGCGACGGGCTGCGCGCGCGAGGGCTGGGCGAGGAGGTCTATCTCGCGCCGCTCGACGAGATCGTCGCCAGCGGGCTGACCCAGGCGGAGCGCTGGCTGCACCTGTACGAGCGGCTCTGGGGCGGGGATGCGTCGCGGCTGCTGGTCGCGGCGGAGGCGTGAGCGGGCGGAAGCGGCAGGGTTTCGGCCGCTTCGCCATCGCTGACCACATGGGAGGCAACGCTACGCCCTGACGTGGCTTGCGTGGGCGTGCGGAAATCCCACCAGCGCGCGGAAGTGCCGGTTTTTAATACATTGCTATCTTGTCACGTTCCGGAAGGCTGAATAAACGCCTGCCCCGCCGCGCCTCGGCCGCGCGGAGGGGAGAATCAGGATGGCCATCGTTTCGGGCACCAATGGCAACGACAGCATCACGCCCTTCGGCGCCTCGCCGGGCTTGACGGGATGGGTGGTGGGGCTGCCAGGCGACGACTCGCTGCTTGGTGGCGGCGGCAACGACACGCTGGATGGCGGACCGGGCAACGACACGCTGCAGGGCGGCTCGGGGTTGGACTTCTTCGAGGCGAGCCCGGGCGCCGATGTCATCGACGGGGGCGAGCAGGGTACACGCAACACCGTCAGCTACCGCGATGGCGCCGTGCCTGGCGGCGTCTCGATCGTGATGGCGAACTCGCTCTCGGGCACGGTGACCAAGGGCGACGGCAGCATCGACACGCTGCAGAACATCACCGACATCTGGGGCAGCAGCGAGGCCGACACCTTCGTCGGCACGGCGGTCTCGGTCGGCGTGATCGGCTTCCGGTTCCGCCCCGGCCCCGGCAACGACACGATCAATGGTGCCGCGAACACGGTGGTCGCCATCGACTACTTCGATGCGCCCACTGCGATCAACATCGATCTCGCGGCCGGCATCGCCAGCGCCGACGGCTTCGGCGGCACAGACACCCTGATCGGCGTGCGCTTCGTGCGTGCCAGCGCCAGCTCGGACGACACCATCCTGGGAAGCGATGCGAACGAGCAGTTCGCCGTCGGCGGCAGCGGCAACAAGACGATCGATGGCGGCGGGGGGATCGACACCTACCGCTATGCGCTTGCCACCGCCATCACGGCGACGCTCGGCGCGACGCTGGTGGGTGGCGTGCCGGCCGGCACTGTCGTCAAGGCCTCGGGCACGGACACGATCATCGGCATCGAGAACCTGGTCGGCGGCGGCGGCAACGATTCGATCCTCGGCTCCTCCGCCGACAACGTCATGGGCGGTGAAGTCGGTGCCGACACCGTCGATGGCGGCGCCGGCTTCGACACCTACGACCTGAACGCGAGCACGCAGGCCGTCGTCCCGGGCGGAGCGATCGCCAACCTGTCCGCGTCGAGCCGGGCCTTCGCGTTCGGGACGGTCGCCGCCGGCACTGCGCGAGACCCCTGGGGCAGCACGGATGTGCTCTTCAACTTCGAGGCCGTGCGCGGAACGGAGTTCAACGACACGCTGATCGGCGGCGCCGGATCGGAGTCGTTGAGCGGCGCGGGCGGGAACGACCAGATCGAGGGCGGCAACGGCAACGACACGCTGGTCGGCGGCGCCGGCGACGATGGGCTGAACGGCGGCGAGGGCAACGACCTGATCCAGGGCGGCGCCGGCGCGGATTTCGTCACCGGCAGCGCCGGCAGCGACACCGTCGACGGCGGCGAGTTCAACGCGCGCAACACCCTGGCCTATACCGGCTTCACCGGCGGGCCGATCACAGCCGTCTTCACCACCAACGACAACGCCACCGTCACCAAGGCTGGGGGCGGCGTCGACACCCTGCTCTTCATCAATGCCGTGCGCGGCACCGCCGGCAACGACACGCTGAACGGCGCCATCATCACCGCCGACTACGGCAATACGCTCTACCTGCGCGGCTCGGGGGGCAACGACGTCATCACCGGCAACGGCACGGCGCGCGTCACGGCCGAGTACACCGACGCGCCGAAGGCGGTGAACGTCGATCTCGGCCTCGGCATCGCCACGCAGGACGGGTACGACGGCGTCGACACGCTGATCAACGTCGCGCGCGTGCACGCCTCGATGAACCACAACGACACGCTGACCGGCGGCACGCGCGACGAGGCCTTCCTGCTGCTCGGCCCCGGCGGCAGCAAGCTGATCAATGGCGGTGGCGGCATCGACATCTACCGCACCGTCGGCGCCTCGGCCGGCGTGGTGATCGACCTCGCGCTCGGCACCGCGGTGAAGACCGGCGGCGGCACCGACACCCTCGTCAACATCGAGGATGCCGGCGGCGGCACGGGGGCCGACAGCCTCTACGGCGATGCCGGCAACAACGGTCTCACCGGCGATGCCGGCAGCGACCTGCTCGACGGCCGCGGCGGATTCGACACGGCGAACTACGTCCTCAACTTCTTCCTGCCGATCACCAAGGGCGTCATCGTCAACCTGGCGACCGGCCTGGCGACCGACCCCTGGGACAACATCGACACACTCCTCTCGATCGAGGGCGTCATCGGCACGAATGTCGCGGACACGGTGTTGGGCGATGGGCTGGCCAACAGCCTGGCCGGGCGCGCGGGTGACGACAGCCTGGCCAGCGCGGGCGGCAACGACACCATCCTGGGCGAGGCCGGCAACGACACCCTCGACGGCGGCACGGGCCTCGACAGCCTGGTGGGCGGCACCGGCAACGACCTGATCATCGTGGACAACGCAGGCGACACCGTCGCCGAGCTTGCCGACGAGGGCACCGATACCGTCCAGGCCAGCATCAGCTGGACCCTCGGCGAGAACCTGGAAGCGCTGGTGCTCACCGGCACGGCGCGGAACGGCACCGGCAATGCGCTCGACAACCTCCTCACCGGCACCGGCGCGCGCAATGTGCTGAACGGCGGCGAGGGCGAGGACACGCTCGAGGGCGGCGCCGGCGGCGACCAGCTCGACGGCGGCGCCGGCGCCGACAGCCTCGTCGGCGGCGCCAACAACGACACCTACCTTGTCGACGATGCCGGCGACGTCATCCTGGAACTCGCCGGCGGCGGCGCGGACACGGTGCGCGCCAGCGTCGACTGGACGCTCGGCGACCAGCTCGAGGACCTGGTGCTGCTCTCGGGCGCCGTCGCCGGCACCGGCAACACGCTGAACAACGTCATCGAGGGCAATGGCGCGGCCAATACCCTCTCCGGCCTCGGCGGGCGCGACCTGCTGCTCGGCAATGCCGGCAACGACACGCTGCTCGGCGGCGACGGCCTCGACACGCTCGAGGGCGGCGGCGGGCGCGACAGCATGGAAGGCGGCACCAACAACGATCTCTTCCGCTGGGCGCTGGCGTCGCACGGGCGCGACACCATCAGCGGCTTCAACCCGGCGCAGGACGACCTCGCCTTCTCCGCCGCGGGCTTCGGCGGCGGGCTGGTGGCGGGCGTGGCGCTGACCGCCGCCCAATTCGAGAGCAACACGACCGGCACCGCGACCACGGCCGATGCGCGCTTCGTCTACAGCACCACAAGCGGCGTGCTGAGCTTCGACATCGACGGCAACGGCGCCGCAGCCGCCGCCAACATCGCCACCTTCATCGGCAACCCGGCGCTGACCGCGGCGGATTTCGTGATCACGCCGTAGCGGATGGCGGCGGGGCGGCAACCAGCCCGCCCCGCCGCTGTTCTCCGCCGCAGGATCAACGGCGGAGCAGTCCCGATGACGGCAGGCGAACTCGTGCGGCGCGTGGCGGTGCCCCCGGCGCGGCAGCGACGGCTGCGGCCCGGGGAGCTGGCGTTCGGCCTCGTCGTCACCGGCGGGGCGGTGCTGGCCTCGGCCCTTGTCGCGGCCGCCTTCTCGCCCTCGCCGGCGCATGGGCGCATCCGTCGCGACTACGAGCGCCTGGACAAGCCGCCCTTCAACCCGCCGGACTGGATCTTCGGCATCTGGGGGCCGCTCTTCGGCATGCTCACCGTCTCGGGCCTGCGGATCTGGAACGCCCCGCGCAGCCGGCACCGCACCCATGCGCTGGCGCACTGGTTCGGGATCCAGGCCCTGAATGCGCTCTGGATGGTGCTGGGCTTCGGAATGCGCCGGCGCGGCGCCATGGCGGCCGAGGCCGCGGTCTCGGTGCTGAACGCCACGGCCTATGCCGACGCTGCCCGGCGCGTGGATCGCGTCGCGGCGGGGCTGGCGGTGCCATATGCGCTCTGGATCGGCTTCGCCGCGTTGCTCAGCGAGGAACTCTGGCGGCGCAACCGCTGAGCACGACAAGGGCGATTAACCCTCCCTTTGCAACGCCCTTGGCAGAAGGATCGCATGACGCGCCCCCTGCCGATGCACCAGGACGACGCAGATCCGCTGACGCTGCTGCGCGGCATGGCCCGGGCGGAGGCGTCGCGCCTCGCCTCGCTCATGCACCTCGGTCTGCTCGACACCCTGCCGGAGCCTGCCTTCGACGCCCTTGTCGACGAGGCGGCCGATTGCTTCGCCACGCCGATCGCGCTGGTCTCCCTGCTCGACGCCGACCGGCAATGGTTCAAGGCGCGTCGCGGCCTCGATGCCGTGGAGACGCCGCGGGGCGTCGCCTTCTGCAACCACACCATCCGCGGCGCCGGCCCGCTCGTGGTCCCGGATGCGACCAGGGATCCGCGCTTCGCCAACAACCCGCTGGTCACCGGTGCGCCGGGCATCCGCTTCTACGCCGGAGCCCCCGTGCTCGCCCCCGATGGCGCGCGCATCGGATCGATCTGCGTCATCGACAGCGCACCGCGGCCCAGCCTGCGGGCGAGGCAGCGCCTGTCGCTCGAACGCCTGGCGACCAGGGTCTCGGCCGAGATTGCGCGCCGCGCGCGGGCCGGCACGCCGCCGTGCGGAGGGTGAGGGCGCAGCCATGCCGAAGGAGGTCCGCTACATCCTGTTCCAGGCGCATGAGGCGGAGGAGGCGCTGCTCGCGCATCTCTCGCCGCCCGACGCCCTGGTCGGGCCGCGCGTCACCGCGCAGCTGAGCGTCGAGTTCCTGGAGACGCCTCGCTTCGGCGTCGGCGCCGTCGTCACCGGCCTCGTCGATCCGGCAGGCTCGAAGCGGCTGCGCCGGGTCGACCAGACGGAACTGCTCTCCGCCCTGCTCGCCTGGTGCGACCGCGCGCGCGTGCCGCTGCCGCGGCGCGCCACCAAGGGGCTCGAGTTGCTGGGGGGCACCGTGGCGCTGACGGTCACGATGAATGCCGTGCCGACGGAGACGATCGTTTCGGGGAACCGGGTCTCCTACGCCGACCCACAGCTTCGCACGATGCGTCCGGCGGGCTGAGGGCGCGGCGGGGGCTGCCCGGTCCTCAGCCCAGGCGCCTCGCCATGTAAACCCGGTCGAAGCCCTTCTCGGTGCGGCGGCCGGTCACGACATAGCCGCGCCGTTCGTAGAGCGCGATGTTCCGCGCCATCCGCGCATGGGTGTAGAGCCGCACCTCCGGCAGGCCGAGCCGCCGCGCCTCGGCCTCGGCGAAATCGAGCAGCCGGCGACCGGCCCCCGCGCCCGCCCGCGCCGGCTCGACCGCCACATTGTCGAGCAGCAGATGGTCGGCGTGGCGCTCCAGCACGACCAGGCCGGCGATGCCGCCCGCCCCATCCTCCAGCACATGCGCCTCGCCGGCGGCGATGCGCGCGGCGTAGTCGTCATCCATCGGGCCGGGTCGGCGGCCGATGATCGGCACCCAGGGGGCATAGGCGCGCCCAACCAGGGCGGCGAGCGCCGCCGCCTCCTCCGGCCGGGCGGGGCGCGGCGTCACACCGCGGTGCCGCCCACCGTCAGCCCGGCCAGCTTCAGCGTCGGCTGGCCGACGCCCACCGGCACGCCCTGGCCGTTCTTGCCGCAGGTGCCGATCCCGGGGTCGAGCGCCATGTCGTTGCCGATCATCGCCACCTTGGTCAGGCAGTCCGGCCCGTTGCCGATCAGCGTCGCCCCCTTGACCGGCGCGCCGACCTTGCCGTCCTCGATCAGATAGGCCTCGCTGGCCGAGAACACGAACTTGCCGCTGGTGATGTCCACCTGGCCGCCGCCGAAATTCACCGCGTAGAGGCCGCGCTTGACGCTGCGCAGGATCTCCCCCGGCGCATGCGCCCCGTTCAGCATCACCGTGTTGGTCATGCGCGGCATCGGGATATGGGCATAGCTCTGCCGCCGGCCGTTGCCGGTGGGCGCCACGCCCATCAGCCGGGCGTTCTGCCGGTCCTGGATGAAGCCGCGCAGATACCCGTCCTCGATCATGACGGTGCGGCCGGAGGGCGTGCCCTCGTCGTCCACGGTCAGGCTGCCGCGCCGGTCGGGGATGGTGCCGTCGTCGACCACCGTCACGCCGGGCGAGGCGATGCGCTGTCCCACCAGACCGGCGAAGGCCGAGGTCTTCTTGCGGTTGAAGTCGCCCTCGAGGCCATGCCCGATCGCCTCGTGCAGCAGGATCCCCGGCCAGCCGGGGCCGAGCACCACCTCCATCTCGCCCGCCGGCGCGGGCACGCTGCCGAGGTTGACCAGCGCCTGGCGCAGCGCCTCCTCCACCGCGCCCTGCCACACGGCTTCCTCGACGATGCGGCCATAGGCGAAGCGGCCGCCGAGCCCGTGGCTGCCGCTCTCCCGCCGCCCGTCCTGCTCGACGACGACGTTCACGTTCAGCCGCACCAGCGGGCGGATATCGGCGACCTCGGTGCCGTCGGGGCGGAGGATGCGCACCGCCTGCCACTCGCCCGAGAGCGAGGCCATCACCTGGCGCACGCGCGGATCACGCCCGCGGGCATAGGCGTCGATGGCGCCGAGCAGCGCGGTCTTGGCCGCGAAATCCATCGCCGCCAGCGGGTTGGCGTCGTCGTAGAGCCGCGCATTGGTCGGCCGCGGCCCGACATCGAGGCTGCCCGAGCGGCCCTGCCGCACCGCCTTCACCGTCTCCGCCGCCCGCTTCAGCGCCGCTTCCGAGATCTCGCCGGCATGCGCATAGCCGGCAGCCTCGCCCAGCACGGCGCGCAGGCCGAAGCCGCGGGTCGCGTCGAAGCCGGCGGCGCGGATCCGGCCGTCGTCCAGCGAGATCGATTCGCTCTCACGGTATTCGAGGAAGAGCTCCCCGTCCTCGGCGCCGGCGACGGCGTCGCGCAGCACCGCATCGGCCGCGGCGCGGTCCAGCGTGTCGAAGAACAGGCGGTCGGTCAGGGCGAGGGGCGTGTCGAGCGGCATGGAACCTCCGTCCCCGGCAAGATGGGGAAGCCGCCCTGCTTGCGACAGGGGTGCCCGTGGATCAAGCGGAGGCGCCCGGGGCCGCCGTCCGCCCCGTCATGCACGCCCGGCGGCGGGCGGCCCGGCCAGCCGCCCGGCCGGGAAGTGCAGCACCGCCGTGGTGCCCTCCCCGGGCCGGCTCTCCAGGCTGAGCTCGGCCCCCTGCGCCGCCGACAGCGCCTTCGAGAGATAGAGCCCGAGGCCCGAGCCGCCGAAGCGGCGCGAGAGCCCACCGTCGAGCTGGGTGAAGGGCTCGAAGATGCGGGCGAGGTCCTCGGGCCTGATCCCGATGCCGGTATCGGCGATGCGGATCGTCACCCCGCCGCGCGCCGCATCGGGCGCGGCGGAGAGGGTCACGCTGCCCCCCGCCGGGGTGAACTTCACCGCGTTCGAGAGCAGGTTCAGCAGCACCTGGCGCAGGCGGAGCTCGTCGGCGCGCACCGCCGGCAGGCCCGGCGCCACCTCGGCGCGCAGCGTCACCTGCCCGGTGGCGGCGGTCGCGCCGATGACCCGCAGCGCCGCGGCGGCGACGGCGCCGATGTCGACGCTCGTCTCCGCGACCTCGAAGCCCGTGGTCTCGGCGCGGGTGACGTCGAGGATGTCGTCGATCAGCGAGAGCAGGTGCCGCCCGGCATCGTGGATGGAGCGGAGATACTCCTCCGCCATCGGCGCCCCCGGCGCCGAGAGCAGCGCCTCGGAGAAGCCGATCACGGCGTTCAGCGGCGTGCGCAGCTCGTGCGACATCGTCGCCAGGAAGCGGGACTTGGCGCGGTTCGCCGCCTCCGCCGCGTCGCGCGCGCGCTCGAGCTCGGCCTGGGTGCGGCGCATGGCGGTGATGTCGGTGAAGGTGAGCACCCAGCCGCCATCGGGCGTCGGGTCGGAGACCGCCTCCAGCACCGTGCCGTCGGGCCGGGTGCGGACCGAGCGGATGGAGCGGCTGCGGTCGCGGTCGCGGATGGCGGCGGCGGCGGCGGCGGCGGCCTCGCCCTCGCCGTATTCGCCGCGCTCGGCCAGCCAGTCGACGAAGTCGGTGAAGGGGCGGCCCGGCGCCACGATCGCCTCCGGCATCCCCAGCAGCTGGCAGAAGACGCGGTTGGCCGCCACCACCTGGCCGGCGGCATCCACCAGCAGGATGCCGTGGCGGATGTTGTCGAGCATCGCCTGCTGGATCGCGGCGCGGCGATGCGCCTCGGCCTCGGCCTCGGCGAGCGCGCTGATGTCCGACATGGTGACGACGAAGCCGCCATCCGGCGTCGGGTCGGAGGTGATCCCCACCGTGCGGCCGTCGCGGTGCGGCCGCACGTAGCGGTGCGGCCGCGCGCGGTCGAGCCCGAGCGCCATGGCGGCGAAGGCCTCCCCGTCGCCACCGACCGCGCCCATTTCGCGTTGCTCGAGGATGAGGTCGTCGAGCAGGCGCCCCGGCGCGACGCTGCCCGGCGGATGCCCGCCAAGGTCGGCCGCCAGCGCATTCGCCGCGATCACCCGTCGGTCCGGGCCGTAGTACACGATCCCGTGCCGCATGTTGTCGAGCATCACCTGCAGGATGTCGGCGCGCCGCCGCGCCTCCGCCTCCAGCCTGGTCAGCGCGGTGACGTCGGAATAGGTGACGATGAAGCCGCCATCCGGCGTGGGATCGCTGGTGATCTCGAGCACGGTGCCGTCCGGGCGCCGGCGCATCGAGCGGTGCGGTCGGCTGCGGTCGATCTGCCGTCCCGCGGCCGCGTAGTCCGGCGTGAGCTCGCCGCGCTCGAGCTGGCGGCGCATCAGCTCGGGCATGGTCTGTCCGAGCATGTCGGCGACCTCGCCGAGCCCGGTCAGCCGCGCCGCCAGCCGGTTCGCGGCGATCAGCCGCTGCTCCGCGTCGTAGAGCGCGATGCCGTGGCGCATGCTGTCCTGCATCAGCTGAAGCAGGGTGGCGCGGCGCGAGGCCTCGGCCTGCGCCTCGACCAGCTCGGTCACGTCGCTGTGGGTGATGACGAAGCCGCCATCGGGCGTCGGGTCGGAGGCGACGGCGATGACCCGGCCGCCCGCCAGCCGCCGCTGGTAGCGGATCGGCCTGGTGCGGTCGATCGCCAGCACCTCCGCGGCGACGCGGCGAGACTGCTCGCGGTCGCCGAAGACGCCGAGGGCGACCTGCTTCTCCAGCACCTCCTCGAAGGTGAGGCCGATGTTCTGGTCGAGGTCGGGCAGGCCGAGCGCCGGCACGGCCAGGCGGTTGGCGATCAGCAGCCGCCGGTCCGGCCCGTAGAGCAGGATGCTGTGCCGCATGCCGTCGAGCGTGATGCGCAGCAGCTCGGCGCGGCGCCGCGCCGCCTCCTCGGCCGCGGCGCGCGCGGTGACGTCGGTCCAGGTGACGACGAAGCCGCCATCCGGCGTCGGGTCGGAGGCGGATTCGACCACCCGCCCGTCCGCCAGGCGCCGCACCCCCTGGTGGTGGCGGCGGCGGTCGAGCGCCTTGATCCGCTCGGCGAGCCGCCGGCCGGCCTCGCCATCGCCGA
>CAYNYQ010000141.1:0-11788 GCA_964401305.1 uncultured Acetobacteraceae bacterium | reverse complement strand
AAGCCCGTCGCGGGCCGGCATTTCCTGCAGATCCCGGGCCCGACCAACGTGCCGGACCGCGTGCTGCGCGCCATGGACAACCCCACCATGGACCATCGCGGGCCGGATTTCGGCCGCTTCGGCAAGGCGCTGCTCGAGAAGGTCCGCACCGTCTTCCAGACCACCGGCCCGGTGGTGATCTACCCCGCCTCCGGCACCGGCGCCTGGGAGGCGGCGCTGACCAACACCCTCTCCCCCGGCGACCGCGTGCTGATGGTCGAGACCGGCTGGTTCGCCTCGCTCTGGAAGGAGATGGCGGAGCGGCTGGCGCTGCGCCCGGAATTCCTGAAGACCGACTGGCGCCGCGGCGCCGACCCCGCGGCGATCGAGGCCCGGCTGCGCGAGGACGGGACCCACGCCATCAAGGCCGTCTGCGTCGTGCACAACGAGACCAGCACGGGCTGCACCTCGCGCATCGACGAGGTGCGCCGCGCCATCGACGCGGCCGGCCATCCGGCGCTGCTGCTGGTGGACACCATCAGCTCGCTCGGCTCGATCGACTACAGGCACGACGCCTGGGGCGTCGACGTGACGGTGGCGGGTTCGCAGAAGGGGCTGATGCTGCCGCCCGGCCTCTCCTTCAACGCGATCAGCGCCAAGGCCCTGAAGGCGGCCGAGGGCGCGACCCTGCCGCGCAGCTTCTGGGACTGGCGGCCGATGCTGGCGGCCAACGCCACCGGCTACTTCCCCTACACGCCGGCGACCAACCTTCTCTACGGCCTCGACGCCGCGGTGGAGATGCTGGCGGAGGAGGGGCTGGAGAACGTCTTCGCCCGCCACGACCGCTTCGCCGAGGCCACGCGCCGCGCGGTCCGCGCCTGGGGGCTCGAGATCCAGTGCGAGGAGCCGCGGCACTATTCCTCGAGCCTGACGGCGGTCCGCGTGCCGGAGGGCCACAGCGCCAATGCCCTGCGCGCCACCATCCTCGAGCGGCACAACATGTCGCTCGGCAACGGGCTCGGGCCGCTGAACGACCGGGTCTTCCGCATCGGCCATCTCGGCGATTTCGGCGACCTGCAGCTGATCGGCACCCTGGGCGGCGTCGAGATGGGGCTGCGCGCGGCGGGCATCCCGCACAAGGCTGGCGGCGTGCAGGCGGCGATGGACTATCTCGGCGGCAACGCCTGAAGGCGGCCCGCCAAGGTTGCAGGTCGCTGCCCGGCGCCGCGGCGCGCGGCCCGGGCTCATTCCAGTCCCGCCGCGAAGGCCGCCTGGCAGGACGGAAAGCCGCCGCGCAGCATCGCGGCACGCCGTTCCGCCATGGCGAAGAAGGGCTCCCGCTGCCGTGGCGTTCCGCTCGCGTCGATCTCGACGCCGACGAAGCGGCCCTCGCGGGCCAGCCGGAGGCGCGGATCGCGCGGTCCGTTCTGCCACACGCGCCGCACCCAGGCGGAGAAGCGCGCATTGTCCCAATAGGCCAGGGTCAGGCCGGGCCCGTTCCAGGTGTAGTCGCCGCGATCGGACGGGTCCTTGCGCCGCGCGTTCAGCACCAGGTCGCGCAGCGGCGTGTAGGCGCCGAGCTGGAAGGCGGTGGCCGGCACCACGCCGTAGCGCTCGCGGATGCGCGCGACGAGCCCGCCCGAGGCCTCGCGGATGAAGCCGGGGTTCTCGCCGTGCACCAGCAGATCGAAGATGGTGTAGTCCGCCGGATGCGGGGCGGCGGCGCCAACGCGCTCGTCGCAGCCGAGATGGCGCCAGGGGATGGAGAGGCGGGCATGCCAGGCGCGCCAGGCCTCGCCGGGCCCGAGCGCCTCCGGCACCTCGGGCGGTGGGCCCGCCGCGGGCTCGGCGATGAAGGGAATCACCCCGGCGGCCTGCAGCCAGGCCATGGCGAAGGCGGCGCAGCCGGCGCCGGTGCCCCTGAAGGGCCGGTTGAGCAGGGAGCCGAAGCGCTCATGCCCGCTGCGCGCGATGTGCTCGACCAGGAAAGCCAGGGCGTCGGTGGCGTTGCGCACGGGCAGGATGAAGCGGGCAAAGACCGTGCGCCCGTCCTCGAAGCGGTATTCGGGCCCGGCATTGGCCCCGCCGAGCGCGCCGCGCATGCGCAGCCCGTCGCCGATGCGCAGGGGCCGCTGGCGCAGCGCGAGTTCGCGCGCGACCTCCGCGGCGCTGTTGAGCCGGCCCGGCTGCGGTGTCAGCAGCACGCCGCCGATGCCGAGCTGCCGGCCCAGGGTGAGCTCCACCAGCTCCGCATCGGCGCGGTCGATGGTGGTCATGCCCGTCAGCAGAACGGGCAGGCCCGGGATCTCGACCCGGACGAAGAAATGCCCGATCGGGTGGCCGGCGACGCGCACCGGCACGGGATCGTCCGTGAAGACCGGGCTCAGATAGTTGGACCAGGCCGCCTTCACGAGCACCGCGGGGTCGCGGAAATCGGTGCCGCGGTCGATGCCGGGCTCGCGCGACGGCAGGCCGGTCAGCGGCGGATCGACCTGATAGAGGGTGATGACCACGCGCCCGCCCGGCGCAGCCGCGGCGAGCGTGCCGGCCGTGATGTCAGTGGCGAGCGGCACGTCGCGGTCGATGGCGGGATCATGCCCATGGCCGATAGCGCCGAGGTCGAGGACCTGCCCGCCGAGGGCGAAGTGGGCTCCCCCGAGGTGCCGCACGGCGGCCCCCGTGGCGGTGATGTCCTGGCCCCGACCGGCTGGCGCCGCCGGACGCCGCAGGCCGCGCAGCGCGGCATCCGCAGCGGCCTCGGCGAGTTGCCCGGCGGCGGGCGCCCGCGCGACCGCATCGAACAGCACCCGTCCCGCCTCCGTCACGGCGAGCGTGGCGAGGCAGGCCTCCGCGTCGCAGCCGAGCAGGCGCGCCGAGAGGATCGCGCTGGCGCGTGGCGTGACCGCAACGCCCCGCGCGCGCAGCCCCGCCGCGACCGCCGCCCTGAATGCCTCGGCGGCGGCGGGGGCGAGCGGCCGTCCGGTCTCGTTCACCGGGGCCGCCACCTGAAGTGCGGGCCGCGCCATGGGCGTCTCTGCCTGCAGCGCCGGCTGTGCCATCGCCGCCGCTGCCCGCAGGAGCAGGCCGGCGAGCAGGGCGGCGCGTCCTGTGGTGCCGAGCCGGTGACGCCTGCGCGGCATGCGCGCGCTGCCGCCGCAACGCTGGGATCTCGCCGGAACCATGGCGCTGCCTAGGGCCGCCGCACCGGCCTCCGCCATGAGGTGGCGCAAGCCGCGCCTCGCTCGGTCCGCCGGCGGAGAGCACCGCAACCCGCAACGCGGTCACACCCGGGAGCGCAGCAGCGAAGACACCTCGCGCATGCCGCCCGCCCGCGACGCAGGGGGGGGTTCCGCCCGCCGCCTTCCGCTTCCATGCTGGCCGCCGCAGGGAAGGGGAATGCACCGCATGGCCGACGCCGATGCCGCCGCCGAGATCCTGATGGCCGTGCGCGAGGGCCGCTCGCCGCCCGTCGCCGGCCTCGGCGCCGCCGCGCCCGCCACCGAGGCCGAGGCCTGGGCAATCCAGCGCGCGGTGCTGGCGCGTCGCGGCGGCCGCATCGGCGGCTACAAATGCGCGACACCGCCGGGCCGGCCGCCCTCCGCCGCCCTGCTCGACGCCGCCGGCATTCGCCAGGCGCCGGCGCGCTGGCCCGTTGCCGTCGGGGCGCGCATCGGCATCGAGACGGAGATCGCCTTCCGCCTCGGCCGCGACCTGCCCGCCCGTGCTGCGCCCTATGCGCGGGAGGAGGTGCTCGACGCCGTCGCCGCCTGCTTCCCGGCCGTCGAGATGGTGGAGACCCGCTACATCGACCCGAAGGCCGTCACCCCGCTCGAGGCCCAGGCCGACACCATCGCCCATGCCGGCCTCGTCTGCGGCGACGCGGTGGCGGACTGGCGCGGCCGCGACCTTGCCGCGCTGACGGTGCGGCAGAGCTACGCCGGCGCGGTCCAGGTGGAGCGGGTGGGCGGCAACCCCTCGCTCGATCCCGTGGCGCCGCTGGTCTGGCTGGCGAGCCACCTGCCCGCCTTCGGCCTGCACCTGGAGGCCGGGCAGGTGGTCACCACCGGCAGCTGCACGGGGCTGCTCTGGGTGGAGGGCGGGCCGCGCGTGGTGGGCGAGTTCCTCGGCTTCGGCCAGGTGGTGGTCGACCTGGCCTGACCGCGCGCATGGCCGCCGCCGCCGGCGTGCCGCGCCCAGCGGCGGGGCCTTCCCCTGCCGTGCCGCGCCGGCGCCACCTCGCGCTCGCCCTGGCCGCGGTGGTGGTGCTGAACCTGCCGCTCGGCACGGTCTATGCCTTCAGCGTCTTCCTCCGCCCGCTGGAGGCGGAGCTAGGCCTCTCGCGCGCCGCGCTCTCCTTCGTCTTCGGCCTGGCGGTGCTGGCCTTCACCGCGGGGATGAATCTCGGGCCGCTGCTCTACCGGCTGGCGCCGCCCCCGCTGCTGGTGCTGGGCTGCGGCGCGGTTGCGGCCGGCGGCATGGTGCTGGCGGCGACCGCTTCGGGGCTGGCGCAGCTCGCCCTCGGCTATGGCGTGCTGTTCGGGCTCGGCGGCGGCACGGCCTATGTGCTGCTGCTGCAGGGCGTGAACCTGATGTGGGGCGCGGCGGGGGCGGGGCGGCGCGGCCTGGTGAACGGCTTCATCGTCAGCCTCTACCCGGCGGGAGCGATGATCGGCGCGCCGCTCTTCGGCTGGGCGCTCGGCGCCTGGGGGCTGCGCGCGACCCTGGGCGGGCTGGCCGCGACGCTCGCCGCCACCGGGCTGGTCGCGGCGCTGCTCGTGCTCGCGGCCGGCATGCGCTTCCAGGCCGCGGCGCCGGGGCAGGGCGCGGCCGGCGAGGCGGCGGCGGCCGAGGCGTCCGGCCGGCGCGGCGTCTTCTGGCGGCTCTGGCTGGTGTTCTTCCTCGCCGCCGCGGCGGGGCTGACGGTGCTGAGCCAGGCCGCCGGCATGGTGCAGGCCTATGGCGGCGGCGCGGCGCTGGCGCTCTTCGCCACCACCGCCATCACCGGCTGCATCGCCGCCGCGCGCATCGGCGGCGGGCTGCTGGCCGACCGCTTCGCCGCGCCACGGGTGATGGCCGGCGCGCACCTGCTGGCGCTGGCCGGCGATGCGGTGCTGCTGGGCTTCCCGGGGCCGCTGGTCTCGGTGGCGACGCTGGCGATGATCGGCATGGGCTACGGCATCATCAGCGGCAGCACGGCGGCGGCGATCGGCATCTACTGGGGCGCGGCGCAGTACGGCCGGGTCGCGGGGCGGCTCTACATCGCCTGGTGCGTGGCGGCGGTGACGCTGCCGGTGGCGGCGGGGCACCTCTTCGACCTGACCGGTGGCTATGCGCCGGCGGTGATGCTCGCGGCGGCGGGCAACCTGCTCGGCGCGGCGATCGCGCTGCGGCTGCCGGCGCGCGCCGCCCCTGGCGGGTGAGCCGGGCGGCTGAGCCGCGCGGCCGGGCGCTCAGCGGTTGCCCCGGCCGCTCACCCGCAGGACCATCGCCCAGATGGCGCCGAGCTGCACGCCGTCCTTGAACAGGTAGCGCTCGTCGCGCGCATAGCCCCACCAGTTCCAGCAGCCCTCGAGGTTGATCTCGAGGAGGTCGGTCGGCCGTGGCGGGCGGAAATCGGCGACGCCGACGGACCGCGCCTGCGGGTAGAGCACCAGCATCCGGTTGGTGTCGGCCCACTCGTTCACGCCGATCTTGCGCGGGAAGAGCTCGCCCAGCAGCTCGGCCGATTGCCGGCAGCCATGCAGCACCACGTGCAGGCGGCAGGGCGGCCCGCCGGCCCCCGGCTCGCAGGCCGCCGGAACATAGAGATAGCCGGTGTGCCATAGCCCGGTCGGCACGCCCGCACCGGCCGGCGCGAACTCCCCCTGGTCGAAGGGCAGCAGGCGCCCCGCCGGCGGCGCGGCCGGCGGCGCCAGCGGGCCGTGGATCGCCTGCAGCATCTCGCCGGAGAGGTCGTGGTCGCAGTCGTTGATGTAGGGGTCGGCATTCGCCTCGCAGGCGCCGCCGAAACCGGTGGTGATCCAGGCATGGCCGGCGCGGCGGGGGTCGAGGTCGGTGTCGCGGAACAAGGTCGGCGCCAGGCCGAGCGCGGCATAGAGCGCGACGCCGCGGCGCACCACCTCGGGGGCGACGACCGCATCGGCCTCGCCGGTGAAGGCGTAGAGCCGGTCGCCCGCGAGGTCCTCCGGCGGGTCGATCCAGCCCGCCGCCGCGAAGCCCCGGATGCGCGCCGCATACTCCGCGGCCGGGCGCAGCAGCCCCGGCGCCTGCATGCAGGGCCCGCGCGCGAGGCCGAGCCAGGCCCGCACCCCGCCGGCCTCCACCCGCTCGACCGCGCAGCCGTAGAGGCCGCCACCGATCAGCCCCACCCCCATGATCTGGCTGGCATGGGCGATGTGCAGCTGGCTCGCCATGAAGGCGCCCGAGGAGAGGCCGGACACGGAGACCTGCGCCGGGTCCACGGGGTAGCGGCCGAGCGGGGGCGCGGTCGTCTCCGCGCGCGACGGCAGCAGCGGCAGCAGCAGGGCGAGCAGCAGGAAGGGAAGGGCGGGCAGCAGGCGCCGCGCCGCGGGTCGAGCGCGCCGCCCGCGGCAGGCCGGCGCGGTGCCGCCGGGCCCGAACGCCGGCCTGGCAGGGCGCGGCGGGGCGGTCACGGCCGCTCCGGCGGCACCGCGCGCAGCAGCACCGCCTTCGTCTCCTCGAGCGCGGCGAGCAGGCGGGCCTGCAGGATCTCCGCCACCTCGGCGCCGGCCCGGGCCGCCGTCTCGGCCAGCAGGTTGCCCTGCGCCGTCGATTCGAGGATGGCGGTGCGCAGGCTGTCGAAGGGCAGCGCGATGCGCCCGGCGGCATCCGCCGGCAGCCCGGCCGTGCTGCGAAGGGCCACGGCGCGGAGGGTGGCGCCCAGGCCCTCGGCCTGGCGGCGGGACAGGTCGGCGAGGCCGGCGCCGCCGATCCGCGCGGCCTCGGACAGGGCCTCGAGGTTGCGCATCTGGATCCGCGCCATGGCGGCGAGAAGGGCGCCCCCCGCCGCGACGGTCGGCGCTGGAAGGTCCGGCATGCTGCGCACCCTGGCTGGCCCCGAACCGGCCCGGAATGGCCCGCGGGACCCGGGCCGGCGGTCCCCGGCGCCACTCTCGCCTGTTGCAGCGCAAAATTGAAGATGCGGCGTGCAGGGGCGCGTCGCATCGCCCGCGGATGGCCCGCCCCGGCCGCGACCGTCGCGGCCGAATCGCCGGCACGGCGCCCCGTCCGCCCGCCTTTCACCCTGCCGTGGCCGGCCGGCTGCGGCCGATCCCTTCGCCTTGCGGAAGATCAGAGGCCGGGACGGTCGCCGGGGTCTAGAAGAAGGATCTGTCCCGCCGCCGCGGGGCAGGGCGGCCGACGGCGACAGGGCCGGCGAGGGAGAGAAAGAACAGCATGGCGGAGATCGACCACATCGTCCTCGGCGCCCGCACCCTCGAGGAGGGAGCGGCCTTCGTCGAGCGCCATCTCGGCGCCCGGCCCGTTCCGGGCGGGCGGCACGAGGGTTCCGGCACCCACACCATGCTGCTCGGCCTGGGCAACGCCTGCTTCCTCGAGATCATCGCCCCGGACCCGGCGCAGCCGGAGCCCGCGCATCCGCGGCCCTTCGACCTCGACGACCCCGCCGTGCGGACGATGCTGGAGGCCGAGCCGGCGCTGATCGCCTGGGTTGCCCGCACGCCGGCGCTGGATGCCGTGGTGGCGCGACTCGGCCCCCGGGCGGGGGAGGTGAAGGCGATGCAGCGCGGCGAGATGGCCTGGCGCATCGCCTTCCCGCCGCAGACCCAGGACATGCAGAACCTGGTGCCGGCACTGATCCAGTACGAAGGGACGGCGGGCGCGCATCTGCGGGTGAAGGACAGCCACTGCCGCCTGCTGGCGCTGGAGGCCGAGCACCCCGAGGCCGAAGCGCTGCGCCGCGCGCTGCACGAGCGCGGGCTCGAGGAGGCCGTCCGGGTGCGCAAGAGCCCGCATATCCGGCTGGTCGCGCGCCTGCGGCGGCCCGATGGGGGCGAGGTCGCGCTCAGTTCCGGGTGATGCAACCGGGGCGTCATGACCCCGAGGCTTCTGCGCGCTTCGGACGCGTGGTATGCTCGACGCACTCGTCGGTGCCGGATTGGCAGGCACCGCGGGATGGAACGGGCGGATGGACGCGCGACGGCTGACGGCGCCCGAGCGGATGGATGATGCGCTTAGCTTGGTCCCGGCTCGGCCCGCTGCGGGGCCCGACCGTGCGGCTGGCCGAGCCATCCCCGCCTGCCGCCGCCCCGGCTGGCCCGCGCCCCGGGGCGGAGGCGCCGGCGGCTCAGGCCGCGGCCGGACGCTCCGGGCGGTAGCGCCAGACGCTGGCCGGCGGGAAGTTCAGCGGCGTCCAGGCCATGCGCTTCGCCTCCAGCGCCAGGTCCCGGTAGGGCAGCGGCGAGGTGATGCAGTAGGTGTAGAGCAGGAAGCCCCGGCCCGGTGCGACCGCCTCGACCGCCTCGACGAATTGCCGCTGCTTCTCGAGCGGCAGCAGCACCAGCGGGATGCCGCAGATCGCCGTGCCGACCTTGCCGTGCCAGCGCGCGGGCAGGGCGCGCGCCAGTTCGAAGGCATCGCCGGTCAGGACCGTGACGCCGGGCAGCACCTCGCGCAGATGGTCGGCCATCTGCGGCACGATCTCGACGACGACCAGGCGCTCCGCCGGCACGCCGGCGGCGAGCAGGGCGCGGGACACCACGCCGGTGCCGGCGCCGAGTTCCACCACGACCTCGTCCTCGGCGCGGCTCACCAGCGCGGCAATGCGCCGGCAGAGGCTGGGCGAGGAGGGGATGACCGACCCCATCTGCAGCGGGTTCGCCAGCCAGCGCTTGAAGAAGAGCGCTGCATTGCTGGCGCCGCGGCCCGCGCCACCCTCGCCTGCCGTCACATCGGACATGCTGTCTGTCTCCTTCGTCGCGGCCGGCTCCGGCCGGCTGCCGCAGGCCTGATTAGGGGCTTGGGCGCAGCGGGCGAAGCCGGGTGTGGGTTGCGAAGGCTGGTGGACATACATCTTTCACACAGCTGTCAACTGCGGGGGCCTGCCGGGTGGGGCAGCGGGCAGCCGCGCCCCGGCGCTTGCCGCCCGCCCGCGGCGCATGGCGGGGCGCGCCGCGCCCTGGTTCCTCCTGCGCCCCGGCGCGGCGTTGCGGGCCGGCCACACCGGCTTGGCGTTGCGGGCCGGCTGCCCCGGCGCGACCGCGCATGGCTTGCCCCCGCCGCCCTGGCCCCCGCCGCCCTGCCACTGCGGCAGGGCCCCGCGCCGCCCCGAATCGCGGCCCGGCCCGCGCCATGACGGCCCGCATCCTGGTGGTGGACGACATCGCCACCAACCTCCGCCTCCTCGAGGCCAAGCTGCAGAACGAGTACTACGAGGTCGCCCTCGCCGCCTCCGGCCCGGCAGCGCTGCAGGAAGCCGTGGCCTGGTCGCCGGACGTGATCCTGCTCGACATCATGATGCCGGACATGGACGGCTACGAGGTCTGCGAGCGGCTGAAGGCCGACCCCCGTACCGCCCATATCCCCGTCGTCATGATCACCGCCCTGGTCGATCCGGCCGAGCGGGTGCGCGGGCTGCAGGCCGGGGCGGACGACTTCCTCTCGAAGCCGGTGGACGACCCGACGCTCTTCGCCCGGCTGCGCGCCCTGCTGCGCGTCAAGCAGGTGCAGGATGCCTGGCGCATCCAGGGCGAGGCGGCGCGCGGGCTCGGCTTCCGCGCGCCCTCCGAGCCCTCGCTCGACCTGCGCCATGCCAACGTGCTGGTGCTCACCGCCGAGGCCGCCGACGAAGCGGCGATCCGCGCCGCGCTCGCCGCCGACGGCGTGACCGTGCAGCGCGCCGAGACGGCCGGGGAGGCGCGCGCCCTTCTGGGTGGCGGGCTCTACGAGCTGGCGATCCTGGTGCTGCCGGCCGATGGCGGCGAGACGCTCCGCCTCGCCTCGCGCCTGCGTGCCGATTCGGCGACGCGCGACCTGCCGGTGCTGCTGGTGGCCGAGCCGTCGCAGAAAAGCCTGGTGCTGCGCGGCTTCGACATCGGCGCCAACGACCATGTCTTCCGCCCGATCGACCCGCACGAGCTGCTCGCCCGTGCGCGCAACCAGATCCGCCGCAAGCGCTTCCAGGAGAGCCTGCGCGACGACCTCGACCGCTCGCTGGAAGCCGCGGTGACCGACCCGCTGACCGGGCTGCGCAACCGCCGCTATGCGATGCGCCACCTCGAGGGGCTGCTGCGCGGGTCTGACGCGGCGGTGCTGCTGCTCGACGTCGACCACTTCAAGGCGATCAACGACCGCTTCGGCCACCCCGCCGGCGACGATGTGCTGCGCCAGCTCACCCGCCGCCTGACCGGCCAGCTGCGCGCGGCCGACACCGTCTCGCGCCACGGCGGCGAGGAGTTCCTCATCGTGCTGGCCAACGAGACGCCGGACTACGCGCGCGCCGTCGCCGAGCGACTGCGCGAGACGATGGGGGCCGAGCCCTTCGTGGTGGGCGGCGGGACGCTGCCGGTGACGGTCAGCATCGGGCTTGCGGTGGCCGGCAGCGGCTGCGAGGCGGAGACGGCGATCGCGGTGGCCGATGCCGCGCTCTACCGGGCCAAGGCGGGAGGGCGGAACCGGGTGGAGATGGCGGAGGCGGAGCTGCGGCCGGCTGCCCCGGCGCCGCCCGCGGCCGGCGACGAGGGCGAGGCCGCGGCCTGAAGCCCCAGGCCCGCGGGTTCCGGCATCCGGTCCGGCGCCGGGGCTGCCCGGCCTCGTCCTGCCATTGGCTGAAACGCAGCACGCCGCCCCGCACGGCGCGGATGCCCATGCGATGACGGCGATCGGTGTGGCGCGGGCCGGGTCGCGACCCTGCCCGGGGGGACGCGGCGGACCAGCCGCCGCCCAGGCTACTTGATCTTGGCTTCGCGGAAGACGACGTGCTTGCGCGCGACCGGGTCGTACTTCTTCTTCTCGAGCTTGCCGGTGGTGTTCCGGACGTTCTTCTTGGTCACATAGAAGAACCCGGTGTCGGCGCTGCTGACGAGCTTGATCTGGATGGTATTGGACTTGGCCATGGCGCAGCCTCTGGGACGGGGCCCGGCGCCGGCTGCGGGTGCGGCGGCCAGCCGGGCGGAAGGCCGGGGACAGTAGCGACGGCAGGGCCGAGGTCAAGCGAAACCGCAGCCGCACACCCCCGGCCGCGTGGCTCAGCGCCACAGCCCGGCGGCATAGGCGCCGGGCGTCTCGACCAGGGCGCGCGCCGCGGCGGGGTCGGCCTCGCGCGCCTCGGCCGAGGGGCAGGCCGTGCGCAGTGCCGCGACCTCCGCCGCCGGCGCCGGGGCGCGCAGCTGCCGCGCCCGGGCCAGCACCGGGGCCATGGGCGACTCGCCGCGCCCGAGCGCCCGCAGCGCCGCCGCCGTCGCCTCCTCGCCGAAGGCCGTGCAGACCGCCGGCAGCACCCCCAGCCCCTGGATCGGCCAGCCCGAGGGGGCGAGCACCTGCGACCAGCTCACCTGCAGCTCGCCGCCATTGGGCAGCGGCGCCACCACCTGCACCAGGCCCTTGCCCATGGTGGCGCTGCCCACCGCGACGGCGCGGCCGCGATCGGCGAGCGCCGCGGCGACGATCTCGGCCGCCGAGGCCGACCGCCCGTCGATCAGCAGGACAAGGGGCAGGCCGCCCGCCCGGTCGGTGTCGTCGGCCAGGTAGACCCGGCCGGCGTCCGGGTGCCGACCCGCGGTCCGCACCACCGGCCCGCCGGCGAGGAAGGCGGAGGCGACGGCGACCGCCT
>CAYNYQ010000140.1:0-11889 GCA_964401305.1 uncultured Acetobacteraceae bacterium | reverse complement strand
CCCCTCCAGGGCGGCGGCGAGACCGGCCCGCAGCGCCTCCCGCGCCGCCGGCGCCACCAGGCGCTCGGCGGGCAGGCCGGGCGCGAGGGGGATGGCGGCCCCGGCCAGCCGGGCAAGCGCGGCATTGGCATGCAGGATCCGACCCGAGGCATCGAGCAGCGCCGCCGCCTCGGGCATCGCCTCCAGCAGGGAGCGGAGCGGCGGCGGCGGCACCTCCGCCCCGCGCCGGCGCTGCCAGAGGCGCGACACGCCGCGCTCAGCCAAGGCCGGCCCCCGGGCCTGCGCGGCCACGCAGGCGCCAGACATAGGCCAGGATCTCGGCCACGGCCTGCCAGTGCTCGGGCGGGATCTCGGTGTCGAGCTCGAGCCGGTGCAGGGCGCGGGCGAGCGGCGGGTCGGGCACCAGGGGCACGCCATGCGCTTCCGCCGCCGCGCGGATCCGAGCCGCCATCGAATCGACCCCCTTGGCCACCAGGCGCGGCGCCGCCGCCTCGCCCTGGCGATAGGACAGAGCGACAGCGTAATGGGTCGGATTCGTGATGACCACCGTTGCGTCGGGCACCGCGGCCAGCATCCGCCGCCGCGCCCGGGATTCGGCGACGCGGCGGCGCCGGGCCTTGAAGACCGGGTCGCCCTCGCTCTCCCGCATCTCCTCCTTCAGCTCCTGCCGGCTCATGCGCAGGCGGCGGAGGAAGCGGATGCGGGTCCAGAGCAGGTCGGCCGCCGCGACCACGGCGAAGGCGAGCAGCGTCGCCACCACGAGATCGCCCGAGGCCGCGACCGTCGCGCCCAGCAGCCCGCCCGCCGGCAGCATCAGGGCCCGCGCCAGCACGGCGGGATCGATGGCGAACCACAGCGCCGCGCCCACCGCGGCCAGCTTGACCACGGTGCGCAGCAGCTCGGCCAGCGCCTCGGGCCCGAGCAGCCGCTTCAGCCCGCCCAGCGGATTGAGCCGGCCGAACTGCGGCGCGAAGCCCTTCCGCGGCCAGCCGGTCTGCGCGAGGGTCGCCGCGACGGCGGCGGCGGCGGTGGCGGCCAGCACCGGCAGCAGCGCGAGGCCGGCCGCCCAGGCCAGGGCCCCCGCCGCCGCCAACGGATCGCCCCCCGGCGGCAGGTCGAGCAGGCCGCGCATGGCGCGCAGCAGGTCGAGCCCGAGGGGCGGCAGGGCGAGGGCGCAGCCGAGCACGGCGGCGAGCAGCGTGGCGGCGCTGACCACCTCGCGCGACAGCGCGACCTGCCCCTCCTCCCGCGCCTTCTCCAGCCGGCGCGGTGTCGGGGCTTCCGTCCGGTCGTCGGCGTCCGGCGCCTCGCCCTCGGCCATCGCGGATCAGCGCAGCCCGGGCAGGGTGGCGAGGCCCATGCCGGCCGCCTCCTGCCAGGCAGCCAGCAGCGCGGGCAGCAGCAGCGCCAGCAGCAGAAGGCCGAGCAGGATCTGCGCCGGCGCGGCGACGACGAAGACCTGCACCTGCGGCGCCACCCGGCCGAGCAGCGCGAAGGCCAGGTTGCCGAGCACGGCCAGCAGCACGAAGGGCCCCGCCAGCCGCAGGGCGAGGGCGAGGCTCTCCCCCGCCGCGGCGGTGACCGCCTCGGCCACCGGCCCGGCGGCGAGCGGCGCGCCCGCGGGCAGCACGGCATAGCTCTCGGCCAGGGCGCGCAGCGGCACGGCGTAGAGGCCGGAGCCCATCACCAGCGCCGCGCCGAGCAGCGCCAGCATCCGCGACAGCGCCACCCCCTGCGCGCCGAAGAGGAGATCGCCCTGCAGGGGGCTGGCCAGGCCGATCATCAGCCCGATCACCTGCCCCGCCTGGCTCAGCGCCAGCACGAGAAGCCGCGCCAGCAGCCCGATCCAGAGGCCGGTCGCGGTCTCCAGCAGGATCAGGCGCAGGAGGTCCGCCGGCGCCTCGGGCAGCGGCGGCAGCAGCGCCGCCTGGCCCGGCAGCAGCAGCGCGACGAGGGTCAGCACGACCAGCAGGCGGATGGTGACGGGCACCTCCGTCTCGCCGAGGCCGGGCAGCAGCATCACCGCGCCGCCGATGCGGGCCAGCATCAGCACGGCGTGGAAGGCGAGCGGCGCCAGCGCCTCCGGCATCAGGGCAGGCCGCCGATCGCCACGGCCTGGTCGAACAGGCTCTCGCCGTAGCGGGTCAGGGCCTGGGTCATGCCGCCGCCCATCAGCAGCAGCACGACGCCGAGCACGACGAGCTTCGGCAGGAAGGCGAGCGTCGCCTCCTGGATCTGCGTCACCGCCTGGACGACCGAGACGATCAGCCCGATGACGAGGATGGCGACCAGCGGCGGTCCCGCCACCTCGAGCATGACGAGGAGCGCGCCGCGAGCGGCATGGATGATGGGGTCTTCCGGCACGGCGTCCCTCCTGGACGCGCCGGACGGGACGCGATGCGCCCGCCCGGCTAGATCGGCATTCGCATCACGTCCTGGTAGGCGGCGACGACGCGGTCGCGCACCGCGACGGCGCTCTGCAGGGCGAGCTCGGCGCGGGCGACGGCGAGCACCACGTCGCTGACGCTGCCCTGCCCGGCGAGCGATTGCGTGGCCGCCGCATCGGCGCTGCGGCCGAGCTCGACGGCGCCCTGCAGCGCGCGCTGCATGGCCGCGCCGAAGCCGCCCCCCGCCGCATCCGCCTCGGCCGGGGCGCCGGCGGCCGCGGGGCTGCCGGCGGCGCGGTAGAGCGCGGCGGCCTGGGCGGGCCCGACCGGCATCAGCGCAGCGCCTCGATGGTGCGCGTCAGCATGCCGCGCGTCGTCTCGAGCACTGCGATGTTGGCGTTGTAGCTGCGCTGCGCCTCGCGCATGTCCATCACCTCGATGAGGCTGTTGACGTTCGGCGTCTTGACGTAGCCGCGCTCATCGGCTGCCGGGTGCGCCGGGTCGTGGCGCTGCGGGAAGGCCGAGGAATCGGTGCCGACGCGCGCGACGCGCACGAGCTCCGTCCCCGAGGCGCGATCGAGCCGGCCGGCAAAGGTGATGGTCTTGCGCCGGTAGGGATCCGCGCCCGCGGACTGGCCGGTGCTGTCGCGGTTGGCGAGGTTCTCGGCGACGACGCGCAGCCGCGCCGACTGGGCCTGCATGCCGGAGGTTGCGATGCGGAGCGCGCGGTCGAGGTCCATGGGCGGGTTCTCCGGGCGGTGACGCGGCCTCACGGCCGACCGAGGGCGGTGCGGAACAGGCCGAGGTACCGGCGGTGCAGGCCCGCGGCGAAGGCATGCGCCGTATCGGTGTCGGCAACCTTCACGGCCTGTTCGTCGAGGGCGACGGCATTGCCGTTGCGCGCGCGCTCGGCCGCCAGGCGGTCGGGCCGCGGCCGCGATTCCTGCGCGCCGCCGGCGGGGGCGAGGTGCGCGGGATCGGTCCGCGCCAGCGCGACGCCGACGCCCCGCCTGGCGAGCAGCGCGGCGAAAGGCGGCAGGTCCCGCGGCACGTAGCCGGGCGTGTCGGCATGCGCGATGTTCTGCGCAAGGACGCGCTGCCGCGCCTCGAGCCAGGCGAGGCGGCGTTCGGCCAGCGCGACGGGGGTGCCACGGGTCGGGTCCATGGCGGGCATCCTGCGCAAAAGGCGCAAAGGAAGCCTGAACGCCGGCGGCAACGAAGCCTTAACCGCGGCGCGCGAGGATGCGCCATGGTCACCCATGCCGAGGCGGTGCATGCCGCCATCCAATCCATGCAGGGCACCCTGCAGATCGCCGCCGCGCTGCTCCAGGCCGGGCGGCAGGTCGATCTCTCGGGCCTCGACGGCGAGGCGGCGCGGCTCTGCATGGCGCTCGGCATGCTGCCGGAGGGGGCCGCCCCGCCGCTCCGCCCGGCACTGGAATCCCTGGTGCGCGACCTCGACCGGGTGACCACCGCGCTGGCGCCGCCCGCGGACTAGCGCAGCGCCTCCCCCACGGCCCCCAAAAACTGGAGGCAGCCGATGACGACCCTGGATTGGCAGGGATGGATGCAGGCGGTGGCGGCGCTGGGCGCCGTGCTGCTGCTGATCTGGGGCGCCGCGCGCGCCCTCAGGGCCTCGCCGCTCGCCGCGGGCGGGCAGCGCCCGGGCCGCCGGCTGCGGGTCGAGGAGGTGCTCGCGCTCGACCCGCGGCGCCGCCTGCTGCTGCTCCGCTGCGACGGGCGAGAGGTGCTGCTGGTCACCGGCGGCGCGCAGGACCTCGTGATCGGCTGGCTGCCGCAGGACCCGCCGGCATGAGGGCGCTCGGCCTCGCCCTCCTGGCCCTGCCGCTGCTGGCCGGTGCGGCCGCCGCGCAGAGCCTCAGCATCGATCTCGGCAGCGCCGGCACGCCGGGCGCCACCGCCCGCCTCGTCCAGCTCACCGCCCTGATCGGCATGCTGGCGCTGGCGCCCTCGCTGCTCGTCATGGCCACCGCCTTCACGCGGATCGTCATCGTCCTCGCCCTGCTGCGCACCGCCATCGGCGCGCAGGGCGTGCCGCCCAACCCGGTGATCATCGGCCTCGCGCTCTTCCTGACGCTCTTTGTCATGCAGCCCGTGCTGGAGGAGAGCTGGCGGCTCGGCCTCGCCCCGCTGACCGAGGGACGGATCGGCGAGCTGGAGGGTCTCGCCGCCGCCGCCGAGCCCTTCCGCCGCTTCATGGCGGCACAGGTGCGCGAGCAGGACCTCGCCCTCTTCCTCGACCTGGCCGGCGCGCCCGCGGCGGTGCCGCCCGACCAGGCGCCCTGGCGCGCCCTGCTGCCGGCCTTCCTGGCGGGCGAGCTCAAGCGCGCCTTCGAGATCGGCTTCCTGCTCTTCCTGCCCTTCCTGGTGATCGACCTCGTGGTCGCCAGCCTGCTGATGTCGCTCGGCATGATGATGCTGCCGCCGAACGTGGTGGCGCTGCCCTTCAAGCTGATCTTCTTCGTCCTGGTGGATGGCTGGCGCCTTGTCTCCGGCGCGCTGGTGCAGGGCTTCGCGGCGAGCGGATAGGTCAGTCCGCGAAGTCCGGCGGCGGGTCGTCGAGCCCGGGCGGCGGCATGGCCAGCGGGTCGCGCGCCAGCAGGCCGGCATCGTTCTCGGCCACGCGGCCCACCCGCTTGCCGACCGGCCAGACCGCCAGCCCCTCGCCCGGATAGGGTCGCAGCAGCGCGTCCAGCGCGCCGGCCTCCTCCGGCTCCACCTCGCCGAGCCAGAGCGGCCAGGCCTCGGGCGGCAGGATCACCGGCATGCGGTCGTGGATGGCCGAGAGGCGCGGGGTGGCGGCGGTGGTCACGATCGTGCAGCTGCGCAGGATGCTGCCGTCCGGGGCGCGCCACCCCTCCCACAGCCCGGCCAGCGGCATCGGCGCGCCGTCGCGCATCGCCACCGCGAAGGCCTGCTTGGCCCGCCCCTCGCTGCGCCACTCGTAGAAGCCATCGGCGGTGACGATGCAGCGGCGCTTCGCATAGGCGTCGCGGAAGGCGGGCTTCTCGGCCAGGGACTCGCCGCGGGCATTGATCATGCGGCTGCCGACCGAGGGGTCCTTCGCCCAGCGCGGCACCAACCCCCAGCGCAGCGGATCGAGGTGCCGCGCCCCGGTCTCCGGGTGGCGACGCACCACCAGCGCATCCTGGGTGGGCGCCCGGTTCCAGGAGGCGCCGAGATTGGGCACCGGGTTCACCGTCTCGAAATAGCGCGCGACGAAGGCAGGCCCGCGCTGCTGGAAGTAGCGTCCGCACATCGGCCGAGCGTAGCGCGCGCCCGCCCCTGCGCGAACCATCACCCGCCCCTCCGGGCCGCCCCGATGTCGATTCGCGGCCGGTCCCCGCGTCACCATCCCGCCGCGCCACGCCCGGCGCCGCAGCAGGAGCCAGCCCATGCCCGAGATCGAGATCATCGGCGTCCCCCAGAGCAATTTCGTCTGGGTCTGCCGCATCGCCGCCGAGGAGAAGGGGGTCGCCTATACCCTCACCCCCGCCCGCCCGCACACGCCCGAGGTCCGGGCCGCGCACCCCACCGGCAAGATCCCGGCGCTGCGCCATGGCGAGGTCGCGCTCGGCGAGACCAAGGCGATCTGCAGCTATATCGACCGCGCCTTCGCCGGCCCGGCGCTGATCCCGGCCGATCCGGCCGCGGCGGCCCTGGTGGAGCAATGGGTCTCGATCGTGACCACCACCATCGACCCGGTCTGCGTGCGCCAGTACCTGCTCGGCTACTTCTTCCCCGGCACGCCCGACGGCAGCCCGAACCGCGCGCTGATCGACGCCGCCCTGCCGCGCATGGAGGAACAGCTCGCCATGCTCGAGGCGGCGGTGGCGCCGACCGGCCACCTGGCCGGGCCGGGCTTCACCCTGGCCGATGCCTTCCTCGTGCCGATCCTCTTCTACCTCGGCCGCGCGCCGGAGAGCGCGGCGATGCTGGCCCGGGCGCCCGCCCTCTCGGCCTACCTGGCGCGCATGCTGGAGCGGCCCTCGATCGCCGCCACCGTGCCGCCGCCGCTGCCCGGCCGCTGAGCCCACGCCCGGCGCTCAGAAGGGCAGCACGATGTCGAGGATCTGCTGCCCGAGCCGCGGCTGCTGCAGATCCGAAAGCGTGCCGCGCCCGCCATAGGCGATGCGCGCCTCGGCCAGGCGGTCGTGGCGGATGGTGTTGTCGCTGGCGATGTCCTGCGGGCGGATCACGCCCTGCACGGCGAGCTCGCGCAGCTCGGCGTTCACCCGCACCTCCTGCCGGCCGGTGACGGCGAGGTTGCCGTTCGGCAACACCTGCGTGACCGTCGCGGCGACACGCAGCGTGACGCTCTCGTTGCGCCGCACCGTGCCGTCGCCGTCGGAGTTCTGCGACCCGCTGGTCTGCACCAGCCGGTCCACATTGGCCGGCGGCGGGAACCAGCGGGTCTGCAGGCCGAAGAATTGCGGGATGCCCATGTTGTCGGTGCCGGTGCGGGCGCGCTGCGTGCGGTTCTGCAGCTGCGCCTGGTCCTGGATGCTGACCAGCACGGTGATCAGGTCGCCGACCTGCGCCGCGCGCTGGTCGCGCAGGAAGGTGCGGCTGCCGGGGCGCCAGAGGCTGTTGGCCATCGGCGGCGGGTCCTGCGGGGAGGGCATCGGCATGCTGACGGGCCGCCAGGCCGGGTCGGCGGTCGGGTCGGTGACCGCCGACATGGCCGGGGCGCGGCCGACGCGCGACAGTCGCTCGAAGGTATCGCAGCCGCCGAGCAGCAGCAGCGCCAGGGGGGC
This sequence comes from uncultured Acetobacteraceae bacterium, assembly GCA_964401305.1. Classification (GTDB taxonomy): domain Bacteria; phylum Pseudomonadota; class Alphaproteobacteria; order Acetobacterales; family Acetobacteraceae; genus JAIEOP01. Next base: position 4,724 of record CAYNYQ010000140.1, on the reverse strand, counting down.
AAGAAGGCGGGCAGGCGGACGGCGCATGGCACTTCTCCTCAACGCGGCAGGGCGGGGGCGGCGCCGAGCGCGACGCGCACCCGGCCCGGGGCGACGACCACGCCCTCCACCACCGCCTGGCTTGCAAGGTTCACGACGCGGACCGCAGCGCCCTTCGGCGCCGCCTCCAGCGCGCGCCCCTGTGCGGCGAGCTGCATGCCCGGTGCCTCCAGCACCAGGGTCACCAGCGCGTTCCGCTCGACCAGGGCGGGCAGCACGACATCGGCGAGCAGGATGGGGCTCTCGGCGCCGAGCGGGCGGCGCACCTGCCGGCCCGCGACCTGCGCCGGGTCCTGCGCCATGGCGCCGCGGGCGAGCTCGGCGCGCAGCCGGACGACGCGGAGATCCTCCGGGCGCACTACCTCCCCGAGGGCGAGGCGCCGCACCGCGACAACGGCCGGCACGGTGGCGACGGCGCGGCCGGCGATGCGCTGGCGCAGCACCGGCATGCCCTCGGCCGCCACGACCAGGGTCGCCGAGAAGCGTCCGTTCGCCGCTTCGAGGGCTGCCCCCTCGGCGCCGAGCGACACGGCCGCCGCCGAGGGGACCAGCGGCGGCAGGAAGCCGCCGAGCTCGAGCGCCGCATCGGGGTCGAGGCCCAGGGGCCCGAGCTCGGCGCGCAGCGCCGCCTCGATCTCGGCGCGCGGCAGCGGCCGTCCTGGCCGCTCCACCACCGCCCGCTCGCGCGGCACCAGCGGCCGCCAGGCCACGCCGTGCGCGCGCGCGAGGCGCAGCAGGTGGTCCGCCTCCAGCACCATGCGCCGCCCCGGCGCCGGCGCCGCGCCGACGGGTCGCGCCGCGCGCTCCGGGTCGAGCCCCTCGAAGAGCTCGCCGAGCCGGAGCACCCCCTCCTCGACCACGGCATGGGGGCGCAGCACGACGATGTCCTGCGCCGCCGCGGGGGCGGCGAGCAGCAGCAGCAGGGGAAGGACGGCCCGCATCTCAGCGCATCCTCGAGAGAGTGGAGAGCATCTCGTCGCTCGCGGTGATGACCTTGCTGTTCATCTCGTAGGCGCGCTGCGCCGTGATCAGCCGGGTGATCTCCTGCACCACGTTCACGTTGCTGGTCTCGACGAAGCCCTGCAGCACCTGGCCGTGGCCGGGCTGGCCGGGCGCTGCGAGCACCGCCTGGCCGGAGGCCGGGGTGGCCAGCAGCAGGTTGTCGCCCACCGCCTCGAGGCCGGCCTCGTTGGCGAAGATCGCGGTCTGGATCTGGCCCACGTTCTGCGGCGCGATCTGCCCGTCGAGCTTTGCCAGAACCTCGCCCGCGGCGTTGATGGTGACGTCGACCGCGGCGGCGGGGATGGTGATGCCGGGCAGCACGGGGAAGCCCTCGGCGGTGACGACCTGGCCCTCGGGCGAGAGGCCGAAGGTGCCGTCCCGCGTGTAGGCGGTCTCGCCCGAGGGCAGCTGCACCTGGAAGTAGCCGTTGCCGCGGATGGCGAGGTCGAAGCGGTTCTCGGTCTGCTGCAGGTTGCCCTGCTCGGAGATGCGGTAGACCGCGGCCGTCTTCACGCCGAGGCCGATCTGCGCGCCCGAGGGCAGGATCGAGCCGGTGTCCGAGCTCTGGCTGCCGACGCGGCGCAGGTTCTGGTAGATCAGGTCCTGGAACTCGGCGCGCCGGCGCTTGTAGCCGGTGGTCGACATGTTGGCGATGTTGTTCGAGATGACCTCGACATTGGTCTGCTGCGCCAGCATCCCCGTGCCGGCGACCTGTAGAGCGCGCATGGCGTGGCGGTCCCTTCCCTGTCTCAGCGGCGGCGCAGGATGCGCTCGACGGCGCCCTGCAGGCGCTCGCCCTCGCGCTCGGCGAACTGCGTGGCGAACTGGAATTCGCGGAGCTCGGCCGTCAGCCGCGTCATCTCGACCACGGCATTGACGTTGCTGGCCTCGACCGAGCCCTGCACGACGTTCGGCCGCTCGACCGGCTCCGGCGGGTCCTCGGCGGCGAAGAGGCGGGCGCCTTCCGCGCGCAGCCGCTGCGGGTCCTCGAAGCGGACGACGCGCAGCCGGCCGGCGACGCCGTTCTCCGTGCGCACCGTGCCGTCGCCCTGGATCTCGATGCGCGTGTCGGTGGCGGCGAAGGCGATCGGCGTGCCGCGCGCATCGAGCACCGCGTTGCCGTCCATGTCCACGAGCCGCCGGCCCTGGTCGAGCGCGAAATGCCCGGCGCGGGTGAAGCGCTCGCCCTCCGGCGTCTCCACCGCGAAGAAGCCCTCGCCGCGGATGGCGACGTCGAGCGGGTTGCCGGTGGCCGAGAGCGGGCCCTGGGCGGTGTCGCGCCAGGTCGCGCGGTCGAGCGGGTAGGAGACGGGCCGGCCGCCGGCGGGGCCGGCGACGTCGCGCTGGCGCTCGACGGCCTCGGCGAAGATCGGGCGGGCGGCGCGGAAGCCGGGCGTGTCGGCATTGGCGAGGTTGTGCGCCAGCACGTCGGTCGCGCGCAGCTGGGCGCCGAGGCGGGAGAGGATGATGTAGCCGGGCGTGTCCATCGGTCTCGGCGTCCCTGCGGGCCGCGGCCGCGAGGGCCTTGGCGGATTGCGCCGGATGCGGCGCGCTGCAGGCGGCCCGGGGCAAGCCCTGTGCCAAGCCCTCTGGCGGGTGCGGCCGGCAGGCGCCGCCGCCGCGGCGGCGGGATCTGCCGCGGGCGGCAAGTACTGCCGGGATCGCCCGGCGGCGAAAGGCTTCGTTAAGCCCCACCCCTGCATAAGCGCCCTGCGCAAGGCGACCAGGACGGGCGATGGCGGCGGCAAAGGCAGTCAGCAAGGCGGATGCGGCAGAGGCCGAGGCAGGAGAAGGCGCGCCCAAGGGCGGGCGGAAGAAGCTGCTCCTGCTTCTGGGCGTGCCCCTCCTGCTCGCGGGCGTGGGCGGTGGCCTCTGGGCCTCGGGGCTGCTCGGGGGCCTGCTGGGCAGCGCCCCGCCGCCCCCGGCTGCCGAGGCGCCGGAGGGTGGCAGCACCGAGACCGCCGCAGCGCCCCCGGCGCCGCGTCCGCCGCCGGTCTTCCTCGACATGCCGGACGTTATCGCCAACCTGAACACCGGCGCCCGGCGCACCAGCTTCATCAAGGTCCGCAGCAAGCTCGAGCTCGCCCGCGCCGAGGACGCGGCGGCCGTGCAGGCGGCGATGCCGCGGCTGCTCGACCTCTTCACCACCTACCTGCGCGAGATCCGGCCGGAGGAGCTGCGCGGCAGCACCGGCACCTGGCGCCTGCGCGAGGAGCTGCTGGCGCGGGCCAATGTCGCGGTCGCGCCGGCGCGGGTCACGGACGTCCTCTTCCTGGAGATCCTCCAGCAATGAGCGAGCAGTCCGAGGAGGAAATGGCGGCCGCCTGGGCCGAGGCGCTCGACCAGGAGGACGCGCCGGCGCCCGAGGCCGCGGCGGCGGAGCCGGCCGGCGCGGAGGCGGCCGAGACCCCGGCACCGGACGCGGCCCGGGTGCTGAACCAGGCCGAGATCGACAGCCTGCTCGGCTTCGGCGGCGGCGAGTCGGCCGAGGCGCAGCAGAGCGGCATCGAGAAGATCGTCAGCGCGGGGCTCGTCTCCTACGAGCGCCTGCCGATGCTGGAGATCGTCTTCGACCGGCTGGTGCGCATCACCTCGACCTCGCTGCGCAACTTCACCTCCGACAACGTCGAGGTCTCGATCGACGGCATCCTCTCGCTGCGCTTCGGCGACTACCTGAACAGCGTGCCCCTGCCGGCCATGCTGGCGGTGTTCAAGGTGGAGGAGTGGGACAACTACGGCCTGCTGGTGGTGGACAGCCCGCTGATCTACTCGGTGGTCGACGTGTTGCTCGGCGGCCGCCGCGGCACCGCGGCGATGCGCATCGAGGGCCGCCCCTACACCACCATCGAGCGCACGCTGGTCGAGCGCCTGATCACCGTCGTGCTGGCCGACCTCTCGGCCGCCTTCGAGCCGCTCTGCGACGTGAATTTCCGCTTCGAGCGGCTGGAGGTGAACCCCCGCTTCGCCGCCATCTCGCGCCTGTCCAACGCCTGCGTTCTGGTGCGGCTGCGCATCGACATGGAGGATCGCGGCGGGCGGGTGGAGCTGCTGCTGCCCTACGCCACGCTCGAGCCGGTGCGCGAGCTGCTGCTGCAGCAGTTCATGGGCGAGAAGTTCGGCCGCGACAGCATCTGGGAATCGCACCTCGCCGAGCAGCTGCGGCACACCGAGCTCTCGCTCGACGTCGTGCTCGACGAGCAGACCATGCCGCTCTCGACCGTCACTTCGCTGCGCAAGGGCGACTGCATCGCGCTCGGCGCCGGGCCCGGCTCGCCGGTGCGGCTGCGCTGCGGCGATGTGCCGCTCTTCGATGCCGAGCTCGGGCGGCGCGAGAACAAGCTGGCGGTGCGCATCCTGCGCGAATTGAAGCCGCAGCCGGTCTGAGGCGGGAGGCGGGCATGGGCATCGTCGAATGGGGATTGCAGCTGTGCGTCGCGGCGCTGCTCGCCGCCGCCCTGCCGTATGTCCTGCGGCTCGAGCGCGAGCTGCGGGCGCTGCGGCAGGACCGCGCGGCGCTGGAAGGCTCCGCCGCGGGCCTTGCGGAGGCGACGCGGCTCGCCGAGGCCGCCTCGCTCCGCCTGCGCGCCTCGGCCGAGAGCGCGGGGCGGCAGGTTGCCGAGAAGCTCGCAGCCGCCGAGCCGCTGCGCGACGACCTGCACTACCTGGTCGAGCGCGCCGAGGCG
>CAYNYQ010000139.1:0-11929 GCA_964401305.1 uncultured Acetobacteraceae bacterium | reverse complement strand
GGCGGCGCCCCGGCCCTGCCCGCGCCGCGCCGCGACCGGCCCCCTGCCCTGCTGCCCAAGGCGCCGCCCGCCGAGCGCTGGGTCCGCATGGCCGCCGAGCTGAGCGCGCAGGCGATCGCGTCCCGCCTCACCGACCCCGCGGCGCTCGGCGCCCTCGGCCCCTCCGCCGATGCCGCCGCCGCCGGGCTGCGCGAGGACCAGATCCGCGCCGCCGCGGTGCTGGTGCCGATCGTGCTGCACGCGGGCGCGCCGAGCGTGCTGCTGACGCTGCGCAGCGGCCATCTCTCCTCGCATGCCGGCCAGGTGAGCTTCCCCGGCGGGCGCATCGAGCCGGGCGAGACGCCGGAGGCCGCGGCGCTGCGCGAGGCGGCGGAGGAAGTGGGGCTCGACCCGCGCCTGCCGGAGATCCTCGGCCGGCTGCCGGACCACCTGACGGGCACGGCCTATCGGATGACGCCGGTGGTCGCCCTGCTGCGCCCGCCGCTGAACCTGGCGCACGACCCGGCCGAGGTGGAGGAGCCCTTCGAGCTGCCCCTCTCCGTCGTGCTCGACCCGGAATCGCCGCAGCGCCACCGCGCCGAGCGGCAGGGGCGGATGCGGGAATACTGGGTCTGGCCGCATGAGCGCCATTTCATCTGGGGCGCGACGGCGGCCGTGCTGGTGAACCTGGCGACGCTGCTGCGCGGGCCGGCGCCGGGCGGCCAGGCCGCGCCGGGACGCAGCCACGCCGTCTAGGCAGCGGCGCCCGCGCCGCGCATGCTCCGCCCCAGGGAGCGAGGGGCGTCTATCCATGCCGATCCGACCGCCAGCCCGGGCCGGGCGCTGAGCCATGGCGCGAGGGGCCATCGTCACGGGCGGGCTGCGCGGCCTCGGGCGGGCGATGGCGCTCGGCCTGCTGCGGGACGGGCATGCGGTCACCGCCATCGGGCACATCGCCGAGGACGTGGCAGAGATGCAGGCGCTGGCCGGCGCCGCGGCGACGCGGCTGCTCTGCCTGGTCGCGGACCTCACCGACGCCGCCGCCTGCGACGCGGCGCTCGGGCAGGCGGCCGAGCGCTTCGGCCCGCCCGACATCCTGGTGAACAATGCCGGGCTGACCTTCACCACCATCGATCCGGACCGCTTCGTCAGCGGGCCGCGCAAGTTCTGGACCCTGCCCGATGCGATCGTGCAGCAGGTGATGGACATCAACTACGTCGCCGCCGACCGCCTGGCGCGCCGCGTCGCGCCGGGCATGATAGCGCGCGGCTGGGGGCGCATCGTCAACGTGACGACGAAGCTCTCCACCATGACCATGCCGGGATCGGTGCCCTACGGGCCGTCGAAGGCGGCGCTGGAGATGGCGACGGAGGTCTGGGCGAAGGAGCTCGCCGGCACGGGCGTGACGGCGAACATCGTCAACCCCGGCGCCGGGGCGAACACGCCGGGCATGGCGGCGGTGATGCGGGAATGGTCGGCGACGGGCCGGGCGGCGAAGCTGGTCGAGCCCGAGGACATGGTCGCGCCGCTGCGCTTCGTGGTCTCGGGCGCCGCCGATGCGGTGAACGGCTTCCGCTTCGACGCCAATGCCTGGGACGCCGCCCTGCCGCCTGCGGAGGCCGCGCGCCGCTGCGGCCGCCCGGCGGGCTTCGAGCTGCACCCGCCGCGCGATCCCTTCGCGCCCCCCGCCTGACGAGGACGACCATGGACTGGACCCCCCGCCCGCTCGACCCTCAGGCCGTGACGGTGCATCGCCGCGGCAAGGGCAGGCCGCTGGTGCTGCTGCATTGCCTCGGCATGTCCTGGCGCTTCTGGGACGTGCTCGAGCCGCTGACCGACGGCTTCGAGCTGATCGCCTATTCCTTCCCCGGCCACCACGACACGCCGCTGCCGGGCCACCAGTACGGCGTGCCGGAGCTGGCGGCGCAGCTGCACGCCCTGGCCGGGCGCGAGGGGCTGCGGACGTTCCACCTGATGGGCATCTCGCTCGGCGGCAGCGTGGCGGGGTGCTTCGCCGGCACCTGGCCGGAGATGGTGGACCGGCTGGTGCTGGCCGACTGCACGCCGCGCTACGATGACGAGTCCCGGAAGAACTGGCCGCTGCGCGCGAAGGCGGCGCGGGAGAACGGCGTCGCCTCGCTGGCGCCGACCCTGCTGCAGAACTTCTTCACGGCGGAGTCGCTGGCGGCGAACGGCCCGGACGTGCAGTTCGTCCGCCACTGCTTCGAGACCTGCAGCGGCGAGGGCTATGCGCTTGCCTGCGAGGCGCTGGCGCAGCTCGATGCCTGGGAGCAGGTGCGCAGGATCACGGCGTCGACGCTGGTGATGCTCGGCTCGAACGAGCGCCAGGCCTTCCAGGACGCGGCCGACGCCATGGTCGCCGCCATCCCCGGCAGCCGCAAGGCGGTGGTGCCGCAGGCGGGCCACGCCTCGGTGCGGGAGCGGCCGGAATTCGTGGTGCGGCTGCTGCGCGAGTTCCTGGGCTGACCCGGCCCGATCGCCGGAGCGCCGCGCAGGGCTGAACCCGGCGGCGCGATCGGCAAGGCGCTCGCGGCGCGGCCGCGGCGCCGGTCAGCGACGCGGCGGTGCCGGGCGGCGCCTGGGTGCCTCGCCAGGTTGCGGGCGCGGCGGACCGCGGCGAGGCGGCGGCGCCGTGCGCGGCCCACGGCCCTCCGCGCGGTCCACGGGCGATCGCTCCCCGCGCGCCATCGGCGATGCTCCCCCCCGCGCCATCGGCGCCCCACCCCCACGCGCCATCGGCGCGATGCGGATGTCCTCGTCATCCTCCGCCGCGTGCCCGGCCGCATGGGCGAAGCGATCGGCGGCCCAGGGGGCGATCTCCACCCGCGTCTCGCGGTCGAGCACCAGGATGCGGCCCACCTCCTGCCGCGTGACATGGCCGCGGCGGCAGATGAAGGGCAGCAGCCAGCGCGGATCGGCATTGCCGTTGCGACCGACGCTGAGGCGGAACCAGACACCCTCGCCGCCGCGCTCGCCGGCGTGCCGCGGCTGCGGGGCGCTGCGCGGCTCGGGCTCCGGCTCCAGCTCCTCGGGCGCCGGCAACGCGGCGCCGAGGGCGCGCACCAGCGCCGCCGCCACCGCCTCCGCGCCCTGCGTCTCCAGCAGCGTGCGGCCGAGCGCCAGGGCCTCTGGCTCCGTCGCCATGGCCGCGGCGGCCTCGCCCGCCTCGCGCAGCAGGCGCTCGTTGTCGCGGACGCGGATCTCCTCGGCCGAGGGCGGCGGGCCCCAGCCGGCCTCGACGCGCGCGCCGGCCAGCAGCCGCTCGGCGATGCGCCGGCGGTTGTAGGGCACCAGCAGCACCGCCGTGCCCTTGCGCCCGGCGCGACCCGTGCGGCCGCTGCGATGCTGCAGTGTCTCGCGGTCGCGCGGCAGCTCGGCATGCACGACCAGGCCGAGATCCGGAAGGTCGATGCCGCGCGCCGCGACATCCGTGGCGACGCAGACCTGCGCCCGGCCATCGCGCAGGGATTGCAGGGCGCGGTTGCGCTCCGCCTGGCTCAGCTCGCCCGAGAGCGCCACGGCGCTGAAGCCGCGCTCCGTCAGGTTGCCGTGCAGCCGTGCCACGGCCGCGCGGGTGGCGCAGAAGACGATGGCGCGGCTGTCGTACCACCGCAGCAGGTTCACCAGCGCACGCTCGGCATCGCGCGGCGCCACGGTGACGGCGCGGTAGGTGATGTCGCGATGCGCCTCGCCCTCGGCCGAGGCGGCGATGCGCAGCGCCTCGGGCCGCTGGTAGCGCTTGGCCAGCGCGGCGATCTCGCGCGGGATGGTGGCGCTGAACAGCAGCGTGCGGCGTTCGGCGGGCGTGGCGTCGAGGATGGCCTCGAGCTCCTCGCGGAAGCCCATGTCCAGCATCTCGTCCGCCTCATCCAGCACGACCGCGCACAGGCCGGAGAGGTCGAGGCTGCCGCGCTCGAGATGGTCGCGCAGCCGCCCCGGCGTGCCGACGACGATGTGCGCGCCCATGTCCAGGGCGCGGCGCTCGGCGCGCATGTCGGTGCCGCCGACGCAGGCGGTGACGCGGGCGCCGGCCTCGGCATAGAGCCAGGCGAGCTCCGTGCGCACCTGCAGCGCCAGCTCGCGCGTGGGCGCGATGGCAAGCGCCAGCGGCACCCGGGGCGGGCCGACGCGCTCCGCCTCGCCGAGGATCTCGGGCGCGAGGGCGAGGCCGAAGGCGACCGTCTTGCCCGAGCCGGTCTGCGCCGAGACCAGCAGGTCGCGGCCCGCGGCCTCGGCCTGCAGCACGGCGGCCTGCACGGGGGTCGGTTCGGCATAGCCGCGGGCGGCGAGGGCGCTCGCCAGCGGCGCGGGAAGCGGGGGGAAGGGCATGGCGCGCGCCTTGGACCCGCCGCGGCGCCGATGCAAGCGCCGCGTCGGCTACCCAGCGTCGAGCCAGGCGCGGATCTCGGCGCCGTGCTGATCGAGGTCGGGGGCGGCGCGGCGGATGCGCGCGGGCGTCCCCTCCAGCCGCACCGGGGGGAAGAGGCCGCGCTGGGCGCCCCGCTGCGGGTCCTCGTACGCCGTGATCAACCCGCGCGCCACGCCCTGCGGATGCGCCAGCGCCTCGTCGTAGGCGAGCACGGGCTCGGCCGGCAGGCCGGCGGCCTCGAACTGCGCCAGCCAGTGCGCGCTCTCGCGCTGCGCCAGCACTTCCTGCAGGATCGGCAGCAACTGCTCGTTGTGCTTCACGCGATCGGCATTGGCCTTGAAGCGCGGATCGGCGAGGAGCTCCTCGCGGCCGATGATGCGGCAAAGCGCCTGCCAGAACTTGTCCTTCGACGCCCCGAGCGTGATCCAGCCATCGGCGGTGCGGAACACGCGATAGGGCGAGGAGCCGCGGTGCAGCTGCCCCAGCCGCTGCGGCCTGGTGCCGAGCGCCAGCACATGCGCGGCCTCGTAGACGCCGAGCGAGACGCCGGCCTCGAAGAGCGACTGGTCGATGCGCTGGCCGCGCCCGGTGCGGTGCCGCGCCTGGATGGCGCCGAGCACGGCGATGGCCGCATACATGCCCGCCGTGACGTCGGTGATGGCGATCGGCAGGCGGTAGGGCTCGCCATCCGGCGGACCATTGCCGGCCATCAGCCCCGACATGCCCTGCGCCATCATGTCGAGCCCGCCATGGCTGGCCCAGGGCCCGGTCTGGCCGAAGCCGGAGATGGAGCACCAGACCAGCCGGGGATTCTCCGCGGCCAGCACCTCCCAGCCGAGGCCGAGGCGATCCAGCGTGCCGGGGCGGAAATTCTCGACCAGCACATCGGCACGGCGCGCCAGGCGGCGCACGATCGCCTTGTCGGCAGGCGCCTTGAGGTCGAGCGCGATGGAGCGCTTGTTGCGGTTCCACACGCCGAACGGGGCCGAGCGGCCATCCACGAAGGGCGGCATGCGGCGCGCGTCGTCGCCGCCATCGGGTCGCTCCACCTTGATGACGTCGGCGCCCATGTCGCCGAGCAGCATGGTGCAGTAGGGGCCCGAGAGGAAGTTCGTCAGGTCGAGCACCACCAGCCCGTCCAGCGCCATGCCCGCGTCCATCGCCGCCGCTCCCGCTTGCGCGGCCAGTGAAGACCATCGCCGCGGGGTGGGCAAATCGCGCCGCCTTGACGTCATCGCGCGGCCCTCAGCATGCTGACGGGACCAGGAGGAGACGGGCCGATGACCGGGACCGGACGCCGGAGGCTGCTGGCCGGCGGCGCGGCGGCGCTGCTGGCGCGGAGCGCCGTCGCGCAGCAGGACTGGCCCAGCCGCGCGATCCGCATCGTCGTGCCCTTCGCGCCGGGCGGGCCGACCGACGTGATGGGCCGCGTGGTCGCCCATGCGCTGAGCGGGCCGCTGGGCCAGCCCGTGGTCGTGGAGAACCGCGCCGGCGCAGGCGGCAATGTCGGCGCCGCCGCGGTCGCGCGCGCCGCGCCCGATGGCACCACGCTGCTCGTCGCCTCCACCGGCTTCGTGGTGAATGTCAGCCTGTTCCGCAACCCGGGCTACGAGATCCGCGAATTCGCGCCGGTGACGGTGCTCGGCGCCTCGCCGAACGTGATCCTGGCGCGGCCCGACAGCGGCATCGACAGTATCGCCACACTGATCGCGCGGGCGAAGGCCACCGCGCGCAAGCTGGACATGACCAATCCCGGCCTCGGCAGCACGCCGCACCTGACGGTGGAGCTGCTGCAGATCCGCGCCGGCGTGGAGTTCGTGCAGGTGCCGCACAACAGCGCGGGGCTCGCCATCCAGTCGCTGCTGTCCGGCACGACGCCCGTGGGCTGCACCGCCCTGCCGCCGGCGCATCCGCACATCAAGTCGGGCGCCCTGCGCGCGCTGGCCATGACCAGCGAGACGCGCTGGCCCGACCTGCCGGATGTGCCGACCATGCTGGAGCTCGGCTTCCCCGGCTTCGTCTCGGAGACCTTCCAGGGCTTGTTCGCGCCGGCCGGCACGCCGCCGCCGATCATCGACCGCCTGGCGCGGGAGACGGTCGCGGCGCTGAACGCGACCGAGACGAAGGAACGGCTGCTCGCCGCCGGCTTCGCCATCCGCGCCGCAGGGCCGGAGGGCCTGGCGCGGCGTGTCGCGCAGGAGGTCCCGCTCTGGCGCGACGTGATCCAGAAGGCCGGCATCGAGCAGCAATAGGGGAGCGCCACGCCATGCAGATCGGCGTCGCCATGTTCATCACCGACTACTCCATGGCGCCGGGCGAGATCGCCCGCGCCGCCGAGGAGCGCGGCTTCGACAGCTTCTGGGCGCCCGAGCACAGCCACATCCCGCTCTCCCGCAAGTCACCCTTCCCCTCCGGCGGCGAATTGCCGAAGCAGTACTACGACGTGATGGATCCCTTCGTCGTGCTGACCGCCGCGGCCGCCGCGACGACGACGCTGAAGGTGGGAACGGGCGTCTGTCTGGTGGTGCAACGCGACCCGATCCAGACGGCGAAGCTGGTCGCCTCGATCGATCAGGTCAGCGGCGGGCGCTTCCTGTTCGGCGTCGGCGATGGCTGGAACGCCGACGAGATGGCCAACCACGGCACCGCCTTCGAGACGCGCCACAAGCTGGCGCGCGAGCGCATCGAGGCGATGAAGGAGATCTGGACCAGGTCGAAGGCCGAGTACCACGGCGAGATGGTGCGCTTCGAGCCGATGATGACCTGGCCGAAGCCGATCCAGAAGCCCTGGCCGCCGATCCTGGTCGGCGGCGCGCATCCCTACGGCCTGCGCCGCGCCATCCGCTACGGCGATGGCTGGATGCCGCACCGCTCCCGCCCCGCCTATCCGGACGTGGCGGAAAAGATCCCCGAGGCGCGGCGCTTCATGCAGGAGCAGGGGCGCGAGGTGCCGATCACCATCTGGGGCGGCAGGCCGGAGCTGGCGATGCTGGAGCGCGACCGCGCCCTCGGCGTCGAGCGCGTGATCGTCTCCCTGCCGAGCGAGAAGGCCGACACGATCCTTCCCGTGCTCGACACCTGGGCGCGGCTGGTGCCGCGCCTCGCGTAGCTACAGCACCGCCTCCGCCGCGACGCGCAGCGCCTCGATGCTGGCGCCGGTCAGGACGACGGTGCCGACCGCGCCGTCCCTCGCCACTGCCTTCCAGTCCTGCAGCCGCGCCTTGATGCGGTCGGCCGGGCCGAGCAGCGCGACCTCGTCGCAGAGCGCATCGGGCACGGCGGCCGCGGCCTCCTTCTTCTTGCCGTCGAGGTAGAGGTCCTGGATGACGCGCGCGGCGTCCGGGAAGCCCAGCTTCTTCGCGTAGTCGTTGTAGAAATTCTTCCCCCTCGCCCCCATGCCGCCGATGTAGAGCGCGAGCTCCGGCTTGATCGCGTCGCGGCAGGCCTGCAGGTCGTCGCCGAGCCGGATCTTGGTGTAGGGCGCGATGTCGTAGCCGGCGAGGTCGTGCTTCCCGGCCTTGGAGCGCCCTTCCAGCGTCGGCTTCGTCACCGCATGCGCCTTCTCGGGCGACATGAAGATCGGCAGGTTGCCGTCCGCGATTTCGCCCGAGAGGCGCAGCCCGCCCGGCGTGATGGAGGCCGTGTAGATCGGGATCGGCCGGCCATGGATGATGCTGCGCAGCGGCTTGCCGAGGCCGGAGGCGCCCGGACCCGCATAGGGGATCTGGTAGTGCTCGCCGTCATGCGTCAGCGGCGCCTCGCGGGCGACGATCCGGCGGATGATCTCGATGTATTCGCGCGTGCGGCCAAGCCCGTTGCCGTAGGGCACGCCGTACCAGCCCTCGGCCACCTGCGGGCCGGAGGGGCCGACGCCGCAGAGGAAGCGGTCGTCGGACAATGCCTGCAGCGTCATCGCCGTCATCGCCGCGCAGGTCGGCTGGCGGGCCGGCATCTGCATGATGCCGGTGCCGGCGCGGATGCGGGTGGTGCGGGCCAGCACCCAGGTGATCGGCGTGACCGCATCCGTGCCATAGGACTCGCCGCACCAGACGACGTCGTAGCCGAGGCGCTCGGCCTCCTCCACCACGTCCATCTCGAGCTTCGGCGTGGCGCCGCGGATCATGCCGATGGTGATGCCGAGCTTCATCGAAACCTCCCCTGGCGGACCGATACGGACCGCTCAGATCTTCCCCATCACGTCGTCGGCGAAGCGCCGCATCGCGCCCAGCACCTCCTCCGGCGTCCGGCCGGGGAAGCCGAAATCGACGCTCCGCACGCCGAGCGCCCGGAGGTCGCGGATGTCCTGCACGATGTCCTGCGGGCTGCCGGACCACATGCGCCGCTCCCCGTCGCCGGCCCGGGCGGGCACGCCCTCGCCGGTCGCCTGCACGCGGATGACGATGCCGACCTCCTCCGGCCGGCGCCCGGCCTTCTCGACCAGGCCGCGCAGCTTGCCGATGCCGGCCGCCAGGCGCTTGAGGCTGTCCATCGGAAAGGCGGGGTTGGCCTGGATCGGGTACCAGGCATCGCCGAGCTTCGCGGTGCGCCGCATCGCCGGGCCACTCTCCCCGCCGACCCAGATCGGCGGATGCGGCGCCTGCACGGGCTTGGGCGAGAAATCGACGTTGGAGAAGCGCACGTACTTGCCCTCGAAGCGCGGCTCGTCCTTTGTCCAGAGCTCCTTGAAGGCCATCAGGTACTCGTCGGTGACGGCGCCGCGCTCCTCGAAGGGATCGGTCTGCAGCGCCTCGAATTCCTCGCGCATCCAGCCCGCGCCGATGCCCACCGTGAGCCGCCCGCCGGAGAGGATGTCGATGCTGGCAAGCTGCTTGGCCGCCAGCACGGCCGGGCGGTGCGGCACCACCATGACGGAGAGCACCAGCCGCAGCCTGGTGGTCTTCGCTGCCAGCCAGGCGACCTCGACCAGCTGCTCGTGCCGGTCGAGCCTCGCGCCGGCGGGGAATTCGCCCGTATCGGTGTAGGGGTAGCGGGCGGCGATGTCGCGCGGGATCACCACGTGGTCGCTGATGGTCGCGTAGTCGAAGCCCATGGCCTCGCCTTCCGTGACGATCCGCAGCAGGGACTCGGGCACCGCCAGCGCCCCCGCGGTCGGCGCGTTGAAGCCGAATTGCATGGCGTTCCTCCCCCCGTTGCATGGTGCCGGGCGATGCCACACGATGCGGCCGAAGGGCCCGGTTGGGCAAGGGTCGGGGGCGGGACAATGGACACGGCAAGGCTGGAGCGCACGCCGCTCGCCGCGCTCATGGAGGAGGCCGCGGCGCTGCGCGATGCGGGCCACGGCCGGCTGATCAGCTATTCGCGCAAGGTCTTCATTCCGCTGACGCGGCTCTGCCGCGACGTCTGCCACTACTGCACCTTCGCCGAGCAGCGGCCGCGCAAGGGCATCAGCCCCTACCTGAACGCCGAGGAGGTGCTGGCCATCGCCCGCGCCGGCGCCGCCGCCGGCTGCACCGAGGCACTGTTCACCCTGGGCGACAAGCCGGAGCTGCGCTGGCCCCAGGCGGCCGAGGCGCTGGCCGCCATGGGCCACGCGACGACGATCGACTACCTCGTCGCCGTCTCCGCCCTGGTGCTGCAGGAGACGGGGCTGCTGCCGCACGCCAACCCCGGCGTGATGACGCGCGACGAGATCGCAGCGCTGCGCGCGGTCTCGGCCAGCCAGGGCATCATGCTCGAGAGCGCGAGCCCGCGGCTCTGCCAGCCCGGCGGGCCGCATCACGGCTCGCCGGACAAGGACCCCGCGGTGCGGCTCGAGACGATCCGCCTCGCCGGCGAGCTGGCCGTGCCCTTCACCACCGGCATCCTGATCGGCATCGGCGAGACGCGCGCCGAGCGCATCGACTCGCTGCTGGCGATCCGCGACCTGCATGCGCGGCACGGGCACATCCAGGAAGTCATCATCCAGAATTTCCGCGCCAAGCCGGGCACCAAGATGGTGCTGGCGCCGGAGCCCAATCTCGAGGAGCTGCTCTGGACCATCGCCGTCGCGCGCATCCTGCTCGGCCCCGCGATGAACATCCAGGCGCCGCCCAACCTCTCGCCCGGCGTCTACCAGCGCCTGGTGGGCGCGGGGCTGAACGACTGGGGCGGCGTCTCGCCGGTGACGCCCGACCATGTGAACCCGGAGGCGCCCTGGCCGCACCTCGAGGAACTGGCGCGACGGACGGCAGAAACCGGCAAGGTGCTGGTGCAGCGCCTGCCGGCCTATCCGGCGCATGTGCGCGACCACGCGCGCTGGTTGGCGCCGAAGGTCGCGACCCAGGCGCTGCGGCTCTCCGACGCCACGGGCCTGGCGCGCGAGGACGGCGCCTGGGCGCCTGGCGAGCTGACGCCGCCGCCGCAGCCGCCGGTGCGGCTTGCCCGCACGGATGCCGGGCTGGCGCGCATCGTCGCGCGCGCGACGGCGGGCGAGGGCATCGGCGAGGACGAGATCCTCCGCCTCTTCGCCGCGCGCGACGTCGACCACGCCCATGTGATGCAGGCCGCCGACGCGCTGCGTCGCGCCATCAGCGGCGACACGGTGCGCTACGTGGTGAACCGCAACATCAACTATACGAACATCTGCACCTATCGCTGCAGCTTCTGCGCCTTCAGCAAGGGCCGCACGCACGAGGCGCTGCGCGGCACGCCCTACGACCTCGACCATGGCGAGATCGTGCGCCGCGCGGTGGAGGCATGGAACCGCGGCGCGACGGAAGTGTGCCTGCAGGGCGGCATCCACCCGGACTATACCGGCGCCACCTACGAGGCGATCTGCCGCGCCATCAAGGCCGCCGTGCCGGAGATGCACATCCACGCCTTCTCGCCGCTGGAGGTGACGCAGGGCGCGGCGACGCTCGGCCTGCCGCTGCGGGCGTACCTCACGCGCCTGAAGGAGGCCGGGCTCGGCACCCTGCCGGGCACCGCCGCCGAGATCCTGGACGACGAGATCCGCGCCGTGATCTCGCCCGACAAGGTCAACACCGCGCAGTGGTTCGAGGTGGTGAAGACCGCGCACGCGATCGGGCTGCGCACCACCAGCACCATCATGTTCGGCCATGTCGAGGGGCCGCTGAACTGGGCGCGGCACCTGCTGCGGCTGCGCGCGGCGCAGGCGGAGACGGGCGGCTTCACCGAATTCGTCCCGCTGCCCTTCGTGCACATGGAAGCGCCGATGTACCTCAAGGGCCGCGCCCGCAAGGGGCCGACCTTCCGCGAAGCCGTGCTGATGCACAGCGTCGCGCGGCTGGCGCTGCATCCGCTGATCACCAACATCCAGGTCAGCTGGGTGAAGATGGGGCCGGAGGGCGCTGCGCTCTGCCTGAATGCCGGCGCCAACGACCTCGGCGGCACGCTGATGAACGAGAGCATCAGCCGCGCCGCCGGCACGCAGCACGGCCAGGAATTCCCGCCCGAGGCGATGGAGGAGCTGATCCTGCGCATCGGCCGGCAGCCGCAGCAGCGCGACACGCTCTATCGGCCCGTGCCCGAGGAACGCCGCCGCACCAGCTTCGGCGCCGCGGCGCTGCAGCCGATGGTGATGACGCCGCCGCGCAAGCG
>CAYNYQ010000138.1:6139-11932 GCA_964401305.1 uncultured Acetobacteraceae bacterium | reverse complement strand
GCGCAGCATGGTGGCCCAGGTGCAGGCCATGCTGGATTTCCAGCGCATGGGCGCCAAGGTACTCGACTACGGCAACAACATCCGACAGATGGCCAAGGACGAGGGGCTTGCCAACGCCTTCGATTTCCCGGGCTTCGTGCCGGCCTATATCCGCCCGCTATTCTGCCGCGGCATCGGCCCCTTCCGCTGGGCCGCGCTGTCGGGCGACCCCGAGGACATCCACCGCACCGACGCCAAGGTCCGGGAGCTGATCCCGGACGACCCGCACCTGCACCGCTGGCTCGACATGGCGCGCGCGCGCATCGCCTTCCAGGGCCTGCCGGCGCGGATCTGCTGGGTCGGGCTCGGGCTGCGGGACAAGCTCGGGCTTGCCTTCAACGACATGGTCGCGCGCGGCGAGATCGGGCCGATCGTCATCGGGCGCGACCATCTGGATAGCGGCAGCGTCGCCTCGCCGAACCGCGAGACGGAGGCGATGCGGGATGGCTCCGACGCGGTCTCCGACTGGCCGCTGCTGAACGCGCTGCTGAACACCGCCTCCGGCGCCACCTGGGTGAGCATCCATCACGGCGGCGGGGTCGGCATCGGCTATTCGCAGCATGCCGGGATGGTGGTGGTCTGCGACGGCACGGCGGATGCGGCGCGGCGGCTCAAGCGCGTGCTGTGGAACGATCCCGCGACCGGCGTGATGCGCCACGCCGATGCC
Source organism: uncultured Acetobacteraceae bacterium (assembly GCA_964401305.1). Classification (GTDB taxonomy): domain Bacteria; phylum Pseudomonadota; class Alphaproteobacteria; order Acetobacterales; family Acetobacteraceae; genus JAIEOP01. The sequence goes on along the minus strand of CAYNYQ010000138.1, from coordinate 11,226 downwards.
GGCTACGACATCGCCATCGCCTGCGCCAGGGAGCACGGGCTCGACCTGCCCATGCTCGGCGCGTGACGTGGCTACCAGTGCATCGAGACCACCTGCGGCGTGTCGCAGCCCTCGTAGACGGTCTCGATGCGCTTCAGCCGCGCCGGATCGGACTGGTGGCTGATGAACCAGACCGTCATCTGCCCCGGGAACATCTCGAACAGGTCCTTGATGTTGCTGTCGAGCAGCGCTCCCGGCTTCAGCAACCGGTTCCAGTCCTCGAGCGAGAGCTTGTTGAGGGTGCGGGTGACGGTCTTCCCCTGCAGCTGCTGTTGCTGCGCCGTCGCGTCGGTCGGGTCGTAGCAATCCGCCAGGCTGCGGAAGGACGCATAGTCCGCGACCGCGTGCTGGCGGCCGAGCTTCTGCTGCAGCAGGTTGTCGTAGGCCGCGACCGGCGTCTGGTACTGCTGCCGGACGCCGTTGTAGAGCCTGGCGCCCTTCGCCGCGCCGATCAGCGTCTTGCCGGACATCGGCAGGGAGAGCACGGCGGCCTTCATCCTGTCGAAGGCGCCGATGGTGAGCGGCATGGTCGGGTTCCTTCCTCGTCGGGGACTGCGCGATGGCCGCCGCCCGGGCGGCACCCCGCGCTTCTACGGGAGCGACGACGATGACCCCTGTTCCGCCCGGCACATGGCGCGCGGTGATGGAAGGCGCGCCGCTGGCGCTGCCCGAGGGCTGGCGCGAGGCCGTGCAGCGCGGCGCCGATGCGCTGGCGGCGAACCTCGCCGGCGATGCGCCGATCTACGGCGTGAACACCGGCTTCGGGAAGCTCGCCTCCACCCGCATTCCCGCGGACCAGTTGGCGCAGCTGCAGCTCAACCTGCTGCGCAGCCATGCCGCCGGCTCCGGCCCGCTGCTGCCGCGGCCGGTGGTGCGGCTGATCCTGGCGCTGAAGGCGCACTCGCTCGCGCGCGGCGCCTCGGGCGTCCGGCCCGTGGTGGTGGAGGCGCTGCTGCGGCTGCTGGAGGCCGACGCCATCCCGGCCATTCCGGCGCGCGGCTCGGTCGGCGCCTCGGGCGACCTCGCGCCGCTCGCGCATCTCGCGCTCGTGCTGGTGGGCGAGGGCGAGTGCTTCCTCGGCGCGGAGCTGCTGCCGGGCGCGGCGGCGCTGGCGCGCATCGGCCTTGCGCCGCTCGCGCTCGGGCCGAAGGAGGGGCTGGCGCTGCTGAACGGCACGCAGGTCAGCACCGCGCTGGCGCTGGCCGCGCTGTTCTCGGCCGAGGCGCTGGCGGCCACCGCCCTCGTCGCCAGCGCGCTGTCGGTCGATGCGGTGCGCGGCTCCGACACGCCCTTCGATGCGCGCATCCATGCGCTGCGCGGCCAGCCCGGGCAGATCCGCGCCGCCGCCCTGCTGCGCGGGCTGCTCGCCGGCAGCGCCATCCGCGAGAGCCACCGCACCGGCGATTCCCGCGTGCAGGACCCCTATTCGCTGCGCTGCCAGCCGCAGGTCGCCGGCGCGTGCCTCGACCTGCTCGACCATGCGGCGCAGGTGCTGGCGCGCGAGGCCACGGCCGTCACCGACAACCCGCTGGTGGTCGAGGGCGAGGGCGGCATGCCGGAGGTGCTCTCGGGCGGCAATTTCCACGCCGAGCCGGTGGCCTTCGCCGCCGACACCATGGCGCTCGCCCTCGCCGAACTCGGCAGCATCAGCGAGCGACGGATCGCCCTGCTGACCGACCCCGCGCTCTCCGGCCTGCCCGCCTTCCTGGTGCGCGAAGGTGCCGGGCTCAACAGCGGCTTCATGCTGGCGCAGGTCACGGCGGCGGCGCTGGTCGCCGAGAACCGGGCGCTCGCCGTGCCGCGCAGCACCGACAGCCTGCCCACCAGCGCGAACCAGGAGGACCATGTCAGCATGGCCACCGGCGCGGCGCTGCGGCTCTCGGACATGGCGGAGAACCTGGCGACCATCCTGGCGATCGAGCTGCTGGCCGGCGCGCAGGGCCTCGAATTCCACCGCCCCCTGCAGTCCAGCGCGGCGATCGAGCGGGCGCATGGCCTGGTGCGCGGCGTCGCCGCCGCCTGGGACGCGGACCGCGTGATGGCGCCCGACATCGCCGCGGTGAAGGCGCTGGTGGAGCGCGGCCGCTTCGCCGCGCTGGCGGGCGGGGTGGGATAGGCGATGCCGCCTGCGATGGCGCGGGTGGGATAGGCGGCGCCGGGCGCGGCCGGTAGGGTCTGCGCCCACGCCGAGGCCCGCCACCCCGCCATGACCACACCCGCCCCGCCGAGCCCCGCCGCGCTCGATGCCATCATCGCCGAGGGCGTGCCCCTGGTCGCGGGCTGGGGCTGCACCGTGCTCGCCGCCGAGGGCGGCACGGCCCGGGTCCGCCTGCCCTTCCGCGCGGACCTGCTGCGCCCCGGCGGCACCGTCTCCGGCCCGGCGCTGATGGGGCTCGCCGACGTGGCGATGTGGGCCGCCCTGCTCACGCTCACGGGCGGGCGGGACGAGAGCGTCACCTCCACCATGACGGTGAACTTCCTGCGGCCGATCTTCGCCAAGCCCGCCATCGCCGAGGCGCGCGTGGTCAAGCGCGGGCGGCGGGCGATCTTCGGCGAGGTGCTGATCCGCGCCGAGGAGGCGGAGGAGATCTGCACCCATGTCACCACGACCTGGACGGTGATCGCCTGACCGGAGCACGGCCGCAGTCGCCGGTGACGCCGTCGTGACGCGGAGATTGCCTCCGCATTGACCGAACGCAATGTGCGGGTCGCGCCGCCACGCTAACCCAGGCGGCAGCACACGGGAGACCCGCCATGCACGCCGCCGACATCATGACCACGGGCCTGCTCACCCTCGCCCCCGACATGAGCATTGCCCAGGCCGCCCGGATGCTCGCCGCGCGCGGCATCTCCGGCGCCCCCGTGCTCGATGCGGCGGGCGGGCTCGTCGGCATCCTGACCGAGGGCGACCTGCTGCGCCGCCTGGCCGCCCCGACGGATGCGCCGCGGAGCTGGCTCAGGGACTTCTTCTCCGCTGCCCCGACCCGCGCGGCCGAGTTCGCGCGCACCCATGGCCGCCGCGTCCGCGACGTCATGACGACCGAGGTCGAGAGCGTCGCCGAGGACACGCCCGTGGCCGAGGTGGCGGCGCTGCTCGAGCGGCGCGGCATCAGGCGCGTGCCGGTGGTGCGGGAAGGACGGCTGGTCGGCCTCGTCTCGCGCGCCGACCTGCTGAAGACGGTGCTGGCCGAGCCCACGCCGGCGGCGGCCGGCGCCGCCGTCTCCGACGCGGCGATCGCCCGGGTGCTGACGCGGGCGATGCGGGAGCAGCCCTGGGTGGACGCCTATTTCGTCTTCCCCGAGGTGCGCGAGGGGGTCGTGACCTTCCACGGCTTCTGCCGCTCGGAGGAGGTGCAGCGCGGGCTGCGGGTGCTGGCCGAGGGGATCGAGGGCGTGCGGGAGGTGCGGCTCGACCTGGCCCCGCCACCGCCCTTCCTGCTCGGCGCGCCCTGAGCGGGGCGCCCCCCTGCGCCGCGCTCGCTCGCTGCGCAGGGATCGGGCCTCAGTCCCGCCGGTCGTTCCAGCGGTTCCGCGCCACCTGCCAGGCGACGCCGAGCGCGCGGAACTCGTGCCCCGCCACGGCCTTCAGCCGCGTCTCCACCGGCGCGGCGATCTCCCCCGCCGGCGTGCCGCCGCTGACCCGCGCCAGCTCCCGCCCGAGCGCCGTCGCCAGCGCCACGCCGCGGCCGTTGCAGCCGGTCCAGGCCAGCACGCCGGGGGCGAGCTCGTACACATGCGGCAGCTTGTCCGCGGTGCCGCCGACATAGCCGTGCCAGACATGGTCGAAGCGGATCTCGCCGATCTGCGGGAAGACGCGGGCGACGCGCTCGCGGATGCGGTCCTGGATGCGTCCCTCCCAGCCGAAGGGCAGGATCAGCCCGCCGCCGGTCACCAGCCGCCCGTTCGCGTCGAACCGGTAGAAGTAGAGATCGCCCCGCGTGTCAGAGAGCGCATGCCCCTCCGGCAGGATGGACTTGCGCACATTGTCCGACAGCACGGAGGTCGCCATCTGGTAGCTGCGCACCGGCACCACGGTGCGGGCAAGCCCGGGCCAGAGCCCGGCCCCGGTATAGGCATTGGTGGCGAGGATCACGCGGTCGGCCAGCAGCGCGCCGCCCGGCGTGGCCAGGCGCCAGGCCGCGCCCTCCCGCGCCAGGCCGGAGACCGGGCTTCGCGTGTGCACCACGGCGCCGGCGCGGATCGCCGCCGCGGCCAGGCCGCGGGCGAAGCCGAGCGGGTTGATCCGCCCGCCGGTGCGGTTCTCCCACCCGCCGAACCAGTGGTCGGTGCCGGCGAGCGCGGCCATCTCGGCGCGATCGAGCATGCGCACCGGCGCGCCGCGGCTACCCCATTGCCGGACGCGGCTTTCCGCCAGCTTCATGCGGGAGGGGCGATGCGCCGGCTGGATCCAGCCGTTCTGCACCGCCTCGGCCGCGATGCCGTGGCGGCGGATCAGGTCGAAGACGAGGCTGGCGCTGTCGCGGATCAGCGCCACCAGCTGCTCGCCCTTCTCCGCGCCCCCGAGCTCGCGCGGCACGGCGGCGACGATGCCGTCCGGGTCCATGCGCGAGAGGTTCGGGATCACCTGGCCGTTGTTGCGGCCCGAGGCGCCGAAGCCGATCTCCGCCGCCTCGAGCACGGTGCAGGCGATGCCGGCCTCGGCCAGGTGCAGCGCCGCGGAGAGGCCGGTGAAGCCGGCGCCGACGATCGCCACGTCGGTGCGCGCGGTGCCGGCGAGCGGGGTGGTCGGCGGCGGCGGCGGGGCGGTCGCGGCCCACAGGCTGCGCGGCATGGCGTCGGCGGTCGAACCGTCGGGCATGCGGGTCCCCTCTGTTTGCGGCGCGATCCTGGCGCCGCGGCGAAGGTGGCGCAAATCGCCGGCGGAGCGGCGGCGGCGCCTGCGCCTCAGGGCGCGTGGATGGTGTTGAGGCCGGTGCAGAAGCGGGCGAAGGCCAGCCCATAGGCGTGGATCGAGATCGCCGTCTCGCCGCCAAGATTGGCGAGGCGGTGGATCAGCGCCGGGTCCGCCGGGCCGCCGCTGGTATCCC
>CAYNYQ010000138.1:0-6039 GCA_964401305.1 uncultured Acetobacteraceae bacterium | reverse complement strand
AGATTGGCGAGGCGGTGGATCAGCGCCGGGTCCGCCGGGCCGCCGCTGGTATCCCCCGGGCGGCGCAGCTGCACGGACGAGGGGGCGAGGCCCTCGCCCGGCGCGTGGAAGCTCTCGACCAGCACGCCGCGATGCACGCCGACGGCGCACCAGGCGCGATGCGCATGCACGGGCGACATCTGCCCCGGGCGCCAGACCAGGGCGGCGACGGCCCATCCCGCCTCGGCGTCCTCGTGCAGCAGGTGGCGGAGGTAGCGCTCGGCGCAGCAGGGCGTGGCGATGCCGTCGAGCAGCGCGGGATCGGCGACATGCGCGCCGAGCGCCGCCGCGACGGCCCCTGCCCGCCGATCCTCCGGCGTGTCGCGCACCGCCCGGCCGATGGCGTCGACCAGGGCGGCGAGGCGGGTGGCCGGGGTCCGGCCGGGCCGCCGGGCCGGGGCGCCGCGCGGCGCCGGGGGGCGGGCGAAGGCGGGCCTGGCGGCCTCGGCTGGGGCGGCGGTGGCGGACATGGTGGCCTCGTCTCGGGTGGCGGTGGCGGTCTCGGCGCGGAGGCTGGTGCGCGTCATGGCGCCCTCGGCGGCGGTGGCGGCATGACGGCCTCGGCCGGGGCGGCGGGCATGGCGGCCTCGACTCGGACGGCGGTCGGCATGGCGGCCTCGGCTCGGATGGCGGCGGTCGGCATGGCGGCCTCGGCTCAGACGGCGGTGGCGGCGTCGGGGGCGGTGAGCGCGGTCAGCACCATGGCGCGGCTGGCGGCGATCTGCTCGCGCATCAGGGCGGCCGCCGCCTCGGCGCGGCCGAGCGCCAGGGCCTCGATCAGCGCCTGGTGCTCATGCGCCATCTCGCCGCTGCGGTCGCGGCGCCGCAGGCCGAGGACGAGCATGCGGGTGCTCTCGTCGAGCAGCCGGCCGACCTGGCGGGCAAGCCGCCCATTGCCCGAGAGCTCGGCGAGGGCGACGTGGAAGCCGCGGTTGGCCTCGAGGAAGGCGGCGGCGCTGGCGGCGTCCTCGGGCTGGTAGCCGGCGGCGCAGACCGCATCGAGCCGGCGCAGCGCCTCGGCATCCACCTGGCCGGCGGCGCGGCGTGCGGCCTCGGGCTCGAGCAGCAGGCGGAGGTCGAAGACCTCGTGGATGTCGCGGATGGTGACCAGGGAGACCGCCCAGCCGCGCCGCGGCAGCGCCTGCACCAGCCCCTCCTCCGCCAGGCGGGCGAGGGCGGCGCGGACCGGCGCCTTGCCGAGGCCGAGCCGCTGCGCCGCGGCTGCCTCGGACAGTGTCGCCCCGGGGGGGAGGCGGGTGGTGAGGATGTCGGCGCGCAGCGCGGTGACGGCCTGCTCGGTCAGCGAGGCGGGCGGCTCGATCGGCGTCAGCAGCGACATGGGGCTGGCATGGTCCCTGACATGTCAGCGATCGTGCCAGAGAGGGCCTCGGCATGGCAAGCCTCTGCCGGCCGGTCGGTGCGGATGCCGCATGCGCCTTGTTGCCGGCTCGGCGCCCGTTGGCCGGGCTGTGCCGCAAGCGCGCTCCGTTGGCCGGGCTGTGCCGCAGGCGCGCTCCGTTGGCCGGGCGGTGCCTCGAACGCGCCCTGCTCGCCGCGCGATGCCCCAGGCGCACCCTGCCGGCCGCGCCGTGCTCCAGGCGCGCCCCGCCGGCCGCGCGGTACCCCAAGCGCGCCCCCGTTCGGCCGCGCCCTGCTCACCCGGCCCGGCCGCGCCTCGCCGTGACGGTGCCCCGGTCCGGTCGCGCCGTCCCTCAGTCCACCTGCGCGCCGGAGCGGCGGACGATCTCCGCCCAGCGGCCGATATCCGCCTCATGGGTCCGCCGGAAGGCCTCGGTCGAAAGGTCGGCGGGCGGCGTGATGCCCTGGTTGGTCAGCAGCCAGTCGCGGAACTCGGGCGAGCCGACCACCTTCGCCACCTCGGCATTCATCCGCGCCTGGATCGCCGCCGGCAGGCCCGGGGGCGCGAACATGCCGTACCAGGTCGTGCTGACGAAGCCCGGCAGGCCGCAATCCTCCGCCACCGTCGGCACGTCGCGGATCGCCTGCACGCGGCCGGCCGTCGTCACCGCCAGCGGCCGCACCGTACCCGCCTGGATCAACCCGATCGCCGGTCCGACCTGGTTGAAGAAGAGATCGACATCCTTGCCGAGCAGCGCCTGGATCGCGCCGGGCTGGCCGCGATAGGGCACATGCGTCAGCTCGACGCCCGCCGCGACGGCGAACTGCACGCCGGCCAGGTGCGTCGAGGCGCCGTTGCCGGTCGAAGCATAGGTCAGGATCCCGGGCCGCGCCTTCGCCGCCGCGATGACCTTGCGGCAATCGGTGAATTCCGGGTGCTTCTCGGGGTTCACCAGCAGCACGTTGGGCACGTCGCCGAGCAGGGCGATGTGCGTCACGTCGCGCATCGGGTCGAAGGGCAGGCGCCGGTAGAGCGTCGCGTTGATGGCGTGCGTGCCGGCGGTGCCGAGCAGGAAGAGGTACCCGTCCGGCCGCGCCTTCGCCAGGTGGTCGGAGGCGATGTTGCCCCCTGCCCCGGTGCGGTGGTCGACCACGATGGGCTGGCCGAGCGCGCGCGAGAGCGGCTCGGCCAGGCGGCGGGCGTAGATGTCGAGGCCCGAGCCGTTGGGGAAGCCGGTCATGAAGGTGATCGGCCGGCTCGGCCAGGCGCCGTCCTGCGCCGCCGCGGGCGGGGCGGCGCCGAGGGCCAGCAGGGCGGCGAGCGCCGCGCCCGCGGGGGCGAGCATGGCGGCGAGGGCTTGGCGTCGAAGCATCCCGGTTTCTCCTCTCGTTGGCACGGACGGTTCCCGGCGCCGGCGCGGCCGGATAGGGTGGCGACATGGACAGCGCCCCCGATGCATTGCAAGCGCCGCGCCACGCCGCGCAAGACCCGCCGCCGGGGGCCCGCATCGCCCGCGGCGGCAAGGCGATCTATGGCGCGCCGCTCGGCATCCTGATGCTGGAGGCGCGCTTCCCGCGCATCCCGGGCGACATGGGCAATGCGCTGACCTGGCCCTTCCCCGTGCTGTTCCGCGTCGTGCGCGGCGCGACGCCGGAGCGCGTGGTGCTGCAGGGCGCGCGCGGCCTGCTGCCGGATTTCATCGCCGCGGCCGAGGAGCTGGTCGCGCTGGGCGCCGAGGCGATCACCACGAATTGCGGCTTCCTCTCGCTGTTCCAGGCCGAGCTGGCCGCCGCCGTGCGGGTGCCGGTGGCGACCTCCGCGCTGCTGCAGGTGCCCTGGGTGCAGGCGACGCTGCCGCCGGGCCAGCGCGTCGGCGTGCTGACGGTGAACCGCCCCGGCCTGACCCCGGCGCATCTCGCCGCCGCCGGCGTGCCCGCCGATACGCCGATCATGGGCACCGAGGGCGGGCGGGAGTTCTTCCGCGTGCTCATCAAGGCCGAGGCGGTGGACATGGACGTGGCGCTGGCCGAGCGCGACATCCTGGACGCCGGCCGGGCGCTGGTCGCCGCGCACCCCGAGGTCGGCGCCATCGTGCTCGAATGCACGAACATGCCGCCCCATGCCGCCGCGCTGCAGGACGCGCTGGGCCTGCCGGTCTACGACATCTATTCGATGATCACCTGGTTCCATGCCGGCGTCCGGCCGCGGAGATTCCCCGCCCATGCAGATCGATGATCCCGCCGTGATCGCCGAGGCCCGCGCCGTCTTCGACCGCTACGAGCGCGCCATCGCCGGGAACGACGGCGCGGTGCTGGACGCCAGCTTCTGGCCCGACCCGCGCACGGTCCGCTTCGGCGTGACGGAGATCCTCTACGGCATCGAGGCGATCCGCGCCTTCCGCGCGACGGTGGCGAAGTACGCGCCGCGGGTCACCCGCAAGGTGCACATCACCAGCTTCGGCTCTGACTTCGCCTGCACGCATCTCGAGTACCAGCGCGTGGACAGCGGGCTGATCGGCCGCGAGACCAAGATCATGGTCCGGCTGCCCGAGCATGGCTGGCGCGTGGTCAGCGCCCATGTCTCGCTGCTGGCGGAGAACGACCCGGGCCGCCAGGCGCGCGGCTGAGCGCCCGCCCGCCCGTGAGGATTGCCCCGGCACGGCATCTTGCGCACCGTGTCGCCGGGCACGGGGGGCATCGGGGACATGGCGGAGCAGACGGCAGCGGACGGGCCGCATACGGTCGTCATCGGCGCCGGCATCGTCGGCGCCTGCACGGCGCTGGCGCTGCAGCGCGCCGGGCATCGGGTGACCATCCTCGACCCCGGGCCACCGGGCGGCGAGCAGGCGGCGAGCTACGGCAATGGCTGCTGGCTGAGCCCGATGTCGGTGGTGCCGCCCGCCATGCCCGGCCTGTGGAGGAAGGTGCCGGGCTTCGTCGCCGATCCGCTCGGGCCGCTGGCGATCCGCTGGCGCTACCTGCCGCGCGTGCTGCCCTGGCTGGCGCGCTACCTGCTGTCGGGCTGGACCGAGGCGCGGGTGCAGCGCACGGCACATGCGCTGCGCGCCATGCTGCGCGACGCCCCCGCGCTGCATGCCGAGCTTGCGGCCGAGGCCGGCGTGCCGGAGCTGATCCAGCGCCGCGGCCTGATGTACGTCTATCCCTCCCGCGCCGAATTCGAGGCGGAGGCCATGGCCTGGCGGCTGCGCGCCAATACCGGGATCCGCTGGATCGAGCTCTCCGCCGACGAGATGCGCCAGCGCGAGCCGCAGCTCGACCGCCGCTACGGCTTCGGCGTGCTGGTGGAGGAAGGCGGGCATTGCCTCGACCCCGGCGCCTATGTAGCGGCGCTGGTGGCGCAGGCCCGGGCGCAGGGCGCGGCGCTGCGCCAGGACGCCGCCACGGGCTTCCGCATCGAGGGCGGGCGGCTGCGGGCGGTGCGCACCGCGGCGGGCGAGATCGCCGCCGACCGCGCGGTGATCGCCGCCGGGGCGCGGTCCCGCGCGCTGGCCGCCGCGGCCGGGGACCCGGTGCCGCTCGAGACCGAGCGCGGCTACCACGCCATGATCGAGGGCGAGACGGCGATCGGGCCGCGCACGCCGCTGATGCCCTCGGACGGCAAGATGTCGATCACGCTGACGCGGCGCGGCCTGCGCTGTGCCGGCCAGGTGGAAATCGCGGGCCTCGAGGCGGCGCCGAACTGGAAGCGCGCGGAGATCCTGCGCGATCACCTGCTGCGCAGCTTCCCCGACCTGCCGCGCGACCTGCCGGCGGAGCGGGTGAAGCTCTGGATGGGGCATCGGCCGAGCATGCCGGACGGGCTGCCCTGCCTCGGCCCCGCGCGGGCGACGGCGGATGTGGTGCATGCCTTCGGGCATGGCCATGTTGGTCTCGTCGCGGGGCCGCGCACGGGGCGGCTGGTGGCGCAGCTGCTCGGCGGCGAGGCGCCGGAGATCGACCTCGCACCCTATGATCCGCGGCGCTTCGGCTGAACCATGGCGGCTGCGGCTGCGCAGCCCGGATGCGCGCAGGCTCGCATCGGCAGGCGCGGCCGCACGGACGCGATGCAGCCCGGCAAGCACCGCGCCCCGTGCGCGCTGCAGCCCGGCAAGCTCCGTGCCCAGTGCGCGGTACAGCCCGGCAAACACCGTCTCCCGTGCGCGGTACAGCCAGGCAGCCGTGTCGCGCCGCACGCGGTGATGGTGGTCGCGCGGAAATATCGCGTGCATTGCCGGACGAGCAGTGCCATGGTTCCACTCGGCGGTCCCTTCGCGCGGCCCGCACCCCCACCATTACGGATACAAGACCAAGTGCCTTCCGATACTGAGATGACGGGCGATGCCGGGCCGATTCAGGCCGAGGTGAAGTGGTACAACGCCCGCAAGGGCTTCGGCTTCGTGCTGGGGCCCGATGGCCAGGACGTGTTCTTCCATGCATCGGCCCTGACCGAGGCCGGGATCGAGCCGCCGGACACCGGCGACACCCTGGTCTGCGAGATCGGCACGGACCGGCAGGGCCGTCGCCTCGTCACCCGCATCGTCGAGCTGAAGCGCGGCGAGGGCGGCGCGGCCCGCCCGCCCCGGCGCGACTTCGGCGGCGGCGGTGGCGGCTTCGGCGATCGTCCCCCGCGTCCCTTCGGCG
>CAYNYQ010000137.1:0-12028 GCA_964401305.1 uncultured Acetobacteraceae bacterium | reverse complement strand
CGTAGATCATGCCGAGGCTGATGCCGTTGATCAGCTGCTGCAGCGCATAGGCCAAGCGCCCTCACTCCCGGTTCAGCCTATCCCGTGGCCAACCTAGGGGGTTCGGTGCGGGTTGCGAAGGGGCGGCGCGGCCGGGCATGCTCGGGCCAAGGCCCGCCTCGGGGCCGGGGGAGGAAGGATCGATGCCCGGCTATGCCATGCCGCCGGCGCCGGACGCGCCGCATGTCAGGGTGCTGCCGGTCGGCGGCCAGATCGGCGCCGAGATCGAGGGCGTCGCGCTGGAACGCCTGACCGATGCCGAGTTCGGCGTGCTGCGCGAGGCGCTGACCCGCTTCGAGGTGCTGGTCTTCCGCGGCCAGTCCGACCTGACGCTGGATGGGCAGATGGCCTTCGCCCGGCGCTTCGGCCCGCTCTCCGTCCACCCCTTCTCGCCCACCCGCGAGGACCGGCCGGAGGTGATCGTCCTCGACTACGACGCCGACAACCCGCCGAACCGCACCGATGTCTGGCATTCCGACGAGACCTTCCGCGACTGCCCGCCGCTGGCGACCATCCTGCGCGCCCGGGTGGTGCCGGCGGTCGGCGGCGACACGCTCTTCGCCAGCATGACGGCGGCCTATCGCGGCCTGTCGGAGCGGATGCAGGCGCATATCCACGGCCTGCTCGCGCGGCACGACTTCAAGCCCTTCCGCAGCCTCTTCGACCCGCGGGACCGGGCCCGCCGCGACCGGCTGCGGGCGATCGAGGACGCCTTCCCCAACCCGCGCCACCCCGTGGTGCGGGTGCACCCGGAGACGGGGCGGCGCATCCTGAACGTGAACCCGCAATTCACCGTGGCCATCGAGGGGCTGAAGGAGGCCGAGAGCCAGGCCCTGCTCGACCACCTCTTCGCCCGCGCCAGCATCCCCGAATACCAGCTCCGCGTGCGCTGGGCGGTGGACACGGTGGTGATGTGGGACAATCGCGCCGTGCAGCACTACGCCGCGCACGACTACTACCCGCAGCGCCGCACCATGGAGCGGGTGACCATCGCCGGCGACGCGCCCATCGGCGTCAGCGGCGAATGGACGCCCGAGGCGCCGCTGCCGCCGCGCCCCTGGCTGGCCGCCGACCAGGCCGCCGCCACGGGCCCGCGCCCGGTGCGCCAGTCGGACCGCGCGGCATGATCGGCCGCCGCGGCCTGCTCGGCGCCGCTGCCCTCGCCCCTGCCGCGGCGCTGGCCGAGCAGCCCTGGGCGCCGGAGCGCACCGTCCGCCTGACCGTGCCCTTCCCCCCGGGCGCGCTGACCGACCTGCTCGGCCGCATGGTCGCCGAGCAGCTGCAGCGCGGGCTCGGCCAGCCGGTGGTGGTGGACAACCGCCCCGGCGGCGGCACGCTGGTGGGCGCGGCCGCCGTGGCGCGCCAGCCGGCCGACGGCCACCACCTGCTGATCGCCACCTCCTCGACCCTCGGCATCGCCCCGGCGCTGCAGGCCAATGCGCCGGTCAGGGCGGCGGATTTCGCCGCTGTCGCCATGCTGGGCGATGTGCGCTTCTTCCTGGTGGCGAACCGCGAGCTGCCGGCGGCGGACCTGCCCGGCCTGGTCGCGGCGATCCGCGCGCGGCCCGGGCAGTGGAGCTACGCCACGCCCGGCAACGGCACGCTGCACCACCTGCTGATGGAGACCATGCTGCGGCGCGAGGGGCTGGAGATGATCCACGTCCCCTACCAGGGCAGCGTGCGGGCGCTGGCCGACCTCACCGCGGGGCGGCTGCAGGTGATGTGGCTCGATGCCTCGGTCGCCGTGCCGCAGATCGCCGGCGGGGCGGTGCGCGGCCTGGCGGTGAACGGCACCGGCCGACGCGCCTCCCACCCCGACCTGCCGGCGATCACCGAGCTCTGGCCCGAGATCACCATGACGGCCTGGCAGACCGTGGTGGCGCCCGCCGGCACGCCCGAGGCCGCCATTCTTCGCCTCAATGCCGAGGTGAACCGGATGGTCGGCTCGGCCGAGGGGCGGGCGCAGCTCGACAAGGTGGGCGTGGAGGCGCGGCCCATGGCGCCCGCGGCGCTGGCCGCGATGATCCGCGCCGAGGCGGTGCGCTGGGCCGAGCTGGTACGCGCCGCCGGCCTCGCGCCGGGGTGAGCGCCGCGCCGGGCCGGGCTGAGCCGGCCGGGCTCCCTTGCCATACCGGGCGCTGCCGGCGAGGCTCGGGGCGCATAACCCGAGGGGGAACGCCATCATGGCCGACACGACGACGCATGCCGGGCCCGAGCGCCTGCCGCTGATCCCGGAGGCGCAGCGGACCGAGGCGCAGAAGGCCGTCGCGGCGAACATCATGGCCGGCCCGCGCGGCAGCATCCGCGGCCCCTTCGCCGCACTGATGCGCAGCCCCGTGGTCGCCGACCGCGTGCAGTCGCTGGGCGAGTACCTGCGCTTCCAGTCCTCCATCCCGCCGGCGCTCAACGAGCTGGCGATCTGCATCACCGCGCGCGAGTGGTCGGCGCAGTACGAATGGTACGCGCATGCGCGCCTCGCCCTGCAGGCCGGGCTGCCGCAGCCGATCCTCGACGCCGTCGCCGAGGGGCGCGAACCGGCCGGCATGGATGCCGACCAGCGCCTGGTCTGGACCTTCTGTACCGAGATGCACCGCGACCGCGGCGTCTGCGACGCCACCTACGAGGCGACGAAGGCCCGCTTCGGCGAGCAGGGCGTCGTCGATCTCATCGCCGTCAGCGGCTACTACACGCTGGTCGGGATGACCTTGAACGTCAGCCGCGTGCCGCTGCCGGAGGGCGTGCCGGTGCCGCTGCCGCCTATGAAGCCGCTCGCCTGCCGGTAGCCGCGCCATCGGGCTCGCGGCCCAGCACCCGCACCGCCGCGAGCCCCGCCAGCGTCAGCAGCGCGATCTGGCCGAAGCCGATGCCCCAGCCGAGCGCGCCGTCGCCGAAGGCATCGAGCGCGAGCCCGACGCCGAGCGGCCCGAGGAAGCCGCCGGCATAGCCCAGCATGGAATGCAGCCCCATGGTGGCGCCGCGCAGCCCCGGCCCCGCCGCCTGCACCGTGCCCGCCGTCAGCGCCGAGCTGTCGAGGTAGATCGCCGCGTTCCAGGCGAGCACCAGGGCGAGGGCGAGCACGAAGGAGACCTCCAGCATCCAGCCCGTCGCCAGGGAGAGGGCGGCGGCGCTGCCCATGGCCAGCGTCACCACCCGGCGCCGCCCGAACTTCTGCGCCGACTCGTTGCCGGTGATGGAGACCAGGATGCCGAGCAGCCCCGCGGCGGTGAACAGCACCGTCGGGTCCGGCACCCAGCCGGGCAGGCCGTGCCGCGTCGCCGCCAGCGCCAGGAAGGTCACCGCCCAGGCGCGCAGCGCGGCCAGCTCCAGCGTGTGGACGGAGTAGCCGGCGATCCACGCCATGGCGCGGCGGTTGGCGAGCACGGGGCGGAAATCCAGCAGCCGGCGCTGCGGTCCCTCCGGCTGCGGCGGCGCCGTCGCCGGCATCACCAGCAGGGCGAGGACAAAGGCGAGCACCGCGCAGAGCCCGACCGCGAGGAAGGCCGCGCGCGGCCCCGCCAGCGCATCGATGAAGCCGGCGACGAGGAAGGAGCAGGCCCCGGCCACGCCGACGCCCGCCGCATGCAGCGTGACGGCGCGGGATTGCGCCGTGCCGGAGAGCGGATCGGCGATCGCCTTCAGCCCCGGCATGTAGCAGCCGGCCCAGCCGAGCCCGGCGATGGCGCGCAGGACGAAGGCGCTCCAGAACCCGTCGGCCAGGAAGGCGAAGCCGAGATGCGACAGCGCCGTCGCGCCGGCGCCGACGAGATAGATGCTGCGCGCCGGCAGCCGGTCGGTCAGCGCCATCAGCACCGGCACCGCGACGACATAGGCGCCGAAGAAGATGCCGAGCAGCCAGCCGGCCGCCGTGTTTGTCAGCGACCAGGCCTCGATGTAGTGCGGCAGCAGGGCGGGCAGGGCGAAGGCGCCGATCTGCACCAGCACCTGCGCCGCGACGATGACGGCGACATAGGCGCGGCCGTCGAGCCTCACGGGGCGGCGCCGCGGATGCGATCGACCAGCGCCAGCGGATCG
Organism: uncultured Acetobacteraceae bacterium; assembly: GCA_964401305.1. Taxonomy (GTDB): domain Bacteria; phylum Pseudomonadota; class Alphaproteobacteria; order Acetobacterales; family Acetobacteraceae; genus JAIEOP01. Next base: position 7,957 of record CAYNYQ010000137.1, on the reverse strand, counting down.
GCGGGCGGCGCATCGCCGCGCCAGGCCACGTGCTGGTCGGGCCGCGCCAGCACCAGCGCCTGGCGGTAGAGCGAAGGCCCCTCGTCCGCGTCGAGGTCGAGCAGCGCCATCGGCAGGCCGCGCGCCCGCGCTGCCGCCAGCAGGGGCGTCGCGTCCACGGCGCGGTCGCGGCGGAGCAGCGTGAACCAGGGCCCGAGCGCGTCGTAGAGGCCGCGCCCGTCCTTCAGCCACAGGAAGGGCAGGCGGCAGCCCGGCACGGTGCTCGGCGTGAAGTGGTACATGGAATAGGGCGGCGGCGCCTCGGCGTCGGGCGCGATGATCGGCGAGCTCTCGTAGAAATAGCCGAAGTTCAGCCCGCCGCAGCAGTACTGGTTGACGTTCAGCTCATAGGCGTCGCGGCCGACGCGGGCGCGCAGCGCATCGCCCGCCGGGCCCGGCGCCTCGATGCCGGCGGGCACGGCGCGGCGCTGCGCGGCCAGCGCCAGCTCGTGGTTCATGGCGTAGCGGCTGACCTGCTCGGTGATCGGCAGGCGCTCGGCCTCGTGCGCCGCCAGCAGGCCCTCCGGCGCCCAGCCCTGCAGCACCGCGGCGAGCATCCAGGAGAGGTTGGTGGCGTCGGCGATGCCGGCATTCATCCCGTACCCCGCCATCGGCACCCAGATATGCGCCGCATCGCCCGCGATGAAGACGCGGCGGTCGCGGAAGCGGTCGGCGACCAGGCGGCGCCCGTACCAGTCCTCCTTGCTGACCACGGCGTATTCGAACTCCGGCCCGACGCCGAGGATGGCGCGGATGCAGGCGTCGCGGTCGACGCTTTCGAAATCCGCCTCCTCGGGCCGCATGTAGTTGTGCACCAGCCAGAGCTCGCGCCCGTCGATCGCGTACATGTTGCCGGCGCGGCGCGGGTTCAGGCTGAAGGTGCCCCAGGCCGGGCGCGCCTTGAACATCCCGAGCAGCGCGGGCGCGCGGATCAGCGTGGATTGCACGCGGCTGACCACGGCATCGCCCTCGAAGCGTGCGCCGATGGCGTGGCGGATGGCGCTGCCGCCGCCGTCGCAGCCGACCATGTAGGCGCAGGCGATCTCGACCGCCGCGCCGCCGTCGAGCGCCTCGGCCCGCGCCACCACGCCATCCGGCCCCTGCACGAAGTCCAGCACGCGGGTGCGGTCGAGGATGGTGATGCCCGGCATCGCCTCGGCATGGGCGAAGAGGATGGGCTCGAGGTAGAGCTGGTTGATGCGGTGCGGCGGCTCGGCGGTCGGCCACCAGGTGTCCGGCCCGCCGGTGGCGGCGAAGCGGTCGCGGCGGCAGGGGATGGGGATGCGCGCCAGCTCCTCGCCGGTCGCGGTGATGCGGTAGGCGACGTCGTTCGGATAGTCCGGCGGCAGGCCGGCATCGCGCAGCGCCTGGGCCACGCCGAGGCGGCGGAAGATCTCCATGCTGCGCGCGGCGACGTGGTTGCACTTCACGGGCGGCGCCTCGCCGCGGCGGCGGATCTCGGCGACCGTCACGCGCACCCCGCGCCAGGCGAGGTCCATCGCCAGCGTCAGCCCGACCGGGCCGGCGCCGACGACGAGGACCTCGGTCTCGATCCGCCGCGTCACAGGTCGAGCTTGTAGAACCGCGCCGCCGTGCCGCTGAAGAGCGCGGTCCGCTCCTCCGCGCTCGCGCCCGATGCCAGCTTCTTGCAGGCATTCCAGAACACGCCGTAGGCGTAGCTGCCCTTGTCCACGGGGAAGTTGCTCTCGAACATGCAGCGCCGCGCGCCGAAGAGCTCGATGGTGGTGTCGATCCAGGGCTTCCAGGCGGCGGCCAGCGCGTCGGAGGAGGGCGGCTCCGCTTCCAGCTCGAAGTCGAAGCCGTTGATGCGCATCCCCAAGCCACCGAGCTTCACGTGCACGTTCGGGCAGGTGGCGAGCTCCGTCATGCTGGCCTTCCAGTCGGCGAAGACCGCGTCGCGCCTGCCCTCGTAGCCGCGGATGCCCAAGGGGCCGCCGACATGGTCGAGCACGATCGGCGTCCCCGGGAAGGCGCGCGCCAGGCCGGTCAGCCACTTGATCTGCGGGTGGTAGAGCCAGGCGTCGAAGGAGAGGCCGCGCTTGCCGAGCTCGGCGAAGCCGGCGCGGAATTCGGCGGTCGCCAGCATGTCCTCCGGCGGCTGGTAGGCCGGGTTCATGATGACCGGATCCGGGTCCCAGGCGGAGATGTGGCGGATGCCGCGGAAGCGCCCGCCGCCGGCGGCGATGTGGGCGTCCAGCACCGCGCCGGCCTGGGCGCCGATCATCAGGTCGACATGCCCGACGATGCCGGCGCAGACCTTGGTCTCGCCATAGCCGCCCGAGGCGCTCATCGCCGCGACGCCGTTGACGAACTCCGTCTCGCCGACCGGCCGGAAGGCCTCCGGCCCGGCGGCGCGGTGCATGGCGCGGCACTGCACGAAGACGGTGGCGACGATGTTGTGGCCCTGGTTGGTGTCGGCCAGCAGGTCGTCCAGCAGGTAGCGCCAGTCCGGCCGGTCCCAGAGGTGGTGGTGCGGGTCGACGATCGGCAGCGCGGGGTCGAGCGCCGGCTCGGTGCGGCGGGCCAGCCAGTCCTCGCGCACCGGGATGTAGTGGGCGTGGCGCTGCGCGTCGCTCATGGATCGCTTCCTTCCCCTCGGGTCGCAGCAGGATAGGCGCGCTGCGCGGGACGCCAAGGGGAAGCTGGCCGCTGTTGACACCGGCCCGGCCCCGCCGGCACCGTGGCCGCGCCGCGAAGCCCCGGGGGCGTGACATGGTGCGTCTGGCCGACCTGCCCGACTACGAGCGCGAGCACCTGCTCGCCAAGAACACGACCCCGACGGAGCCGACGCCCTGGGTGGCCAGGGACACGCCGCTGGCGCAGCGGCGGATCGCGCTGGTCACCACGGCCGGCCTGCACCTCCGCGAGGATGAGGGCTTCGGCTTCGCCGATGCCGGCTACCGGCTGATTCCCGGCGAGATCGATGCCGGCGACCTGGTGATGTCGCAGACCTCGGTGAATTTCGACCGCACCGGCTTCCTCGACGACGTGAACGTCGTCTTCCCGCTGCAGCGCTTCCGCGAGCTCTCGGCCGAGGGCGTGGTCGGTCCGCTGGCCAGCCAGCATGTCAGCTTCATGGGCGCGGGCGTGCTGCCCGAGAGCTACGCGGAGAGCGCGCGGCGCCTTGCGGGGCTCCTCATCCGCGATGCCGTCGACACGGTCTTTCTCACCCCTGTCTGACCGAACTGCACGCGCGCCGTGAGCGCGCTGGCCCGCATCTTCGAAGGCGAGGGTCTGCAGACCACCGGCATCAGCCTGGTCCGCGAGAACACGGCGGCGCTCCGCCCGCCGCGCTTCCTCTGGACGAGCTTCCCGCTGGGGCGGCCGCTCGGCGTGCCGGGGGATGCCGCCTTCCAGCGCCGGGTGATCCTGGCGGCGCTCGACCTGCTCCGCCGCCCCGCTGGCCCGGTGCTGGAGGACTACCCCGAGGATGCGCCGCCGCTGGCGGTGGAGGCGGCGGCGAGCTGCCCGGTCAGCTTTGCCCGGAGGCCCGTCGCGGATGGGCGCTGGTCCACCCGGCTGGCGACCGAGATGGGCCAGCTGGCGCCCTGGTACGAGCTGTCCCGCAACCGCCGGCGCCGCACCACGGTGGGCCTGGCGAAGGTGCCGGTGCAGGACTGCGCCGCGCAACTTGCCGCGGTGCTGGATGCGGGTTCCGCGGCGGGGATCGACCTCGGGGCGATGAAATACGCGACCGAGGACCTCAAGGCCTGGTACCGCGAGGCGATGACCGCCCAGCCCGGCACCTATGATGCCGCGTCGATCGAGCGGATGCTCTGGCACGAGACGGAGCTCGGCCAGGCGATCCGCGCCCTGGCCGCGCTGATGGCGGCCGATCCCGCGCTGCGGACGCGACGGGCCGGCTTCCTGCCCCGCATCGCCGAGCAGCCCTAGCCGGGCCGTCCTGGCCACCCGCCGCCGCGCGCCCCTATCCTGCGTGCAGGGATGGAGGAGGACGCGATGCTGCCGCTCGAAGGGGTGCGGGTGATCGAGGTGGGCCAGGCGCTGGCCGGGCCGCTGGCCGGCGCCGTGATGGCCGACATGGGCGCCGACGTGATCAAGGTGGAGAAGCCCGATGGCGGCGACGATGCCCGCGCCTGGGGCCCGCCCTTCGGGCCGGATGGCGAGACCTCGCTCTACTTCTACGGCCAGAACCGCAACAAGCGCAGCGTCACGCTGGACCTCAAGGCGCCCGAGGATGTCGAGGCGCTGCACCGGCTCTGCGAGACGGCCGACATCCTGATCCAGAACCTCCGCCCCGGGGTGGTGGAGGAACTCGGCATCGGCCCCGCGGCGATGCGCGCGCGGCATCCGCGCCTGGTCTACTGCTCGATCTGGGCCTTCGGCGCGGTCGGGCCGATGCGCCTCAGGCCGGGCTTCGACCCGCTGCTGCAGGCCTATGGCGGGATGATGAGCGTCACCGGCCGGCCGGAGGACCCGCCCACCTTCTGCGGCGCCTCGATCAACGACAAGGCGACGGGGATGTTCACGGTGATCGGCGCGCTGGCGGCGCTGCGCCGGCGCGACATCACGGGCCAGGGCGCGGTGGTCGACACCTCCCTGTTCGAGACGGCGGTGCACTGGGTGGAGGGGCAGGTGAACAACCACCTCGCCACCGGGGATGTGCCGAAGCGCCATGGCACCGGCGGCGCGGTGATCGTGCCCTACCAGGTTTTCGACACGGCCGACCGGCCGCTCTGTCTCGCGGCGGGCAACGACCGGCTCTGGGCCCGTTGCGCCCGGGTGCTCGGCCATCCGGAATGGGCCGAGGACCCGCGCTTCGCCCGCGGCCGCGACCGCGTGGCGCACAAGGCCGTGCTGCTGCCGATGATCGCTGAGGTGCTGCGCGGCCGGCCCCGCGCCCATTGGGTGGAGGCGCTGGAGGCCGCCGGCGTGCCCTGCAGCCCGGTGAACGACATCGGGGAGCTCGTCGCCAGCGAGCAGTTCGCCGCCACGGCCATGGTGCAGGCCCTGCCCGAGAGCGGGGTGCGGGTGGTCGGCCTGCCGATCTCCTTCGATGGGGAACGGCCGCGGCCGGCGCGCGGGGCGCCGCGGGTCGGGCAGCATGATGCGGAGGTGCTGGGGCGGGGCTGAGGCGCCGCAGGTCTCGGTGGTGTCCGAACCTGCCCGGGCCCGGCGCGTTGCCGGGCCGGCCGCACGAAAAAGGCGCCCGGCTTCCGCCAGACGCCTTGACGCATCGGATCGCGTAGCCAGTTAGTGCGGTGCAGCAACACGGTTCGTGCCGTGGCTGCTGTTTTCTTGGACGTTTCCTCCCTAAACTCGGCGGCGCCTTCGGGTGCCGCCCTTTTTTTGCCCATTTGGGCGGGAGGCACCCGGGCGACAAACAACTCTCATGTTTCCCCCATCCGGTCAAGTCCGCACGGAAGTTTCGGGCACCGCCACCCAAGGGACGCACTGTTGCGCAAGCGTCGTGTTTCGCCGGCGTTGCGCCGCAATTCTGCCCTCATGGGCAGCGGCCTGCCCCGATCGGCGCCACGGCGCGGACGGGGCGTCTCAACAACTCCGCGTGTTCGTCCGCGCGGCCCTCAGCCCGCCGGCTCCCCGAGCAGGTGCAGCGCCAATTCGCGTCGGTGTGGCCGGACCCGGTGCTCGAGGAGGTAGAGCCCCTGCCAGGTGCCGAGGGTCGGCGCACCGCCCTCCACCGGAATGGTCAGCTGCGGCGGGGTGAGCGCGGCCCGGATATGCGCCGCCATATCGTCCGGCCCCTCCGCCGCGTGCCGGTAGCGCTCCGCCCCGCCATCCGGCGCCAGCCGGGCGAGGGCATCCGCCAGGTCGGCCATCACGTCGGGGTCGGCATTCTCCTGCACCAGCAGCGAGGCCGAGGTGTGCCGGCACCAGACGGTCAGCAACCCGGTGCCGATGCCCTGCGCCGCCACCCAGCGGCGGATCGGCGCGGTGATCGGCACCGCCCCGCGGCCGGGGGTCTCGACGACCAGGCGATGGCTGCGCTGGATCAGGCTCTGCATGGGGGTCCTCCGCCGCTGCGACCCGGCAGATGGGGCGCGGCGCGCCGCGGCGCTCGCTTTCCCCCGCGCCGCGGCGCACCCTGGCGGCGCGGCCGCCGGTCGCCTGGCAGAGGGGAGGGAGCATGGAGATCGCGACGCGCACCTGGCCGGCCGGGCCGCCCGACGGGCCGCGGCAGTGGACCGGCGCAAGGCCCCACACCGGCGGGGAGGAGACGGCCCGATGCCCCGCCTGATCGAATACGCCGAGGCCGGGCCCGAGGTCCGCGCCGTCTTCGACGAGATCAAGGCGGCGCGCGGCGTCCCGGACGTGAACAATTTCTGGAAGGCGCTGGCGGTCGACCCGGCCACGCTGCGCCGCACCTGGGACAGCCTGCGCCAGGTGATGGCGCCGGGCGGCGCGCTCGACCCGCTGGTGAAGGAGATGCTCTACCTCGCCGCGTCGATGGCGGCGGGCTGCACCTACTGCATCGCCAGCCATACCGCCGCGGCGCGCGCCCGGGGCATGACCGAGGTGCAGTTCGGCGAGCTGCTGGCGGTGGTCGGCATGGCGGCCGAGACCAACCGCCTGGCCGAGGCGCTGCGGGTGCCGGTGGACGAGGCGTTCGGTTAGGGCGGGGCGCCGCGGCTCAGCGCTGCGCCTCGCTGCCCACGAAGAGCCGCCGCGCGCCCCAGCTCACCACCGAGACGACGATGGCGCCGAAGATCGCCGGCCAGAAGCCGTCGATGCGGAAGCCCGGCAGCACCAGCGCGGTCAGGCCGAGCATCGCGGCGTTCAGCACCAGCAGGAAGAGCCCGAAGGTGATCACCGTCAGCGGCAGCGTCAGCAGCCAGGCCGGCGGCCGCACCACCGCATTGACCAGGCCGAAGACCAGCGCCGCCAGCAGCAGGCCGAACAGCCCCGAGACCTCGACCCCGGGGACGATCTGCGTCGCCGCCCAGAGCGCGAAGGCGGTGATGAAGGTGCGGGCCCAGAAGCCCATGGGCTGATCTCCGGCGGCGGAGGCCGGTATATGGGGCCATCGGCAAGCTGGTTCTCCCCCCATGTCCGCGACCCTGCGCGCGACCCTCGCGGGTTGCGGCGCCCTGCTCCTCTGGGCCTTCCTGGCCCCGCTCTCGCGTCTCGCGCAGCCGATCCCCTCGCTGCTGCTGACCGGACTCGCCTTCGGTCTCGGCGGGCTGCTGGCGCTGGGGGTGGTGGCGCTGCGCGGCGGGCTCGTGCCGGCGCTGCGGCAGCCGCCGCTGGCCTGGGCGCATGGGGTGGGCGGGCTCTTCGGCTTCCACGCCCTCTACTTCGCCGCCCTCGCCCTGGCGCCGCCGGTCGAGGCGAACCTGCTGAACTACACTTGGCCGCTGCTCATCGTGCTGCTCTCGGCGCCGGTGCTCGGGCTGCCGCTCGGGCCGCGGCGGCTGGCCGGGGTCGCGCTCGGCGCGGCGGGGGCGGGGCTGCTGATCGCGGGCGGCGGGGCGACGTTCGAGGCCTCGGCGGCGGCGGGCTTCGCCTGCGCGCTGGCCTCGGCGGTGATCTGGGCGGTCTATTCGGTGCTGGCCGGCACGCGCCGCTTCGCCGGCGTGCCGACCGGGGCGGTGGCCGGGTTCTGCCTAGCCTCGGCGGCGCTGGCGCTGGCCGCGCACCTGGCCTTCGAGCCGCCGCCGGGCCCGATCGGGGCGTCGCAATGGGTGGCGGTGGCGCTGCTCGGCCTCGGGCCGATGGGGGCGGCCTTCTTCCTCTGGGATGCCGGCATGAAGCGCGGCGATCCGCGGCTGCTGGGCACGCTCGGCTATGCGACGCCGGTGGCCTCCACCCTGCTGCTGGCGGGCTTCGGCCTCGGCACGCTGAGCTGGCAGGCGCTGGCGGCGGCGGCGCTGGTGGTGGGCGGCGGGCTGCTGGCGGCGACGGCGCGGGGCTGAGC
>CAYNYQ010000136.1:0-12030 GCA_964401305.1 uncultured Acetobacteraceae bacterium | reverse complement strand
AACACCGCCCGGGTGCGCATCTTCAACCGCATCGCCGAGATGCCCTTCGCCGGGCACCCCAATGTCGGCACCGGCTTCGTGCTGGCCGGGCTCGGCGCCGACGGCGGCGCCGACCGCCTGCGCTTCGAGGAGATCGCCGGCCTCGTCGAGGTGCGCATCGAGCGCGACGCCGCGACGGGGCAGGTGCTCGGGGCCACCATCGCGGCGCCGCAGCCGCTCGCGGTGGGGGCGGAGATGCCGGTGGACCTTGCCGCCTCCTGTGCCGGGATCGCGCCCGAGGGCGTGCTGACCGCCCGGCATGCACCGACGCTGGCCGCCGATGGCGGCAACCCGCGCCTGCTGGTGGAGGTGACCGCGGCGGCCCTGGCCGCGGCCGCGCCCGACATCGCCGCCTTCCGCGCGGCCCAGGCGCGCTTCCCGGCCGAGCTCGGGCGCCACCTCTCGCTCTACCTCTATTGCCGCGAGGGCGGCGCCGGTATCCGCGCCCGCATGTTCTCGCCGCTGACCGGCACCTGGGAGGATGCGGCGACGGGCTCGGCGGCGACGCCGCTCGCCGGCTTCCTGCTGCGCCTCGAGGGCGCCGCGGAAGGCGCCTGGGACATCGTGCAGGGCGTCGAGATGGGCCGGCCGAGCCTGCTCCGCGCCGCCGCCCGGCGCCAGGCGGATGGCGCGATCCGCGCGACCGTCGGCGGCCGCTGCGTACCCGTGCTGGAGGGCGAGGCGCTGCTGTAGCGCCGGGCGCGGGGACGCGCCCGCCGCGGCCGGGATTAGGGCTTTGGCAACCGATCCCGCCGCAAAATGCCTCGGGGTGCCCGCACGCGCCCGAGGGGATCGCACCATGCCGCCAGTCCGTGGCGGCGCCGCGCCAGCCGGGGCGCGCCGCCCATGTCGCTGAACGCCTCGCTCGTCGCCGCGCTGTTCGGCGGCCCGGCCATCGGCTCGGCCGCGCCCAGTGCCGCCTCGGCGCTCGCCACCTTCCGCCGCGCCACCGCCGCCGGCGCCGAGGAGAAGGGCGTGGCGCAGGAGCGCAAGGACCCGGTCAGCCTGCGCGCCCTCGACCAGTTCACCAAGGCGCTCGACAAGGCGCCGGACATCGACAAGGCGCTGGCCGACCCGCGCATCCAGGCCGTGCTGCTGCCGGCGCTCGGCCTGGCCGACAAGGTGGGGCAGACCGCGCTGGTGCGGCGCGTCCTGCTCTCCGATCCCGCGGACCCGGAAAGCCTGGCGTCGCGGCTCGGCGGCACCTGGAAGGCGGCGGCGGAGACGCTGGACCTGAAGGCGGGCGGGCTCGAGAAGCTGAAGGACCCGGCCACGGTCACGCTGCTGACCGACGCCTTCCTCAGCTACGAATACCGCCGCGGCCTGGACGAGCAGGGGGCCGGGGTCTCCGACGCGCTCTACTTCCGCGAGAAGGCGGGCAGCGTGTCCGATGTCTACACCATCCTGGGCGACCCGGTGCTGCGCCGGGTGGTCACCGGCGCGCTCGGCCTGCCGCAGGCCATCGCCGTGCAGTCGGTGGAGGCGCAGGCGCGCGCCGTGACCAGCCGGCTCAACCTCGAGCAGCTCACCCGGCCGGGGGAGGTGGACAAGCTGGTCTCGCGCTACCTGGTGTCGCGGGCGGGCAGCGGCGTCTCCCTCCTCGCCTGAGCCGGCGGCGCGCGCGCGCCCGGCTCAGCGCGAGGGCGCGGCGGCCGGCTCGTCCCGCGGCTCGCCCTCGCCGTCCCTGGGCACGGTCCGACCCAGCCAGCCCTCCACATAGCCCCGGCGCACCAGCACCGTCGCCACGGCCGCCGCCGGCGCCGCCAGCGCCACGCCGAGCAGCCCGAACAGCGCCCCGGCCAGGATCTGCGCCAGCAGCAGCACCACCGGCGCGAGGTCCGCGGCGCGCGCCTGCACCAGCGGCGTCAGCACGTTGCCCTCCAGCGTCTGGATGCCGACGAAGAGCAGCGCGGCCCAGAGCGCGAGCATGGGCGAGACCGTCAGCGCCAGCAGCACCGCCGGCACCGCCGCCAGCACCGGCCCGAGATAGGGGATGAAGCCCAGCAGCGCCGCGATCGCCGCCAGCACCCCGGCCAGCGGCACGCCCAGCAGCGTCAGGCCGAGCCAGGTCAGCAGCCCGGTCACCGCCATGGCGAAGGCCTGGCCCAGCAGCCAGCCGCGCAGCACCGTGCCGCATTCGGCCAGGGCGTCGCGGGCGCGGGCATCGATCGAGGGCGCCAGCAGGGCGCGCAGGCCGCGCAGGTAGAGGTGCGGCCGCACCGCCAGGTAGAGCCCCATCAGCACCACCAGCACGACATTGGCCAGCGCCCCGAGCGTCGTGCTGGCCGCCGTCATGGCCGACGCCATGCCGCTGCCGGCCGACCCGCCGAGCAGGCGCGCGGGCTCGAGGTGCTCGGCCAGCCAGGCGCCGATGCCGGTGCCGGAGAGCTGCTCGCGCAGGGCGGCGATGCTGGCCGGCAGGTCGCGGCTGAGCTGGTTCGCCTGGTCCACCAGCGGGGCCCAGGCGAAGGAAATCCCCAGCGCCAGCAGCCCCACCACGCCGAGCGCCAGCCCGAGCACCGCGACCCAGCGCCTGAGGCCGGTATGCGCCGCCACCCAGGCGGCGGGAATGCGCAGCGCGACGGCCAGCAGCACCGCGGCGAAGCCGAGCAGCGGCACGGAAGGCGCCAGCCAGAACAGCGCCAGCAGCGCCGCGAGCAGGATCAGCACCGAGGCCTGGGGGCGGGTCATGCCGGCGGAACAACGGAGCCCGTGCCGGGTTGCATGACCCTCGCGCGACCCGGCCCTTGCGGTGCCGTCTCCGACCGACCTAAGCCGGCGGCGGGCCACGCCCCCCCACCGGGGCGCATCCGCTTCTGGAAGGGAGCACGCCACCATGGCAACCGCGACGCCGGGCACCAGCCCGGTCCATGCCCGTCCGGCCGCAAGGCCGGCCAACCCCCAGTTCTCCTCCGGTCCCTGCGCCAAGCGTCCGGGCTGGACCATCGCGGCGCTGGCCGGCGCGCTGACCGGGCGCAGCCATCGCGCGGCGCAGCCCAAGGCGCGCCTCGCCGCGGTGATCGAGCGCAGCCGGGCGCTGCTCGGCATGCCGGCCGGCTGGCGGCTCGGCATCGTCCCCGCCTCCGACACGGGCGCGGTGGAGATGGCGCTCTGGTCGCTGCTCGGTGCCCGCGGCGTCGATGTCCTGGCCTGGGAGAGCTTCTCGAAGGACTGGGCGACGGACGTGCTGAAGCAGCTGAAGCTGGCGGAGGCGCGGGTGATCGATGCGCCCTATGGCCGGCTGCCCGACCTCGGCGCGGTGGACTGGGCGCGCGACGTGGTCTTCGTCTGGAACGGCACGACCAGCGGCGTGCGGCTGCCCGACGGCGCCTGGATCCCGGCCGACCGCCAGGGCCTGGCGATCTGCGACGCCACCAGCGCGGCCTTCGCCATGGACCTGCCCTGGGACAAGCTCGATGTCGTGACCTGGTCCTGGCAGAAGGTGCTGGGCGGCGAGGCGGCGCACGGCATGCTGGCGCTGTCGCCCCGCGCGGTGGCCCGGCTCGAATCCCACAAGCCGGCCTGGCCGATGCCGAAGATCTTCCGCATGACCAAGGACGGCAAGCTGAACGAGGGCATCTTCAAGGGCGAGACGATCAACACCCCCTCCATGATCGCCGTCGAGGACGCGCTGGACGGGCTCGCCTGGGCCGAGCAGGTGGGCGGGCTCAAGGGCCTGGTCGCGCGGTCGGAGGCGAATCTCGCCGCCGTCGCCGCCTGGGTGGCGAAGACCCCCTGGGTGGACTTCCTCGCCGAGGATCCCGCGACGCGCTCCTGCACCTCGATCTGCCTGAAGCTCGTCGCCCCCTGGTTCCTGGCGCTGGAGAAGGACGCACAGGCGGCCGTGGCGAAGGCGCTCGCCGCGCTGCTGGAGAAGGAGGGCGTGGCCCTCGACGCCGGCGCCTATCGCGACGCGCCGCCGGGCCTGCGCATCTGGGGCGGCGCCACGGTCGAGACGGCCGACATCGAGGCGCTGCTGCCCTGGCTCGACTGGGCCTTCGCCACGGTCGAGGCCGGGCAGGCGGGAAAGGTCGCCGCGTGATGCCGAAGGTCCTGATTTCCGACAAGCTCTCGCCCGCCGCGGTCGAGATCTTCAAGCGGCGCGGCATCGCGGTGGAGGTCCGCCACGGTCTCTCGCCCGCCGAGCTTCGCGCGATCATCGCGCCCTTCGACGGCCTCGCGGTGCGCAGCGCCACCAAGGTGACGCGCGAGCTGATGGAGGCCGCGCCCAACCTGAAGGTGGTCGGCCGCGCCGGCATCGGCGTCGACAACGTGGACGTCACCAGCGCCACCGCGCGCGGCGTCGTCGTGATGAACACGCCCTATGGCAACGCCATCACCACGGCCGAGCACGCGATCGCCATGATGTTCGCCCTGGCGCGCCAGATCCCGGAGGCCAGCACCTCCACCAAGGCCGGGAAGTGGGAGAAGAACCGCTTCATGGGCGTCGAGCTGTTCGGCAAGACGCTCGGCCTGATCGGCTGCGGCAATATCGGCTCCATCGTCGCCGACCGCGCGGTCGGGCTGAAGATGAAGGTCGTCGCCTACGATCCCTTCCTGTCGGAGCGCCGCGCCATCGAGCTCGGCGTCGAGAAGGTGGAGCTGAACGCGCTGCTCGAGCGCGCCGACATCGTCACGCTGCACACGCCGCTGACCGAGCAGACGCGCGCCATCATCAATGCCGGCACCATCGCGCGCATGAAGCCGGGGGCGCGGCTGATCAACTGCGCCCGCGGCGGCCTGGTGGACGAGGCCGCCCTGTACGACGCGCTGCGGGCCGGCCACCTCGCCGGCGCCGCGCTCGACGTCTTCGAGACCGAGCCGGCGACGGAAAGCCCGCTCTTCGGCCTGGAGAACGTGGTCTGCACGCCGCATCTCGGCGCCGCGACCGCCGAGGCGCAGGAGAACGTGGCGCTGCAGATCGCCGACCAGATGGCCGACTACCTGCTGAGCGGCGCCGTCGCCAACGCCATCAACAGCCCCTCCGTCACCGCCGAGGAGGCGCCGCGCCTCAAGCCCTACATGGCGCTGGCGCAGCTGCTGGGCGGGCTGGCGGGGCAGCTGACCGCCGCGCAGTCCGGCGCGATCTCGGCGATCCGCGTGGAATACGAGGGCGCGGCGGCGGAGCTGAACCACCGCCCGCTGACCGCCGCGGCGCTGGCCGGCACGCTGGCGCCGCTGATGGGCGCGGTGAACATGGTCAATGCGCCGGTGGTGGCGAAGGAGCGCGGCATCGCGGTGGCCGAGACCGTGCACGAGCGCCGCGGCGACTACGCGACGCTGCTGCGCGTGACGGTGGTGACCAACGGTCAGGACCGCAGCGTCGCCGGCACGCTGGTGGGCGAGGCCAAGCCGCGCCTGGTGGAGATCAAGGGCATCGCGGTGGAGGCCGATTTCGCGCCGCACATGCTGTACGTGACCAACCAGGACAAGCCGGGCTTCATCGGCCGCTTCGGCATGGTGCTGGCGAATGCCGGCATCAACATCGCCACCTTCCACCTCGGCCGTGCCGCGCGGGGCGGCGATGCGATCTGCCTCGTCGCGCTGGATGCGCCGATGCCCGAGCCGGTGCTGGCCGAGGTGCGGCGCCTGCCGCTGGTGGTGCACGCCACGCCCCTGGCCTTCTGACGCCGGGCGGGCGGCGCTTCGCCCGCATTCGGCCGTGGCGCGCGGGGCCGGGCCGCCGGTCGCGGCCTCGGCGATCATCGCCGGCTGGGCGTCCTGCGCTGCCTGTCGGCCAGGGCGTCGGCCGGTCGCGGGTCAGACGCGGCGGTTGTCGAGGCGCGCGATCTCGGCCGCGGCCAGCCGCGCCGCCGCGCCGGTCTGCGGCAGCCGCGGCATGGCGCCGAGCCGGGCCAGGGTGACCAGCGGCCCGGCGGTGAAGAAGGCCGATTGCAGCGCCGCCTCGGCACTGGCCTGGCTGCCGCCGCGCAGCGCCTCGGCCGCGCGGCGCAGCGCGGCGATCACCGCCTCGGGCGGCGCCGCCGGCGCGATGCCGAGGAACTGCCGCATCTCCGCCCGCGCGCGCTCGAGCTGCAGCGTCACGGTCGGGTCCACCTCCGGCGCGTAGCGCGGGTTGGTGCGGAACTCCTGCGCCAGGAATTCGAGCTGCGCCACGGCCAGCGCCGCCTCGGCCGGCTGGCCCGCCCAGCGGCTGGTGTCGCCGAGGTTGCGCGGGGCATGCAGCGCCGCGCCGCGCACCGGATCGCCCAGGCCGAAGAAGTGCCGCCCGACCGGATCGGTCTCGCAGCCCGCGCCGAGCAGCAGCACGGCCAGCAGCAGGGCCCGCGCCGCGCCGCCGCCGGCGCCCGACACGAGCCGGTGATGCTGCCGAAACGCGATCCGGCTGCCGCGTTCCGCCAGCACATCGACAGCGAGGATAGGCTTCATGCGCGGCGTCCTGCTCTGGCTCATCGGGATTCCCATCCCGATCATCATCCTCCTCTATCTCTTCAACATTCTCTGAGCCAGACGCGCGGGCGCAGGCCGGAACGGGCGCGCCGCGGCTGCCCCTTCCGCATCCGGAGCCCGGTGCGCCCGCGCCGCACGGCACGGGCGGGCCGGCCTTACCGCAGGACGATCTCGACGCGGCGGTTCTGCGGCTCGCGCACGCCGTCCGCGGTCGGGACCAGGGGGCGGCTCTCGCCATAGGCCGTCACCATGATCTCGTTGCGCGAGATCCCGCGGCTGACGAGCTCGGCCGCCACGGCATCGGCGCGACGCTGCGACAGTCGCTGGTTGTAGGCCGGCGTACCGGAGCGGTCGGCATGGCCGGCCACCTCGATGCGCGTGGTCTGCACGCGGCCGGCATTGGTCGCGGCCTCGGCGATGATCTCGCGCGCGCGGGCGGTCAGGTCGGCGCGATCCCAGTCGAAGAAGACCAGGTAGGTGCGGGCCGGCGCCGGGGCCGCGGGCGGGGCGGCAACCGGCGCGGGGGCCGGCGGGGCCGGCTGGTTGAAGGCGTAGCGCAGGCCGACCAGGACCGAGTGGTTGTAATTCTGCGGCTCGACCTTGCCGGAGGACACGAGGGCGCCGGTGGTGGAGTTGTACACGTTGGCGCGCATCGACGGATCCAGCGTGCCGAAGAAGCGGTACTCGGCCGTCAGGGTCAGGCCGGGGACGCCGAGCCAGGTGAAGGGCGTGCCCACGCCGACGATGGCCTGGTAGGCGAACTGGCCATCGGAATCGTCCACGTTGATGGAGACGCCGCCCGGCACGCTGTTGCCGCGTGCGTTGCGCCAGCTGGTCCACGCATAGCCGGCGCCGATGCCGACATAGGGCTGGAAGATGCTGCGGCCGAGGCCGAAATTGGCGAAGTCGAAGTCGTAGAAGCCGTTGACCATCACGCCGTAGGTGCGCTGCCAGCCGCCGGTCTGGCCGACGGGCGCGAGGCCGAAGCCGCGGATGCTGTCGATCTCGTTCGAGCGGTAGTTGCCTTCGACCTCGGCCCGGAAGCCGTTGCCGAAGCCCCAGCCGACGCTGGCGACGCCGACCCAGCCGGTGCGGAAGTTGACCTTGCCCTCGTTGTCGAGGGTGGCGTTCGAGGGCAGGCCGAAGCCCGGGCCGCTGAGGTCGACGTGCGACGGCTTGTTCACCCAGTTCACGCCGGCGCCTGCGCCGATGTAGAGGCCGCTGACGGGCTGTGCCCAGGCGGCGGCCGGCATGGCCAGGATGGTGGTGGCGAGCAGCGCTCTCCGAAGTTGCATGGAAGGTCTCTCCGTGATCCGTGACGCCGCCGCGCTGCCGTTGCGGCCGCGACGCGTGCGAAGAGCGAAACCAGCCTGGACGGGCACGGTTCGCGGTCACGCAGAGCTTCGATCGTGCTGTGGCATTCCTGCCACGGTGCTGGGGTGGGCACGCAGGGGCCCGAAATGCAGAAGGGGCGCCCTGGGGCGCCCCTTCCGGTCGTCTCGCGCGAGAGTGCTGCTTAGCGCAGGACGATCTCGACGCGGCGGTTCTGCGGCTCGCGCACGCCATCGGCGGTCGGGACCAGCGGGCGGCTCTCGCCGAAGGCCTGGACCGTGATGATGTTGCGCTGGACGCCGCGGCGGACCAGCTCGGCCGTCACGTTGTCGGCGCGGCGCTGCGACAGGCGCTGGTTGTAGGCCGCGTCGCCGGAGCGGTCGGCGTGGCCGGCCACCTCGATGCGCGTCACCTGCACGCGGCGCGAGGTGTCGGCCGCCTCGGCGATGATCTGGCGGGCGCGGTCGGTCAGGTCCGCGCGATCCCAGTCGAAGAAGACGAGGAAGGTGCGGGCCGGGGGCGGGGCCACCGGGGCGGCGGCGACCGGCGCCGGCGCCGGCGCGACGCCGAAGTTGTAGCGCAGGCCGAACAGCAGCGAGTGGTTGTAGTTGGTCGGCGACGCCGTGCTCGGCACGCCCGGGACGGCCGGGCCGGAGACGCGGGTGATGGCCAGGTCCGGGTCCAGCGTGCCGTAGAAGCGGTACTCGCCGGTCAGCGCCAGGCCCGGCACCACGGCGCCGAGGCTGTAGGACAGGCCAACGATGCCCTGGTAGGCGAACTGCACCGAGCTGTCATCGATGCGATAGGTCGTGGAGGCCGTCGTCACCCCGCCGCCCGGCGCGACCGTGCGGGTGTTCACAATCTGGCGGGCGCCGCCGTACTCGTTCCAGCCCGCGCCGACGCCGACGCCGACGTAGGGAACCACCGGCCAGCCCATGTTGAAGTCGTAGAGGGCGTTGACCATGCCGCCGTAGGTGGAGGCGTGGCCAGCCTGGCCGAAGCGGCTGGTGACCGTCGTCGTGCCGGCAGCGGAGGTGGAGGTGCCCGGGACCGCGATCGCGGCGCCGTTGGCGTCGTTGTAGCGGTAGTTGCCCTCGACCTCGACGCGCAGGCCGTTGCCGAAGCCCCAGCCGACCGACCCGACCGCGGCCCAGCCGGTGTCGAAGCTGATGCTGTTGCCCTGGGTGTCGCCGTTCGTGCGCCAGTTCGGGCCAACGCCGGCGCCGACATAAAGGCCGGTGACAGGCTGGGCCTGCGCGGCCGCCATGGGCAGCGCCAGCACTGTCGCGGCCAGAAGGGCCTTCCTGAGGGTCATCCTCATTGTCTCCTCGATCCGTCTGAGGCAAGAACTCGCGGCGCGAAACCGTTGCCGATGCACGACTCCGGCGCTGCTTGGAGCCACCCTAACACCTTCGCCGGGCCGCGCCACCCGTTGAGCGCCATTTCCGCATCGATGTGGCCTCGTTGCCACAAGGGGCCTTGGCAAATTCGCCACAGGGCGCCGCCGGCCGGCCTCAGAACCCTGCCAGTGCCGTCGCATCGTCGAGGCCCGCCAGCGCGCCCAACGGCAGCAGCCGTGTGGCATGGCCGATCTTGCGGCCCGGCCGTGCCTCGGCCTTGCCGTAGAGATGCGGCGCGACGCCCGGCATCCCCAGCAGCCCGGGCCAGCGCGCCATGCCCTCCGGACCGACCAGGTTTTTCATCACGGCATCGTGATGTCGCGCCGGGTCGCCCAGCGGCAGGCCCGCGACGGCGCGCACGTGCTGCTCGAACTGCCCGCTGAGGCAGGCATCGATCGTCCAGTGCCCCGAATTGTGCGGCCGCGGCGCGATCTCGTTGCCGAGCAGCCTGCCGTCCGGCAGCAGGAACAGCTCCAGCGCCACCACGCCGACGAGGTCCAGCGCCTCGGCCACGCGCGCCGCGTGCTGCCGCGCCGTCGCCGCGACCGTGGATGGAACGCGTGCCGGGGCGAAGGACAGGTCGAGGATGTGGTCGCGGTGGCGATTCTCCACCGCGTCGAAGACGGCGAGCGACCCATCGGCGCCGCGCGCGGCAATGGCCGAAAGCTCGGCCGCGAAGGGCACGAAGGCCTCGAGCACCAGGGGCTTCGGGGCCAGCCGCGCCCAGGCCGCGGCAGCATCCTCGGGCCGGCGCAGCACCGCCTGGCCGCGCCCGTCATAGCCGAGGCGGGTGGTCTTCAGCACCGCCGGCAGGCCGAGCGCGGCGATCGCCTCGGCCAGCTCCGACTCGGTGCGCACCGGGCGCCAGGGCGCGACGGGCACGCCGGCCTCGCCTTCCAGGAAGGCCTTCTCCGCCAGGCGGTCCTGGCAGGTGCGCAGCGCCGCGAGGCCGGGCCGGCAGGGCGCGAGGGGCGCCAGGGCCTCGAGCGCCGCGGCGGGAACGTTCTCGAACTCGAAGGTCACGACATCGACCGCGGCGGCGAAGGCGGCGAGCGCGGCGCCGTCCTCGTAGGCGGCCACTGTCGCGGCGGTGCTGACCTGCATCCCCGGGCTGTCGGCCTCCGGCCCGAAGACGTGGCAGCGATAGCCAAGCCGGGCAGCGGCGAGCGCCGTCATCCGGCCGAGCTGGCCGCCGCCGAGGATGCCGATGGTGGCACCCGGCGGTAGGGGGCCGGGGGCGCTCATGCGCCGTGCCCCGGAACGGGTGGCCGCGGGCCCGGTGCCGCCCGCCTCACGCCGGTGCCTCCGGCACG
Organism: uncultured Acetobacteraceae bacterium; assembly: GCA_964401305.1. GTDB lineage: Bacteria > Pseudomonadota > Alphaproteobacteria > Acetobacterales > Acetobacteraceae > JAIEOP01. The sequence continues at coordinate 1,535 of CAYNYQ010000136.1, read as the reverse complement.
CCCTCGGTCTGCGCCGCGCGCCACGCATCGAGCCGCCCGGCAAGGGCGGCATCGCCGAGGGCGAGGATGGCCGCCGCCAGCAGCGCCGCGTTGATCGCCCCCGCGCGCCCGATCGCCAGCGTGCCCACCGGCACGCCGCCCGGCATCTGCACGATGGAGAGCAGGCTATCCATGCCCTTCAGCGCATGGCTCTCCACCGGCACCCCGAGCACGGGCAGCGGCGTCATGGCGGCGGCCATCCCCGGCAGGTGCGCTGCCCCGCCGGCGCCGGCGATGATGACCTTGAGGCCCCGACCGCGCGCCGCCCCGGCATAGGCGACGAGGCGCTGCGGCGTGCGATGGGCGGAGACCACGCGGGTCTCGTGCGGCACCGCGAGGCGCTCCAGCGTCTCGGCGGCGTGGCGCATCGTCTCCCAGTCGGAGCGGCTGCCCATGATGATCCCGACCAGGGGCTGGGCGGTCGCGCCGATGGCGCCGACCGGGGGCTGCGTGGTCACGCGTGTCTCTCCCGCCGGGCCGGTCAGGCGATGATGTCGGGGACGAGCCGCGCCTCGAGCCAGGCGATCTCGTCCTTCAGCTTCAGCTTGCGCTTTTTCAGCCGCTGCAGCTGCAGCTGGTCCGACAGGCCGATCTCCATGCGCGCGATCACGGTGTCGAGGTCGCGGTGCTCGCTGCGGAGCTCGTGCAGGCGGCGGAGCAGGTTCTCGCGGCTCTCGATCATCACAGGGCCATCGCCCGCGCAAGGGACGGGACGGGGACGCCGCCCGCCAGGCCCGGTCCCGCCGCGGGGGCCGGGGGCCCACGCTGCGCCGGGCCGGAGGGGCGGCGCATCCATCGCCGTCCGGCCAAGGGGTTGGGACGCGGCGCCACCCACCCCGCCGGCGAAAGCGTCGCCCGGCCGGGAGTTTGATGCTGCAACCCGTCTCTGCGCGGCATTACCATGACAGGGTACGGGCGCAACAGCGCGGAGGGTCCGTCGTTGGGCGCGCCGCACGCGAGGGAGAGCCTGCATGCTCTATGCGCCAAGGGTCCGGTCGCTCGAGGAGAGGCACGCCAGCATCGAACGGCGCATCGCCGAGCAGGATGGACGCCCGAGACCGGACGAGGCGGAGCTGGCGCGGCTCAAGCGGGAGAAGCTGCGCCTGAAGGACGAGCTCGAAAGGCTCCGGCGCGACGACGGCGGCTGAGCCGCGGGGGGGCAGGCGGGCGCGCCGGCCCGGGGGCCGGATGGCCGGGGCGGCCGCGCGTGCGGGGCGCGCGCCGCCCGGGCCAGGTCAGGCCGCCGGGCCCTCCGCCGCCTCCTGCGCCACGGGGGCGATGGTGCCGGGCCGCTCGCCGACGGCCAGCAGCGCGGCATTGAGGTCCGATTGGGTGCAGAGGCCGAGGATCACCGGGTCCCGCGGCTTGATGTTGGCGCTGTTCCAGTGGGTCCGGTCGCGCACCTTGGCGATCGTCTCCTTGGTCGTGCCGAGCAGCTTGCCGATCTGCAGGTCGGTCAGCTTGGGATGGTTGCGCAGCAGGAAGGCGATGCCGTC
>CAYNYQ010000135.1:0-12035 GCA_964401305.1 uncultured Acetobacteraceae bacterium | reverse complement strand
CCCGCCCCAACGCCCGGCGCCGCCCGGCGATCCGCCCTGTCGGCCGCCCGATGCGGCCGCAGCCGGGCCTCACCCCGCCGCGCCGGGCGCCGCGCCGTCCCGCCGCGTGCCCGGACCGGGGCGACCATACCGATCCGTATGGGCCGGGCGAGGCGGCGCGAACGCGCCATGCGCTTTCCTCACCCTCGACCCGCCCGGGCCTTCCCGGGCGGCCGAGACAGGAGATCCCGATGCCCCGCACCCGCATGATCGCCGGTGGCGCCCTGGCGCTGGCGCTCGCCACCACGGCGCTCACCCCTTGGGCCTTCCGCGCCGATGCCCAGCCGGCCGCGCCGGCGACCGCCACCGCCCTGCCGCGCGCCGCGTTCGGCCCCGACTTCGCCGACCTCGTCGCCCGCGTCGCCCCGGCCGTGGTGGGCGTGACCGTCACCGGCCGCGCCCAGGCGACGCCGGTCGAGCTGCCGCCCGAGCTCCGCGGCTCGCCCTTCGAGCGCTTCTTCCGCGGCCAGCCCGGCCAGCCCCCCGGCCAGGCGATGCCGCCGCAGCGCCGCGCCCACGGCCAGGGCTCCGGCTTCATCGTCGACCCCGCCGGCTATGTCGTGACCAACCACCATGTCGTCGGCCGCGCCGATGGCGTGAAGGTGGAGCTGGCCGATGGCCGGGTGCTGGACGCCAAGGTGGTCGGCAGCGACCCGCAGACCGACATCGCCCTGCTGAAGGTGGAGGCGGGCAGCGCCCCGCTGCCCTTCGTGCGCTTCGGCGACAGCGATGCCGCGCGGGTCGGCGAGTGGGTGCTGGCCATGGGCAACCCCTTCGGCCTCGAGGGTACGGCGACCACCGGCATCGTCTCCGCCCGCGGGCGGCAGATCGGCGCCGGCCCCTATGACGACTTCCTGCAGACCGACGCCGCGGTGAACCCCGGCAATTCGGGCGGCCCGCTGTTCAACACCCAGGGCGAGGTGATCGGCGTGAACACGGCGATCTTCTCCCCCTCGGGCGCCAGCGCGGGTATCGGCTTCGCCGTGCCGGCCAAGCTGACCCAGCAGGTGATCGCGCAGCTGCGCGAGACCGGGCGCGTCGAGCGCGGCTGGCTCGGCGTCTCCATGCAGCGCATGGACGAGGAGCTGGCGCGCGCGGTGCAGGCGCCCGAGGCCAAGGGCGCGCTGGTGGCGCAGGTGGAGCCGGACAGCCCCGCGGCGAAGGGTGGGCTCAAGGCCGGCGATGTCGTCGTGGGCTTCGACGGCAAGACGGTGGCGACGCCGCGCGACCTCGCCATGGCTGTGGCCGGCGTGGCGCCGGGCGCCAGCGCCACCGTGACCGTGCTGCGCGACGGCACGCGCGTCGAGGAGCGGGTGACGATCGGCCAGTCGCCGGCGACCCGCATGGCGGCGGGCGAGCGGCGTGGCGAGGCGGCGGGCACCGGGGCGCTGGGCCTCGGCCTGGCGCCGGCGCCGGCCGGCAAGGCGGGCGCGATGGTGGCCGAGGTGCGCCCCGACAGCCGCGCCGCCGAGCGTGGCCTCAAGCAGGGCGACCTGATCCTGCGCGCCGGCGGGCGCGAGGTGAAGGCCCCGGCCGACGTGGCCGAGGCGGTGAAGGCGGCCCGCGAGGCCGGGCGCCCCTCCATCGCCCTGCAGGTCGAGCGCGAGGGTGGCGGCCGCGCCTTCCTGGCGCTGCCGCTGGCCCAGGCCCAGGGCTGAGCCTGGCGCGGCGCGACGCCGGACCTTCATCTGAGGGCTGCCGCGCCTCCCCCGGTGCGGCGGCCCCGGTCGGGCGCTGCGGCGCCCGATGCCCCCGGGCCGCCCCCCGGCCCGGGGGCGCGAATCGACCGCCCCCGGGGCAAGGGGCGGCCGTGGCCCCCGGCGGGGGGGCCTGCGCGGCCCGCCATCGTCACGGCGGGCCGACGGGCTGCCGGACGGCGCGAGGTCCGGATCGGTCGGAGCTGCGCAGCGGCCGGGGATCCTTGGGCCCCGGTGCCTGGGCGGCGCGGCTTGTCCCGGGCGCCCCGCTGTTCCACCCTCCAATGGCAAGAACGGCCGCGCGCCGCGATCGAGGCGGCACGCCGCGGGCTGGAGCCACGGGAGGACGACATGACGGCAGGAGAGGGGCTCGGGCGGCGTGGCGTGCTCGGGCTGGCGGGGGCGGCGGCGCTCGGCCTGCCGGCGCTGGCGCAGACGGGCGGCGGCGCCTGGCCGCAGCGGGCGATCACCCTCATCGTGCCCTATCCGCCAGGCGGCAGCTCGGACAACGTGGCCCGGCCGATCCAGCCGGCGCTGGCCGCGGCGCTCGGCCAGAGCATCGTCATCGAGAACCGCGGCGGCGCGGGCGGCTCCATCGGCGCCGCCGTGGTCGCGAAGGCGGCGCCGGACGGCTACACCCTGCTGGTCTGGCCGACCGCCATCATGACCATCAGCCCGCACCTGATGCGGCTGCCCTACGACCCGGCGAAGGACTTCACGCCGATCGCCATGCTGGCGGTCTCCGACGGCGTGCTGGCGATGCACCCCTCGGTGTCCGGGGTGCGCGACATCCACCAGCTCGTCGCCTATGCCAGGGCCAATCCGGGCAAGCTGCGCTTCAGCTCCGCCGGCAACGGCACGATCACGCAGATGACCGGCGAGATCTTCGCCGATGCCGCGGGCATCAGGCTTGAGCACGTGCCCTATCGCGGCTCCGCCCCGGCACATACCGCGCTGCTGGCTGGCGACGTGGAGCTGCAATTCGACCCCGTCGCCATCCCGGCGGTGAAGGACGGGCGGTTGATCGGCCTAGCCACCACGGGCGAGCAGCGCAGCCAGGAACTGCCCAACCTGCCGACGCTGCGCGAGCTCGGCATGTTCGGCGAGGGCGGCGTCGCCTTCTTCGGCCTGGCCGGCCCGGCCGGGCTGCCGGCGGAGGTGGTGGCGCGGCTGCAGGCCGTGCTGCCCGGCGTGCTGGCCCTGCCGGAGGTCGCGCGCGCCATGGCGCCCGTCGGCCTGCGCCCGAACTTCGAGGCCGGCGAGGCCTTCGCCCGCCGCATCGCCCAGGACCGCGAGATCTTCCGCGAGGCGGTGCGTCGCACCGGGGCGCGGGTGGAGTAGCGCAGCGAGGCGGCAGGCGGCGCCGCGGCGCAACCCTGGAGGAGGCGAGGCATGGACGGCTACGAGCACATCAAGGTCTGGACGGACGGGCCGGTCACCGTCGTCTCGCTGAACCGGCCGGACCGGGGCAACGCCATCTCGAAGCGCATGGCCGAGGAGGTGCAGCGCGCCATGCTGGCCTTCGACGCGGACCCCGACCAGCGCGCCGCGGTGCTGACGGCCGAGGGCACCAAGGCCTTCTCCTTCGGCGCCGACGTCACCGAGCCGCCGGAGCTCTGGCGCGCCGTGCCCAATGTGGGCTGGCAGACCGACAAGCCGCTGATCGCCGCGGTGGAGGGCTGGTGCATCGGCGGCGCGATGGTGCTGGCGATGATGGCCGATCTCTGCGTCTGCGGCGCGCGGGCGAAATTCTACTACCCGGAGGCGAAGCTCGGCCTGACCGGGGGCATGATCGCGGCGCTGCCCTCGCGCATCCCGCACAAGATCGCCATGGAGATCATGCTGCTCTGCCGCGAGGTCGGGGCGGAGCGCGCGGCGCAGGTCGGCCTAGTCAACGAGGTGGTGCCGGAGGGCGAGGCGCTGGCCAAGGCGGTGGCCTGGGGCCGGGAGATGGCCGGCTATGCGCCGCTGGTGATGGGCGCGATCAAGCGCATGGTGGTGGACGAGATCCTGCCGCGCGGCCCGTCCGAGCGCTGGGCGCTGCAGGGCGCGCGGCTCTCGGCCATCCGCGAGTCGGAGGACTTCAGGGAGGGGGTGGCCGCCTTCCGCGAGAAGCGCCCCCCCGCCTTCAAGGGCCGCTGAGCGGCCCCGGCACGGCCCGCCGCGTCAGGCGGCGGCGACGGTTTCCGCCGCCCCGGCCTGGGAGGCGGACGCGGCGGTATCGAGTGCGGCGAGCGTCTCGTCGACCACCGCGAGCACCCGGTCGCGCATCGGGGCGAGGGTGGCCGGATCGGCCGCCGGGCTGCGCCGCGCCGCCTGTTCCAGCGCCTGCGCCGCGGCCGCGAGACGCATCGCCCCGAGCGTCGCCGCCGAGCCGGCCAGGCGATGCGCCACCTCGCCGATGGTGCCCGGCAGCCGGGTGTCCGCGCGGCGCAGCTCGTCCCGGGCGCGCGCCATCTCGCGCAGGAATTCCGGCACCAGGGCGAGCGCCGTCGCCTCGTCGAGGCCGGGGATGGCCAGGCGCAACGGGCCGCCGGCGCGCTGCTGCAGCAGCGGCAGCGTGGCGAAGCTGCTCGCGGCCTCCTCGACCAGGGCGGCGCCGGCATCGCGCGGGGCCGCGCCGGCCAGGGCGGCGAGCTTGCGCAGCAGCGTCTCGCGGTCGATCGGCTTGACCACATGCTCGTCCATGCCGGCGGCGCGGGTCGCGGCGATGTCCTCGGCATAGCCGCTCGCCGTCACGGCGAGGATCGGCACCCGGGCGACGCGCCCTGGCAGCGCCCGGATGCGCCGCGTGGCCTCCAGCCCGTCGAGGCGCGGCATCATCACGTCCATCAGCACGGCGTCGTAGTCGGGCCCGGTGCCGTCGGCGGCGGCGGCCATCGCTTCGACCGCCTGCGCGCCGTCGCCGACGCAATCCACGCTGTGCCCGGCCGATTCGAGCAGGGCGCGGGCCACCATCTGGTTCGCAGGCACGTCGTCGGCCACCAGGATGCGCAGCGGCCGCACCGCCGTGGGAGCCGGGGCGGGGAGGAGCTGGGCCGGCGCCGCCGCCACCGCCGGCGCGAGCGGCAGCTCCACCCAGAAGGTGGTGCCGTGCCCGCCGCGTGCCGCCGTGTTGGCATCGCAGCCGATGCGGCCCTCCATGCGCTCGACGATATGGGCGGCGATGGCAAGGCCGAGGCCGGCGCCGTCGGGCGTGCCGGTGCGCTCGATCTGCACGAAGTCGCCGAAGATCGCCGTGCGCTGCGCCTCCGGCACGCCGGGGCCCTCGTCGCGCACCTCGATGCGCAGGGGGATGCGGCCGGCGGCGTCGGGCGCGCCGGCGGTCCGGGCATGCAGCTCGACCCGGCCGCGCTCGGGGGAGAACTTCACGGCGTTCGAGAGCAGGTTCAGCACGACCTGCCGCAGCCTGGTCTCGTCGGCGAGGACGGTGTCGGGCAGCGTCTCGTCGCGCATCAGGGCAAGCTGGACCGAGCGCTCCCGCGCTGCCGGGCTGATCATGCTGACGCAGCTCTCGAACAGCGAGGGCAGGCCGGTCGGCGCCGGCTGCAGGGCGAGCTTGCCGGTCTCGATGCGCGAGAGGTCGAGCACGTCGTTGGCCACGGCCAGCAGGTGCCGGCCCGCCATCTCGAGCGTGCGCGCCTGCACGCGCGCGGCCTCCGGCAGGCTCGGGTCGCGCGCCAGCGCCTGGGCGAGGCCGAGCACCCCGTTCAGCGGCGTGCGCAGTTCGTGCGACATGCGGGCAAGGAAGCGGGACTTCGCCTCGGTCGCCGCCGCCGCGGCATCCCGCGCCGCGGCGAGGTTGGCCATGGCGGCCTTGAGCGCGGTGATGTCGGTGCGGATGCCGACCGTGCCGCCATCGGGCGTGCGCCGCTCGGTCACCAGCACCCAGCGCCCGTCGGGCAGCAGGCGCTCCATCGGCGGGTGGTCGCCGCGGTGCCAGGCCTGGATCTCCCGCACGAAGGTCTCGATGTCGTCGCCGGCCTGCGGGTACTGCCCGCGCTTGGCGCCTTCGCGGATCATGTCGGCGAACCTGATGCCGGCCACCACGAAGGGCCCGGTCACTTGGTAGAAGTCGCGGTAGCGCTGGTTGCAGATCACCAGGCGGTCGTCGGCATCGAACATGACGAAGCCGTCGGAGAGGGATTCCAGCGCGTTTTCGAGCACCTGGCGGGCCTGGGCGCGCTCGGCCTCGTTGCGCTCGCGCTGGCGCAGCGCGAGGTTGATCGCCACCGCGAAGCCGCCGAGCATGGTGCCGAGGCCCAGCATGCCGGCGACCAGCCCGTTGCGGTCCTTGCGCCATTCGGCGAGGGCGACGTCGGAGGCCACGCTCGCGGTGACGTAGATGTCCTGGTAGAGGGTCGGCCGCGCGGCGCGATAGGCGGGCGCCCCGTCGAAGCGCCCGGTCACCTGGCGCGCGACGCCGTCGGCACGGGTGCCCGCCGGCAGCGGCCCGACGGATCGTCCCATCCGCCCCTCGTCATGCGGCGTCGCGGCCATGAGCAGGCCGCTGCCGCGCTCCACCGTCAGGCGCATGCCGCGGGCCTCGCCATAGGGGCCGAGCAGCATGGTGATCAGGCTCACCGGCACCTCGGCCACGGCGAGCGTGGGACCGACGCCGGCGATGGTGATCTGCCGCGCGAGGAAGAGTGCCCATTCGCCCGTCGTCGCATTCTGCGAGGGGCCGAGGATCGCCACCGTCCCGAGAGCGCCGGCCGCCTCCAGCGCGCGGGTATCGACCGGCAGCGGCCGCCGGCGCGAGCCCGGCAATGCCGCGGCCCAGGCGCGCCCATCCGGCCCGACCAGCATCAGGTCGCGGAAGGTGAAGTTCTGGAAGTTCAGGTCGCGGAGCATGCGGTCCACGGTGGCCCGGTCGGGCTGCCCGTCCGGCCCGCGCGGCGCGGCGGAGAGGATCGCGGGCAGCCCGGCGAGCATGCCGTCGACCGCCAGCAGGTGGCGGTTCACCGCCGTCTCGACGACGCGCGCCGCGTGCTCGATCGTCGCGTGCGCCGCGTCCTCGGCGGTCTGGCGCATGCGCTCGAGCAGCAGCAGCGTGCCGGCGCCGAGCGCCGCCATCAGCACGGCGGCGGCGACGGCGATGGCGATGCGGAGGGTCCTGCCCTGCATGCTCAGTCGGACCGGGCCCATAGGCCGAGGGTCGGCGCCATGTCGCGGTTCCAGACCTCGGCGCATTCGGTGCCGCAGCGCTGCAGCCAGCCGGGCAGGATGGTCTCGCTCAGCAGCTGGAGCCGGCGGGATTCATCCTGCCAGCGCTCCTCGACGATGGTCATGCGGCCGGGCTTGCCGGAGCGGCAGGCGGGGCGCCCGGCGAGGCAGGCGAGCCCTTCCTCCGTCTGCTGCTCGGCGGAGTCCCAGATCTCCTTCTCGAGCCCGCGCAGCCCGGCGGCGAGGGTCTGGCGGATGTCGGGCGGCAGCGCGGTCCAGGCCTGGGCATTGGCGCCGAAGAAGGAGACGCCCCAGCTGATCGCCAGGCGGGAGACGTGGCTCGTGACCTCGTGCAGCCCGATGGCATTGCCCGAGAGGGTGCCGGTGATGGCGCATTCCACGACGCCGGTGCGGATCGACTGCACGATGTCGGCGAAGGGGATCACCACGGGAATGCCGCCGAGCGCGGAGACGAGTTCGGACTGGCCGACGCTCGAGGTGCGGACGCGCCGCCCGGTGAGGTCGGAAAGGCCGGAGAAGGGCCGGCGGCAGAACATCACCTGGGCAGGGTAGGTGTAGATCGCCAGCAGCTCCGTATTGTAGCGCTCGCGCAGCAACTGGGCGAGGCCGGGGCGCCAGAGGTCGATCGTTCGGCGCAGTGCCGCGATGTCGGGGTTCATCACCGGCAGGTCGAGCACGTTCAGCATCGGCTCCTCGGCCGCGGCGAGGCCGAGGAGGACGGACCCGAAGGGCACCACGCCGAGGCGCATGAACTGCAGCATCTCCTGGCCGCGGATGCCGCTGCGGTCGAAGGGCGCGATGTCGGGCCGCACGCGCCCGCCGGTCAGCACCGGCACGCGGTCGCGCCAGAAGGGAGCCTCGAAGTCCACGTACTGGCTGAGCGTGGCGAGGCCGCCGACGACGCGCAGGCGTACCGGTGCGGCCGGGTCCTGGGCCGAGGCGGGCGCGGCGGCGCCGAGGAGCGCCACGGCGATCAGGGCGGCCGCAGCCTTTCGTGCCAGGGTTCTGAGACGGTGGTGCATGGCTCTGGCCAGGATGGAGACACAACAGGGCGCGGTTGGTCTACCACAACTTCTTGTTGAATCATGTGCCAAAAATGCCCCGACCACGGGCACTCCTTTGGCGTGCTCGATTCCGGGGCCCTAGGGGAAGAAAAGACTTTCAACATATTCGCGGAGGTCGTTCCCGTATTGGAACGTACGACATGGAAGCAACCGAAGCCAAGCCGGCCCGGTCATTCAACCATGACGTGCATGAATCGTGGCAAGAGGCGCCGACTCAGCCGGGCCCCCGCCGCCCGGCCCGCCGCAGGACGCGAGTCCGGCTGCCAACCACAGCCATTGCGCGATATGCCTGGGCCGGCGCTCCCGGGATGGGGGTTCAGGCGCCCTGCAGCGCCATCCCCGCCGCTGCCTGCTCGGGCTTCGAATAATTCGCACCTGAGTACTCGCTCATGAAATCAAGATAGGTGAAGGGCGGGTACTTCGCCGGATGCGCGGCATCGACGCAGGTCGGGACCGGCGCCATCACCGCGTCGTAGGAGCAGTCCATGAAGAAGGGGATGGCGTAGCGTTCCTGCCCGCTGCGATTGGTCACGCGATGCGGGGTGGCCAGGAAGCGCTCGTTGGTCCAGCGGCGCAGCATCATGCCGCCATTGACCAGGAAGGCGCCCTCCGGCGCCGGCGCGTCCACCCAGGTGCCGTCAGGCAGGCGCAGCGAGAGCCCGGGCACCTTGTTCTGCGCGAGGATGGTCATGAAGGAGGTGTCGGCATGCGGCGCCAGGCCCCACTCGTCCTCCGGGCTCATCGGGTCCTGCTGCGGGTAGTGCGTCATGCGGAGCGTGAACATCGGCTCCTGGAACTTGTCGTCGAACCAGTCGTGCGGCAGGCCGAGCGCCGCCGCGTAGATCGGCACCAGCGTCCGCCCCAGCCCCTCCATGGCCGCGGCATAGGCCAGCGCGGTCTCGCGGAACCCGGGCAGGTCCGCCGGCCAGCGGTTCACGCCGCGGAAGCGCCGGCCGGCCAGCACGTCCGGGTGGTCGGGCGGCAGGTCGCGCTTGAAGAAGACCGCCTCGTTGAAATTGGGCTTCTGCGGCACGCCGAGCGCGTTCATGCGCGTGGTCGCGCCACGCATCGGCAGGTAGCCGGTGTTGTTGCTGTCGAAGCGCATGGCGAGCTTCGCGTCCATCGGCTGGTCGTGGAAGCGCCGCGCCGCGTCGAAGGCGGCCTCGACCAGCACATCCGGCACGTCGTGGCCGCGCACGAAGAAGAAGCCCACTTCCGTGAAGGCGCGGCGGAGCTCGGCGCCGAGGCGCTCCAGCGCGCCGGCGTCGCCGTGGCGCAGCGGCGCGATGTCGAGGACGGGGATCACGTCGGCGGCCATGGCGATGCTTCTCCTGCTGCTGACGCAGCAGCCTAGAACGCACCCGGGCAGAGGGAAACCGCCATGCCGCACCCGGGCCCGGCGGGCCCCGGCCTCGCGCTGCCTGCCCCAGCGGTGCCGGACCCCGGGCCGGCGCCGCCGCGGCGTTCCGATCAGCGCCGCGGCCGGCTATGCTCCCAAGGTGCAGGGCCGGGCGGTCGCGTCGCGTCCTTCGACCCTTTGCCGCGAAGCAGGCCCGGGCGGCCCGAGGGGGGGCCGTCCCGAGGCCGAGGGAGGCTGCAATGACGGAGACCCGATTCGGTTCCGGCCCTTCGATCCGGGCCTTCTTCGACGAGGCGACCAATACGGTCACCTACCTGGTCTGGGACCCCGCGACGGGGGAGGCGGCGGTGATCGACCCCGTGCTCGACTGGGACAACCGCTCCGGCGAGGCCGATACCCGCAGCGCCGACGCCGTGCTGGCGGCGGCGCGCGAGGCGGGCCTCACCCTGCGCTGGGCGCTCGAGACGCATGTGCATGCCGACCACCTCACCGCGAGCCCCTACATCAAGGCGCGCAGCAACACCGTCCGCATCGGCATCGGCGAGCACATCAAGGAGGTGCAGCAGATCTTCCGTCCCGCCTTCGCCGCCGAGGACCTGAAGCCCGAGGGCGGCGACTTCGACCACCTGTTCCGCGACGGCGAGACCTTCCGCATCGGCACCCTGCCGGTGCGCGTCCTGCACGTGCCGGGGCATACCCCCGCCTGCGTCGCCTATGTCGTGGACGGGCGCGCGGCCTTCGTCGGGGACACGCTCTTCATGCCGGACTACGGCACCGCGCGCTGCGACTTCCCTGGCGGTTCGGCGCATGCGCTGTGGCGGTCGATCCGCCGGCTGCTGGACCTGCCGCCTGAGACGCGGATCTTCGTCGGGCACGACTACAAGGCCCCAGGGCGCGACGCCTATGCGTGGGAGACCACGGTGGCGGAGCAGCGCGCGCGCAACCCGCACGTGAAGGACGGCATGCAGGAGGAGGAGTTCGTGGCGATGCGCGAGGCGCGCGATGCGAAGCTCGCGCCCCCGCTGCTGCTGCTGCCCTCGATCCAGGTGAACATGCGCGCCGGGCGCTTCCCGCCGGCCGAGAGCAACGGCGTGCGCTACCTGCGCATCCCGGTGAAGGCGAAGGGGGCTGCGCTGCCTTGACGATCGCGCCGCCCGCGGCGCACCCGGTGATCAGCCGCGCGCCGCGCCGGAGGGCCAGGTAGCTCCAGAGCCGGTCGATCGAGACCACGATGCGGCGGCGCGCGCAGATCAGGAACCAGACATGCGCGACGCCCCGGAACCACCAGGCCGCCAGCCCGCGCAGCCGCACCCGGCCCTGCGCAGCCGGGGCGTCAGACCGTCAGCAGCCGCCTGACCGCCTCGTCCTCGAGCGCCTCGACCGGGCCGCCGAGGGCCACCTCGCCGCGGACCATGACCGCGATGCGGTCGGCCAGATCGCGGGCGAACTCGAAATACTGCTCGACCAGCACGACGGCGAAGTTGCGCTCCCGCGCCAGCAGCCGGATGACCCGCGCGATGTCCTTGATGATGTTGGGCTGGATGCCCTCGGTGGGCTCGTCGAGGATGAGCAGCCGTGGCCGGGCGGTCATCGCACGGGCGATGGCGAGCTGCTGCTGCTGCCCGCCCGAGAGATCGCCGCCGCGCCGGCGCAGGAACTGCTTGAGGATGGGGAAGAGGGCGAAGACCTCCTCCGGCACCTTCGCGCCGCGCGGCGCGGCGGCGAGCGCGGTCTCGAGGTTCTCCTGCACGGTGAGGAAGGGGAAGATCTCGCGGCCCTGGGGCACGTAGCCGATGCCCGCGCGCGCCCGCTCGGCAGGCGCCAGGCGCGAGACGTCGCGTCCCTCCCAGAGGATGCGCCCGCCCTGGATGCGCTCCAGCCCGACGATGGCGCGCATCAGGCTGGACTTGCCGACGCCGTTGCGGCCGAGCACGCAGGTGATCCGCCCCGGATCGGCCTCCAGGCTGACGCCCCGCAGGCAGCGGCTGGCGCCGTAGGACAGATCGATCGATTCCACGCGCAGCATCGCTCAGCGCCCGAGATAGACTTCGACGACCCGCGGGTCGTTCTGCACGTGGTCGATCGAGCCCTCGGAGAGCATGGTGCCCTCGTGCAGGACCGTGACCTTGCAGCCGAGCGCGCGGACGAATTCGAGATCGTGCTCCACCACCACCACGCTGCGCCGCCCGTCGCAGATGCGGCGCAGCAGGCCGGCGGTATGCTCGGTCTCCTGGTCGGTCATGCCGGCGACGGGCTCGTCCACCAGCAGCACCTCCGGGTCCTGCATCAGCAGCATGCCGATCTCGAGCCATTGCCGCTGGCCGTGGCTGAGGATCGCGGCGGTGTCGGCGGCGCGGGCGGCGAGGCCGATCTCCTCCATCGTCGCCTCGATCCGCCGCCGCGCCTCGTTGCCCAGCACCCAGCGCAGGCAGGCCCAGGGGCCGCGCGGCGCGCGCAGCGCCAGCTCGAGGTTCTCGAAGACGGTCAGCGCGTCGAAGACCGTGGGCTTCTGGAACTTCCGGCCGATGCCGAGGGTGGCGATCGCCGCCTCGTCGAGCCGGGTGAGGTCGATGTCGCGGAACTGCACCACGCCCTCGGTCGGGCGGGTCTTGCCGGTGATGACGTCCATCATCGTCGTCTTGCCGGCGCCGTTCGGGCCGATGACGGCGCGCAGCTCGCCCTGCTCGA
>CAYNYQ010000134.1:9139-12104 GCA_964401305.1 uncultured Acetobacteraceae bacterium | reverse complement strand
AGCACCAGGCCGCGGCGGAGGCTCTTGTCGAGCAGGTCGCCCAGCACCAGGCCCAGCACGAAGGGCGCCATCGGGTAGCCGAAGCGGCGCAGCGCGAAGCCCACCACGCCGATCGCCAGCATGATGTAGACGTCGAACAGGCGCGAGGCGATGGCGAAGGCACCGACGGCGCAGAGCACGAGCACGATCGGCATGATCACGCTGCGCGGCACCGCCAGCACCGCCAGCAGCGGCCGCACCAGGGTCAGGCCGAAGACCAGCATCGCCAGGGTCGCCAGCAGGTTCATCGCCACCACGTCGTAGATGAACTGCGGCTGCTGGATCATCAGCATCGGCCCGGGATTGGCGCCGTGGATGATCATCGCCGCCAGCAGCACCGCCGCCGGCGCGCTGCCCGGCACGCCGAGCGCGAGCGCCGGCACCATCGCACCCGGAATGGCGGCATTGTCGCCGGTCTCGGCGGCGATCAGCCCCTCGACGCTGCCCTGGCCGAACTGCGCGCGCTCGCGGCTCGCGCGCTTGGCGGCGGCATAGCTGGACCAGGCGGCCATGTCTTCGCCGACGCCTGGCAGGATGCCGATGGTCACGCCGATCGCGCCCGAGCGCAGGATGGTGCGCCAGTAGCGCACGACGTCGCGCAGGCGCGGCAGGATGGAATCGACGGGGTGCAGCGTCGGCCGCGCCGCGCGCTCGGCCATCACCGTCAGCACCTCGGCGCAGCCGAAGGCGCCGACCAGCGTCGGGATCAGCGAGAGGCCACCGGCGAGGTCGGGGTCGCCGAAGGCGAAGCGCTCATGCGCATGGATGCCGTCCTGGCCGATCTGCGCGGCGACCAGGCCGAGCACGCCCATGATCCAGCCCTTCAGCGGATCGCCGCCCACCACCGTGCCCGACATCAGCACGCCGAGCAGCGCCAGCCAGAAGAACTCGTAGGATTGGAAGGCGAGCGCGCGCTCGGCCAGCCAGGGCGTGATGCTGGCGAGGCAGAGGATGCCGAAGACCGAGCCGGCGACCGAGCCCGTGGTGGCGATGCCCATCGCCCGCCCGGCCTTGCCCTGGCGCGCCAACTGGTAGCCGTCGATGCAGGCCGCCGCATTCGCCGCCGTGCCCGGGATGTTCAGCAGGATCGCCGTGCGGCTGCCGCCATAGATCGCGCCCACATAGGCCGAGACCAGCACCAGGATGGCATCGTTCGGCGGCAGCTTGATGGTCAGCGTCGTCAGCAGCGAGATCGCCAGCGTCGCCGAGAGCCCCGGCAGCACGCCGACCATGATGCCGAGCAGCGTCGCGCCGAAGGCGTAGCCCAGCGAGACCGGGTCCATGAAGCCGCCGAGCGCGCGGCCGAGCGCGAGCAGCCCCTCCGGCACAAGCCCCTCCGGCATCAGGGCAGCCGGACCAGGAAGATCTCCTGGAAGACCAGGGTGATGGCGGCACTCGCCCCGGCCGCGACCAGCGCCGCGCGCGCCGCGCCGCGCGCCAGCGTGCCGGCGCGCCGCCGCTCCGGCCATTCGAAGAGCAGGATGCCGAGAAAGACGAAGACGAAGGCGGCCAGCCAGAAGGGCGGGCCGCGGCCGAGCAGGCCGAGCACGAAGCCCGCCACCAGCAGCACCGCCAGCACCGCGCGCCAGGGCTCGGCGGCGCCCTCCGCGTGCCCGTCCTCGACGCTCGTGCCTTGCTCACCCGGGGCGGGCCGCCGGCGCAGCGCCAGCGCCAGCCCGAAGGCGGCGAGCAGCAGGCCGAGCAGCCCCGGCAGCAGGCCCGGCACGGCATAGGGCTCGACGCCCTGCGCCTCCAGCCGGTCCATCCGCCAGGCGCCGACGGCGATCGCCCCGCCCAGCGCCACCCAGCCGAGGCCGAAGGCCGGATCGGCGCCGCGCCCCGGCATCAGAGCCGCGGGATGCCCACCGTGTCCGGCGCGGCCTTGCTCTGCCCGGCATCGTGGTAGAGCCAGGCGGTCTGGCGCACCGCCACCCAGGCCTTCTCCCGCGCCTCGGCCAGCTGCAGCGGCGTGAACACCGCCGCGCGCTGCTGCGCATAATCCTTCAGCCGCTGCGAATTGGCGATGCGCTCGCGCCAGACCTGCGCGACCGTCTGCACCACGGGCTCGGGCGTGCCCTTGGGGCACCAGATGCCGAAATAGTTCAGCGGCGCCGGGATGTTCGGCAGCCACTGCCGGAGGGAGGGGATCTCGCCGAAGCCCTGCAGCGTCACCGGCTGCTCCGCCTGCACCGCCAGCGGCACCAGGCGCCGGCCGCGGATCATCTCCGCCATCTCGACCAGCAGCTGCGCCACCACCGGCGTCTCCCCCGCCACCGCCGCCAGCACGGCCGGGTTGCCGCCGTCATAGGGCGCCATGCGATAGTTGGTGCCGGGGGCGGCGGCGCGCACCGCCTCCATCACGTTGCGCCCGGCGCTGGACTGGCCGGCGGTGGCGACGGCGATGTTGCCGCGGCTCTTCATCGCCTCCAGCAGCTGGCCGAAATCCTTGAAGGGTGCGTTCGGGTTGACCGCGATGGTGTTCACGTTGGCCACCGCGAAGAACAGGTTCCAGTCGTCGAGCCCGCTGTCGAGCAGCCCCAGCACGCGGTAGCAGCCGATGTCGATCGCCGCCCCCGCGGCCCAGGTCATGCCGTCCTTGGCCGCCTGCATGGCATTGCGCGTGCCGATCGAGCCGGAGGCGCCGGGCTGGTTCACCACCACCCATTTCTGCCCCAGCGCCTCCTCCAGCTCGACCGCGACGATGCGCGCCATCTGGTCGGTGGAGCCGCCGGCGGCCCAGGGGACGATGATCGTGACCGGGCGATCCGGCCGCCAGGCCTGGGCCCGGGCGGCGACGCCGGGCAGCGCGAGCGCGGCGGCGCCCGCCGCCAGGATGTCACGACGACGCATGCTTCCCCTCCTGTCGTTCCGGTAACCCGGTGGTTACCGCGCATCGTGCTGCGCGGGCCGAGCGGGCGTCAAGCGC
>CAYNYQ010000134.1:3406-9039 GCA_964401305.1 uncultured Acetobacteraceae bacterium | reverse complement strand
CGCACCGCCTCAGCCGAATTCCGGCCCGGCCAGCAGCGGCATGCCCGCCGCCGCGCCGGGCACCCCCGCGCCGAGCGCCATGCGCGTGAAGGGCCGCTGCAGCGTCGCGCCCCGCGCCCCGGCCCAGGCAGCGAGCGCCTCGTCGCGGATGTCGGCCACCGCGCCGGGGCAGGCGGCCGCCCCGGCGGCGAGCAGCGCCCGCGCCACCGCCGGCTCCGTCGCCCAGAGCGGCCCGAGCTGCGGCCCCCGCACGCCGTCGCGCGCCAGCAGCGCGCCGGCGAGGCCGCCGCCCGGCACCTCCACCACCAGCGCCGCGTCGGGGCAGCGCCGGGCCAGGTCGCGCAGCAGGAATTCGCGCGGCGCCCCGAAGGCCGCCGCGTCGAGCGCCAGCAACGCCGGCCAGTCGGCCTCGCGCAGCGGCCGCAGCGCGATGCCCGCCTCGGCCGGCAGGCCGGCCGGCAGCGCCCAGCGCGCGAAGCCCCAGAGGTCGCGGAAGCCGAGCCGGCGATAGACCTCCCGCCCCGCCGGCGTGGCGTCCAGCGCGATGCAGGGCATCCCCGCCGCGCGCAGCCGCTCCACCGCCCAGCCCATCAGCCCGGTCGCCAGCCCGGCGCGCCGGCGGTCCGGCCGCACCAGCACCATGGAGATCCAGGCGACGCCGGCACCGAAGGGCAGCGTCGCGGCGGTGGCCGCCAGCGCCGCGGCATCGCCGTCGTCCAGCGCCATCACCGCGCCGTGCCGGTGGAAGATCCGCCAGTCGTCCAGCGTCTGGTTCCAACCGACCAGCGCCGAAAGCGCGGCGGCGCGGGGGAGGTCGGCCTCGGCGAGCGGCGCGGGATCGGGCATGGCGCGCCAACGCTCCGCGTGCCGCCGCCCGGCGTCAAGCCAGGCTCCGCCCGGGCGCCGCGGCGCTTGACTCCGGGGGGGGCGGCGCGCCCCATCCTCGGCCATGGCGCGGCACGATCCCGACATCCTGCTGATCGGCTGCGGCGCCTTCGGGCGGGTGCACCTGGCCGCCCTGGCGCGGCTCGGCCTGGCCGACCGGGTGCTGGGGCTGGAGCCCGACGCCGCCATGCGCGCCGCCTGCCCCGGCCTCTGCTTCGCGCCCTCGCTCGAGGCGGGCCTCGCCGCCTGCCGCGCCGCCATCGTGGCGACGCCGGTGCCGACCCACGCCGCGCTCGCCGCCCGGGTGCTGGCGGCCGGGCTCGACCTCTTCCTCGAGAAGCCGGCAACGGAGACGGCGGCGGAGGCCGCGTCCCTCGCCGCGCTGGCCGCCGCGCGCGGGCGCATCGCACAGCTCGGCCTCTATTTCCGCTTCCACCCGAAGGCCCAGGCGCTGCGCGCCATGGTGGCGGCGGGCGCGTTCGGCCCGCTGCACTACCTGGCGGCGCGCATGTCGGGGCTGAAGCGGGCGCGGGCGGATTCCGGGGCGCTGCTGAACGATGCCGTCCACTTCGCCGACCTGCTGCCCTGGCTTGCCGGCGAGGCGCCGGTCGCGGTCTTCGCGCAAGCGGCCGATCCGCTCGGCCGCGGGCGGGAGGACCTGGCGGTGATCCAGCTCCGCTTCGCCTCCGGCCTCGTCGGGCTGATCGAGGCCGGCTGCGTGCTGCCCGGCCGCTGGCCCGATGCCGTGGTGCCCGGCGCGGAGACGCGGAAGGAGGTGATCCTCGCCGGGCGCGACGCCCTGGCCGAGGTGGATTTCGCCGCCGAGACCCTGGTGCTGCGCCGCGGCCGCCACGCGCCGGGCGCAAGCGGCGCCTGGGTGCCCGGCCATGCGCCGCGCGAGACGCCGCCCATCCCGGCCGCCGATCCCGTCACGGTGGTCGCGGCCGAGCTCGCGGCCTTCCTCGCCGCCATCGAGACCCGCGTGCCGCGGGGCCCGGACCTCGCCGAGGGCGGGGTGCGGCCGCTCGCCATCCTGGACGCCGCCCGGCGTTCGGCGCAGGAGGGGCAGGTCGTGGAGATCCCGCCATGCGCCTGACGCTCTGCAACGAGGTGATCAAGGAGCTCGACATCGCCGCGCAATGCGCGCTGGCGGCGGGGCTCGGCTATGGCGGCATCGAGATCGCACCCTTCACCCTGGATGCCGAGGCGCCGCACACCCTCCCCGCCGGGCGCCGGGCCGCGGTGCGCCGCGCCGCCGCCGATGCCGGCATCGCGGTCACCGGCCTGCACTGGCTGCTGGTCGCGCCCGCCGGGCTTTCCATCACCACCGCCGATGCCGCGGTGCGCGCGGCGACGCTCGAGGTGATGCAGCGGCTCATCGGCCTCGCCGCCGATCTCGGCTGCGCCTACCTGGTGCATGGCTCGCCTGGGCAGCGGCACGTCACGGCGGAGGGCGATGCGGCGCGCGCCGAGGAAGCGATGGCCCGCGCCGGGGACTGGGCGGCGGCTGCGGGCCTCACCTACTGCCTGGAGCCGCTGGCCGCGCGCGAGACCAACTGGGCGACGACGGTCGCCGAGGCCATCGGCATCGTCCGCCGCATCGGCAACCCGGCGCTGCGCACCATGCTCGATGTCTGCGCCGCCGGTAACGGCGAGGCCGAGCCCGCCGCGGCGCTGCTGGAGCGGCACCTGCCCTCCGGCCTGATCGCGCATGTCCACCTCAACGACCGCAACCGCGGCGCGCCGGGCCAGGGCGCGGACCGCTTCGGCCCGATCCTCGGCGTGCTGCGGCGGGGCGGCTATGCCGGCTGGTGCGGGGTCGAGCCCTTCGACTACCGGCCCGATGGCCCGACCTGCGCCGCCCGCGCGGCCGGCTACCTGCACGGCGTGATGGAGTCCGTCCCATGAGCGCGTCCGATGAGCGGAAGGCGGAGCCTGGAGCTCTGAATCGGCCGCGCCAGACGGCAACCCCACCCCGGTTCAGCATCGTCGCGGTGGAGCGCCGCGAATGGCCCTTCACGCTGCGCCTGCCCTTCCGCTTCGGCGTCATCACCGTGACCGAAGGCCGCCAGGCGGTGGTGCGCGTGCGCATCCGCCTCGCCGACGGGCGCGAGGGCTGGGGCGTCGCGGCGGAAACCCTCGCCGCCAAGTGGTTCGACAAGGACCCGGCGCTGTCGGACGCGCAGAACCTCGACCAGCTCCGCCGCGCGCTGGAGATCGCCGAGGCGGGCGCGCTCGCCGCCGGGCCGAACACCGCCTTCGGCCATTTCGCCGACCGCTATGCCGACCACGTCGCCGCCTGCGGGCGGGAGGCGCTGGGGCCGCTGGTCGCCAGCTACGGCACGGCGCTGCTCGACCGCGCGGCGCTGGATGCGCTGCTCAAGCTGCACGGCCTTTCCTTCTTCGCCGGCATGCGTGCGAACATCGGCGGCATGGCGGCGCATCCTGCCATCCCCGACCTGCCCGGCTACGACTTCGCCGCGATGCTCGCCTCCCTCGCGCCGGCGCGGCGCATCCATGCGCGGCATACGGTCGGGCTGGTCGATCCCATCACCGCCGCCGACCAGGCCGAGCGCGTCGAGGACGGCCTGCCGGAGACGCTGGAGGAGGTCGCCGCCACCTATCGCCACCGGTACTGGAAGCTGAAGGTCGCCGGCGATGTCCGCGCCGATGTCGACCGGCTCTGCCGCATCGCCGCGGTGCTGGACGGGCCGCTGCTGCATGGCGGCTACCACGCCTCGCTCGACGGCAACGAGCAATACGCCGATGCCGAGGGCGCGGCGGAGCTCTGGCGCGCGATGGCCGCCGAGCCGCGGCTGGCGCGCCTCTGCGGCTCGATCCTCTTCATCGAGCAGCCGGTCAAGCGCGCCCGCGCGCTCGAGACCTCCATGGCCGCGCTGGCCGCGGCGCGGCCCGTCATCATCGACGAGAGCGACGGGCCGCTCGATGCCTTCGTCACCGCGCGCGGCCTCGGCTATGCCGGCGTGTCGAGCAAGGCCTGCAAGGGGATCTGGCGCAGCCTGGTCAACCTCGCGCGCTGCCGCGCCTGGAACGCGGCGGAGGCCGAGCCGCGCTTCTTCCTCTCGGGCGAGGACCTGACCACGCTCGCCGGCCTCTGCGTGCAGCAGGACCTCGCGCTGGTGGCGCTGATGGGCCTCACCCACGTCGAGCGCAACGGCCACCACTTCATCGACGGCTTCAACGGCCGCCCGCGGGCCGAGGCGGTGCGCTTCATGGAGGCGCACCCCGATCTCTACGCCGACACGCCGCGCGGCCCGCGCCTGCTGATCCGGGACGGCGTGCTGGAGCTCGGCTCGCTCGACGTGCCCGGCCTCGGCGCGACGGCGGAACCCGACCTCGACGCCATGGCGGCGATGCCCCGCGCCGACTGGCCGCCGCGGGGCTGAGCCCCCCGCACGCCCGGATTGCGCCGGCGCAACGCGGCCGGCGCCGCACCGGCCTAGGCTCCGCCCGTCACCGCCGCGGGCGCCATGCCGACTGCTCCCCTCGAGGTCGAGATACGCCATGCCGCGGTACCGGGCCGCGTGCGGCTGCGGCTGCGCGCGCTGCGGGGCGACCCGGCCGGCATGGCGGCGCTGGCGCAGCGGCTGCGGGCGGCGCCGGGGGTCGAGCTGGTCACGGCCGATCCGCGCACCGGCTCGGTCCTGCTGCACCACGGGCCGGGCTGGGATGCGGCGCGGCTGGCGCGGCACGCCGCCGGCGGCCCCGCCCCGGCCGAGGCCGCCGCCGCCCCCTCCCTGCCCTGGCACACCCTCGACCCCGGCGCGCTGCTCGCCGCGCTGGCGGCGGGGGAGGCCGGCCTTGCCGCGGCAGAAGCCATGGAGCGGCTGCGGCGCCACGGCCCCAATGCCCTGCCGCGGCCGCGGCCGCGCGGCGTCGCGGCGATCCTGGCCGAGCAGCTCGCCTCGCTGCCCGTGCTGCTGCTCGGCCTTTCGGCCCTGGTCTCGCTCGCCACCGGCGGGCTGGCCGATGCCGCGGTCATCCTCGGCGTGGTCGCGGCCAATGCCGCCATCGCCACGGCGACCGAGCGCCAGGCCGAGCGCACCATCCTCGCCCTCGACGACGGCGCCGCCCCGCCCGTGCCGGTGCTGCGCGACGGCGCACCCCGCCTGCTGCCGCCCGAGCAGCTCGTCCCCGGCGACCTGCTGCTGGTCGAGCCCGGGGCGCTGGTGCCCGCCGATGCCAGGCTGCTCGACGCCGCGGCGCTGACGGTCAACGAATCGGCGCTGACCGGGGAGAGCCTGCCGGTCGCCAAGCAGCCGGGCGCCGCACCGGCCGATGCGCCGCTGGGCGAGCGCCCCGGCATGCTGCACCGGGGCACCGCGGTGACCGGCGGGGCCGGCCGCGCCCTGGTGGTCGCCACGGGCCCGGCGACCGAGCTCGGCCGCATCCAGGCGCTGCTCGGCAGCCTCCGCCCGCCGCCGACGCCGATCCAGCAGGAGCTGGCCGGGCTCGGCCGGCGGCTGGTCGGGGTGAACGGGGCGATCTGCCTTGCCGTGCTGGGCCTCGGCCTGCTGCGGGGCCGGGCGCTGCTGCCCACGGTGAAGTCGGCCATCGCCCTGGCCGTCGCGGCGGTGCCGGAGGGGCTGCCGGCGGTCGCCACCACCACGCTCGCGGTGGGGATCCGCCAGATGCGGCGCCAGGGCGTGCTGGTGCGCCGGCTCGACGCGACGGAGACGCTGGGCGCGGTCGGCGTGCTCTGCCTCGACAAGACCGGCACGCTGACC
>CAYNYQ010000134.1:0-3306 GCA_964401305.1 uncultured Acetobacteraceae bacterium | reverse complement strand
GACGCCGCCACGGCCGAGGCGCGGCGCCTGCTGGCGCTGGCCGCGCTCTGCAGCGACGCCATGCCCACCGCCGCGGGGCCGGAGGGCTCGCCCACCGAGACGGCGCTGCTGCGCGCCGCCCAGGCGCTCGGCGCCGATATCGGCGCGCTGCGGGCGGCGCATCCGCGGCTGGCCACCACGCCGCGCGCCGAGGGGCGCAAGCGCATGGCCACGCTGCACGCCCTGGCGGACGGCCAGCGCCTGCTCGCCCTCAAGGGTGACCCGGTGGAGATGCTGGCGCTCTGCGACCGGCGGCTCGAGGGCAGCGACACGGCGCCGCTGACCGAGGCCGAGCGCGGCGCCATCCGCGCCGCCAACGACGCCATGGCCGGCCGCGCGCTGCGCGTGCTCGGCGTCGCCTTCGCCGAGGGCGTGGCGCCGGCGGAGCAGGGCCTCGTCTGGTGCGGCCTGGCCGGCATTGCCGACCCGCTGCGCCCGGATGCGCGGGCGGCGATCGCGGCGCTGCACGGCGCCGGGCTGCGCACCGCCATGATCACCGGCGACCAGGCGGCGACGGCGATCGCCATCGCGCGCGAACTCGGCCTCGGCCGCGGCGGGCCGGAGATCACCGTGCTCGAGGCCGGCCAGCTCGACACCGCCCGGCCCGAGGTGCTGGCCGCGCTCGCCCCCCGCGCCGATGCCTTCGCCCGCGTCAGCCCCTCGCAGAAGCTCGCCGTGGTGCGGGCGCTGCAGGCCGGCGGCGCGGTGGTGGCGATGACCGGGGACGGGGTGAACGACGGCCCCGCGCTGCGCGCCGCCGATGTCGGCATCGCCATGGGCCGCGCCGGCAGCGCGGTGGCGCGCCAGGCCGCCGACATCGTGCTGGAGAACGACGCGCTGGAGGGCATTTTGCACGCCCTTGCGCTCGGCCGCGCCACCACCGGCAACATCGCCAAGGTGCTGCGCTATCTCGTTTCGACCAACCTCTCGGAGAGCCTGGTGATGCTGGGCGCCGCGACGGCGGGGCTCGAGGCGCCGCTCTCGCCCCTGCAACTGCTCTGGCTGAACCTGCTCTCGGACGTGGCGCCGGCGTTGGCCCTCGGCCTCGACCCGCCGGAGGGCGACGAGCTGCAGCGGCCGCCGCGCCCGCCCGGCGCCCGGCTGCTGGGGCACGCGGCGATGGCGCGCATCGGCCGCGAGGGGGCGGTGATCGCGGCGGCGACGCTGGCGGCGCAGCTCGCCGCCGGGCGCGGCCAGGCCGGCGCGCCGGCCGCCTTCCATGCCATCACCCTGGCGCAGCTGCTGCACGCCCTGGCCTGCCGTTCTGAGCGGCAGGGGCTGGACGCCACGCTCGATCCGCGGCGCCGGCCGCCCAATCGCATGCTGCTCGCCGCGGTCGGCGGCGGCGTCGCGCTGCAGGTGGCGGCGCAGGCGCTGCCGCCGCTGCGGCGGCTGCTCGGCCTTGGCCCGCTCGGGCCGGGCGGGCTGCTGGCGGCGCTGGCGGCCGGCTTCGGCGCGCTGGCGGCGAACGAGGCCATCACGGCGGCCGCCCGCGGGGCGCCGCGCCGCAATCCCCCCGACGAGGAGACCGCACATGCCGGCTGAGCACGTCTTCGCGTCGGAATCCGTCACGCCCGGGCATCCGGACAAGCTCTGCGACGGCATCGCCGATGCCGTGGTGGACGCGCTGCTGCGCCAGGACCCGGGCGCCGCGGCCGAGGTGGAATGCGCGGTCGCCAGCGGCATCGTCTTCCTCGCCGCGCGCATCGCCGCGCGCCGCGGCACGGCGGTGGACATGCCGGGCCTGGCGCGCCAGGCGCTGGAGGAGGCGGGCTACGGCCCGGCCCCCGGCGGCGAGGGCTTCGACGCCCGGCGCTGCAGCATCCTCACCAGCCTGACCGAGCTCGGCGAGGCAGGGCGCGCCGCGGCGGACCCGGTGGCGGACGAGCACGTGAACGCCTTCGGCTTCGCCTGCGACGACACGCCCGAGCTGATGCCGATGCCGATCATGCTGGCGCATCGCGTCGCCCGCGCCTTCGACGCGGCGCGGGCCGCGGGCGCGCTCGGGTCGGGCGTCTCGCCGGATGCCAAGGCGCAGGTGGCGGTGGCCTACGAGGCGGGGCGGCCGGTGCGGGTCGCCGGGGTGACGCTGGTCTGCGGCGGCACGCCGGCGGCGCTGGCGGCGCTGCCGGAGCGGCTCGGGCCGGCGGTGCTGGCGCCGGCCTTCGCCGCCGCGCCGCTGCGCCTGGCGGCGGAGGCGGCGGTGCTGCTCAACCCGGGCGGCTTCGGCCGCGGCGGCGGGCCGGCGACGCATCCCGGGCTGACCGGGCGCAAGCCCGGCATCGACACCTATGGCGAGTTCTCGCGCCAGCCGCAGGCGGCGCTGTCCGGCAAGGACCTCGGCAGCATCGACCGGCTCGGCCCCTATGCGGCGCGCTGGGCGGCCAAGGCGCTGGTGGCGGCGGGGCTGGCGCGGCGGGCGGAGGTGCATCTCTGCTACGCCGCCGGCCGGGCGGCGCCGGCGAGCCTGCGCGTGCACGCCTTCGGCACCGGCACCGTGCCGGACGAGGCGCTGGCGGCGCGGCTGGCCGCCGTCGCCGATTTCCGCCCCGGCCCGCTGCTGCGGCGGCTCGGGCTGCCCGGGCGGGTGGCCGCGGCGCCGGGCGGCTTCCTGCGGCCGCTCGCCGCCTATGGCCAGGTGGGGCGGGCCGAGCTCGACCTGCCCTGGGAGACGACGGACCTCGCCGAGGCGCTGGCGGCGACGCGCTGAGGCGGCCCGGCGGCCGGGGCGCGTCGGGCTGGAACGGCCCGCCCGGGATGACGGGCGCGCGGAAAGGCCAGGCGGCCAGGATCGCCCCGCACGGCCGAGGATGCGCGCCCGGGTGCCGGGGCGGCGCGGTCAGCCGGTCTCGGCGCCTTCCGGCTCGGGTGCCGCGGCGTCGGCCCCCTCGGCCCGGTGCAGCGCCTGGCGGGCGAAGCCGAGCGCCTGCCAGCCCAGGGTCATGGCCGGCGGCAGCGCCTCCCGCCGCAGCAGCTGCACTACCGCGAGCACGGACCACAGCAGCGCCCCGGCCGCCGGCAGCATCACCGCCGGGTCGGAGCGGGGCGCGGCCTCCGCGGCGGCGGGGCCCGGCGTGTCGGCGACGCGGAGAAGCCCCTGCGCCCCGGCCGCCGCGCCGAGCACCTCGAAGGGTCCCGTGTGGTGCAGCAGCAGCGTGCCGGTCAGCGGCCCCGCCGCGGCACCGGTGACGCCGGGCAGGGTGCGCAGCGCGGCGGCGAGCGCCGCGAGCCGCGCCGCGTCGCCGCGCAGGGCCGGGACGCGCAGCC
>CAYNYQ010000133.1:0-12124 GCA_964401305.1 uncultured Acetobacteraceae bacterium | reverse complement strand
GGGCGGCGCAGCTGCTGGCGGAGCTGATGGCCTATCCCGGCGTGCCGGCGCTGCGCCGGGCGGAGCCGCTGGCGCCGGCGGGCCCGGCGATGACGGTCAGGCTGCGCAAGGGCCCGCTGCGCCTCGCCTACATGAGCATGCTGTCCACCTTCGGCACGCCGCAGGACGTCACGCTGGAGGAGCTGCGCATCAAGCTGTTCTTCCCCGCCGATGCCGACTCGGCCGCGGTCTTCGGGCGCCTCGCCGCGGCGTGACAGGGCCTGTATCCTGGCGGTCGCTGGGAGGGACCCCGCCCGATGACCGACGTGACCATCGTGCTTGTCGCCGTGCTCGTGCTGGCGGTGGTCACCGTCTGGCAGGGCATCAAGACCGTGCCGCAGGGCGAGGTCTGGACCGTCGAGCGCTTCGGCGCCTTCACCCGCCTGCTGCAGCCCGGCCTGAACCTGATCATCCCCTTCGTCGACCGCATCGGGCGGCGGCTGAACGTGCAGGAGGTGGTGCTCGACATCCCCGAGCAGTCGGTGATCACGCGCGACAACGCCTCGGTCGCGGTGGACGGCATCGTCTACTACCGGGTGATGGAGCCGGCGAAGGCCGCCTATGCGGTGCAGGACCAGCAGCAGGCGCTGACCGCGCTGACCATGACCAATATCCGCGCGGTGATCGGCGAGCTCGACCTCGACCAGACGCTGTCGAGCCGGGAGCGGATCAACTCCTCCCTGCTGACCATCCTCGACGGCGCGACCGAGCCCTGGGGCATGAAGATCAGCCGCATCGAGCTGCGCAAGGTCGAGCCGCCGGAGAACCTGGTGCGCGCGATGAACCTGCAGATGACCGCCGAGCGCGAGCGCCGCGCCACGGTGGTGCGGGCCGAGGGCGAGAAGGCGGCGCTGATCCTCGCCGCCGAGGGCCGGCGCGAGGCTGCCTTCCGCGACGCCGAGGCGCGCGAGCGCATGGCCCAGGCCGAGGCGGAGGCGACGCGCATGGTGGCCGGCGCCGCCTCGGGTGCCGGGGTGGACGCGCTGCGCTACTTCATCTCCGACCGCTACGTGAAGGCCTTCGAGGCGCTGGGCGCCAACCCCGCCAGCAAGCTGGTGGTGGTGCCGATGGAGGCGTCGGGGCTCGCCGGCGGCGTCGCCGCGGCGCTCGAGATGCTGCGGCCGGTGGGCGAGGGGCCGCCCCGCGGCGGTGGCGGCGCGCCGCGCGGAGCGCTGCCCATGACCGGCGGCGAGCCCCGCCCGGGCAGCGAGGGCGGCGGACCGTGGAGCCGGGGCTGATCTGGATCCTCGGCGGTCTGCTGCTGCTGGCTGCCGAGCTTGCGCTGCCGGGCATCTTCCTGCTCTGGGTGGGGTTCGCGGCGATCGGCGCCGGCCTTTTCGTGCTGGCGCTGGCGCCGGGCTTCGGCGCGACGACGCTGGTCTTCCTGGTGCTGCTCGGCGCGGGCGTGCTGCTGGCGCTGCGCCTGCGCGCCGCCCGGCCGGCGCATCGGCCGGTGAACACGCCGGAAAGCGGCCTGGTCGGCCGCAGCGGCCTGCTGCAGATCGGCGAGGGCGGCATCGGGCTGCGCGTGCGCGTCGGCGATTCCGACTGGCCGGCCCGGCTGCCGCGCGACCTCCGCGTGCCGGAGGCCGGCCCGGTGCGGGTGCGGGTCGAGGGCGTGGACGGCACCACGCTCATCGTGCGGCCGGAATAGTGGAGGCGGTACGGCCTAAGCTGCGCGGATGCGGGCCGACAAAGACCCCGAGCATCGCTGGGGACGGCCTCGCCCGCATGAATTGCGTTTCGCGTTGCGCGCGTCCCAAAAATGCCTAGAAAGGCAAATGTAGAGCCCACAAGCGAGGTCATCATGGCGACCGGGGATCATCCGAAGCGGGAAGACAGCACCGGATCAAGCGCTGCGGCCGAGGCCACGGCGCGACGCAGCTTCCTCAAGGCGAGCACTACGGCCGGAGCGACGGGTGTAACCGTCCTGACTCTTGGTCGGAAGGCCTGGGCGACGACGAGCGCGGGTGCATCAGGTGCCCAGCCCGGGGTGAGCAAGACCTCCACTACTAGGTAGTGGTATGCATGTTCCCAGCGCTCTCCTTGTCTCCTGCTCGCCTATTTGGCACGCGTGCCGCGCAGATTTTGCCATCTTCGCGGAGGGAGGTGAGGCGATCTTGTATAGCAAAAGCTCTGGCAGAACATTGTTTCTCGATCCCGCCGCATCTGTCGTATTCAATATACTGTCGTCAGAGGCATGCTCAATAGACGGATTGATCAAAGCACTGGCAGGCCGGTGGGGAGTTTCCGAGGCGGAGATCAATCCTGATTCGGTAGCTGCTGTACTCAAGCTGCTTCTCGAGCGCGATATTGTTGAACGGGTGCCAGCGTGAGGCTGGCTGAAATACCGATTCCAGATCTTCGAGAACGTATGGGGAGTGATGGCGTACAGCTCGAGCTTGGGAGGCTCAGTGTCCGCGTCACGACGAAGGTCGAGCAACTCATTCCTCAGTTTGCAGCCATGTATGCCGACCATGTGCTGCCTGAGCGGTCCCGCATAGACGATTGCATGATTTCGGTTCGGTACACTTCGCCGCTACGCCGCATGATCATGCCGAAGGTCCAGGGCTATGTCGACGGGCGTGTCGCATTCTTGCCCCTTGGCGCGCAGGCCTCGCTCGTCATGCTCGAGAGCTGCTTCAACTGGGCCGTGATAGGTAGTGGCCCCGACTGCCTGATGGTCCACGCGGCAGCGCTCGAACGCCGTGGCCGCGCCGTAATCCTTCCAGCGCCATCCGGCTCTGGAAAGAGCACGCTATGCATGGCGATGCTCGCGCGCGGCTGGCGGCTGCTGAGCGATGAGACGGCCGTAATTCGGCCTGCAGATGCCAGACTGCTTCCGCTGGCGCGGCCGGTGGCACTGAAGAACGAGTCGATCTCAATCGCGCGACGCATGTTCGGCGATGGCATGCTCAGCGACGTATTTCGCGGCATGCCAAAGGGCGACGTGGCCTACTTGAGACCACCGCCGGCCGCGGTGGCGCGCATCGGTGAGAGCGCCTTGCCCGCACATATCGTGACGCCGCGGTTCATTCGTGGCGCCGCTCTCGAGGTCACGCCGCTAACCCAGTGCCAAGCGTTTCGCCTCATCGTGGACAACGCGGTGAATTACACCCTCATGCTGCGCACCGGGTTTGAACTCGTCGGGAATCTCGTCCGCCGATGCCCTGCGAAGGCGGTAAGCTTCGGCGATCTAGACGCGATGCTCGACTTCCTTGATGACATCGAGGCGCCAGCATGTGGCTGATACCGAAGCTGCGCCCTTGGCTGCCGACCGAGTGATGAAGCTGCTTCTCGAGGTACTGGTCGACCCTCGATGCGCACTGCGTCTCGACAACGGGGGATGGAACCGGCTTTTGCTGGAGGCCCGCTATTACGGGCTCCTCGCGCGCCTTGGGTTGGAACTCGCGCGCCACGGCCACTGCGACGTGGTGCCGGCGGGCGCGGAACGGCAAATCCAGGCTGCAATCGCAGCAGCCGAGGCGAACCAGGCAGCGCTGCGATACGAAATAACCCGGGTCAGGGAGGCGCTGTGCGGCCGCGGCTTCCCCGTTGTGCTTCTCAAGGGAGGCGCATACCTCGCGGCTGACATGCCGGCGGCGCAGGGACGCACGGCCTGCGATCTCGATATCCTTGTTCCGCGCGAGTGTTTGGCTGAAGCGGAGGCTGCTCTTTGTGCAGCTGGGTGGGAAGTTAAGGTCGCTGATGCCTATGACGACCGGTACTATCGCGAATGGATGCACGAACTGCCTCCTCTTTGGCATCCCGAGCGCGATATGTCTCTCGACGTGCACCATACGATCTTTCCTCCGGTCAGTGGATTGGCGATCGATGGCGCTAGGCTCCTCGCGGCGGCGAGACCGCTTGGTGGTGGTCTCTTCGTTCTCTCCTCGTGCGACCTCGTGCTGCACTCTGCGCTGCACCTCTTCGGCGAGGACATGACAAACCGACTGCGCGACCTTGTTGACCTGCGCGACCTCATCCTCAATGCTGCAAACGAGCCCGATTTCTGGCCCACCCTGACCGCCCGCGCTCAAGAACTTGGAGCGGATTGGGCGCTCAACCATGCGCTCTACAATCTCGTCACTCTTCTTGGTGTGTCGTTGCCATCCGCTGTCCGAGCGACGGTCATGCCGCATCGTCATCCGCTGCGCTGGTTGACCCGCCGTACGCTGACCGCCAGCCTGCTTGGTGGCATCCCGGGCGAGGTCGGGTTCTGGCAAGCAACTGCTCAGTTCTGGGCTTACGTGCGCTCGCACCTTCTACGAATGCCACTGCCGATTCTGGCGCGCCATATCTGGGTCAAAGCTTGGCGGTACCGCCAGGTGGATGCCCGTGGGCGAGGCTGACCTAGCCCGCTGCCCATGACCGGCGGCGAGCCCCGCCCGGGCAGCGAGGGCGGCGGACCGTGGAGCCGGGGCTGATCTGGATCCTCGGCGGTCTGCTGCTGCTGGCTGCCGAGCTTGCGCTGCCGGGCATCTTCCTGCTCTGGGTGGGGTTCGCGGCGATCGGCGCCGGCCTTTTCGTGCTGGCGCTGGCGCCGGGCTTCGGCGCGACGACGCTGGTCTTCCTGGTGCTGCTCGGCGCGGGCGTGCTGCTGGCGCTGCGCCTGCGCGCCGCCCGGCCGGCGCATCGGCCGGTGAACACGCCGGAAAGCGGCCTGGTCGGCCGCAGCGGCCTGCTGCAGATCGGCGAGGGCGGCATCGGGCTGCGCGTGCGCGTCGGCGATTCCGACTGGCCGGCCCGGCTGCCGCGCGACCTCCGCGTGCCGGAGGCCGGCCCGGTGCGGGTGCGGGTCGAGGGCGTGGACGGCACCACGCTCATCGTGCGGCCGGAATAGCGGCTGCCGCGCCGCAGGTTGCGTTACATCAAGGCAGCTTCATTAGAGAGCCGTTATTGACCTCCGCGCCTGAAGGACGCCGGAGGACGGGATGCCCCACGAACAGCTCAGCCGCCTGGCCGCAACCCCGATGGGACGGCGCGGCGCGCTGGCGGCGGTGCTGGCGCTGGCGGCCGCAGGGCAGGCGCCGCGCCCGGCAGCGGCGGTCCAGACCCGGGCCCGCATCGTCATCGCCGGCGCCGGCGCGGCCGGCCTCGCCATGGCGGCGCGCCTCGCCGCGCGGCTTGAGGGCGCCGAGATCACGCTGCTCGACCGCCGGCGGGAGCATCTCTACCAGCCCGGCTTCACCCTCGTCGCCGCCGGGCTGAAGCCGGCCGGCTACACCGTCGGCAGCACGGCGGACTACGTCCCCGCCACGGCGCGCTGGGTCGAGGAGCGCGCGGCCGAGTTCGACCCGGTGGCGAGGAAGGTCGTCACCGATACCGGCCGCGCTTTGCCCTACGACATCCTGGTGCTCGCCACCGGGCTCCACCTCGACTACGCGGCGATCGGCGGCATGGATGTCGCGCGCATCGGCCAGGACGGACTGGGCTCGGTCTACGCCAGTCCGGAGGCCGCGGCGGCCACCTTCCGCGCCATGTCGGCCTACGCCGACCGCGGCGGCACGGCGCTGTTCCTGCGGCCCTCGACCGAGATGAAATGCGCCGGCGCGCCGCTGAAATACGCCTTCCTCGTCGACGACACGCTGCGCCGGCGCGGCACGCGGGGGAAGGCCGAGCTGCTCTACACCGCGCCGCAGGCGGCGCTGTTCAGCGTGCCGATCGTGGCCGAGAAGGTGCGCATGCTCTACCGCGAGCGCGGCATCGCCACCGCCTTCGGCCATGAGCTGGAGGCGATCGACCTCGGCCGCCGCATCGCCACCTTCCGCACCGCCGACGGGCCGCGCGAGCTCGGCTACGACTTCATCAACGTCGTGCCCCCGATGCGCGCGCCCGACGCGGTGCGGAAGAACAGCCCGCTCGGCTGGCAGGAGGGCCCCTTCAAGGCCGATGGCTGGGCCGAGGTCGACCGCGCCTCGCTCCGCCACCGCCGCTTCCCCGAGGTCTTCGCCGTCGGCGACGTCGCCGGCGTGCCGAAGGGCAAGACCGCGGCCAGCGTGAAGTGGCAGGTGCCGGTCGCGGTGGAGCACATCGTGGCGCAGCTGCAGGGCAGGACCTCGGACGCCGCCTACAACGGCTACACCTCCTGCCCGCTGATCACCCGCGTCGGCCGGGCGATGCTGGTGGAGTTCGACTACGACAACAACCTGGTGCCCTCCTTCCCCGGCGTGATCGCGCCGCTCGAGGAGCTCTGGGTGACCTGGATCATGAAGGAGGTCGCGCTGAAGCCGACCTACCTCGCCATGCTGCGCGGCATGGCCTGAGCGGGGGCGCGGGCGATGAAGGATCTCGACATCGGCACCTTCCTGGCGGTGTTCCAGGAGATGCTCGGCCCCTGGCTCTGGGTGCTGCTGGCGGCGGCCGTGCTCGCCACGCTCGGCTTCCTCCTGGTGCTGCTGCGCGACCGCGCCCTGCGCCCGCGCCGCCTGGTCTGGGCCGAGGCGGTGGGCCTCGCCGGCGGCGTCGGCGCGGTGCTGCTGATGCAGGCGGTGACGCATTCAGGCTTCGCCGATATCGGCGGGCCGGCGGACTGGGTGCTGGTGGCGATGATCTTCGTCGCCGGCGGCATCGGCGCCATGGTCGCGGCCTATGCGGCGCTCGGCCTGCTGCGGCGGCCGGCCTGATGCGGGCCGCCGCGCCAGCACCCTGCGCATGAACAACCCCGGCCGCCCGGGCGGCGGCCGACAGCCTCGGGAGACCCGATCATGCCCTCGCTCCGCGACCGCGCCTGGTCGCCCTACCTGGCCGGCATCCTGATCGGCCTGCTGCAGGTCCCCGCCTTCCTGCTCATCGGGACGGCGCTCGGCACCTCCTCCTCCTACGTCACCGTCGCGGCGAGCCTGGCCGAGCCGCTCGATCCCGGCCTGCGCGCCATCGACTACGCCGCGCGCCACCTCGATGGCGCGAAGACCTGGTGGCAGGTGGCGGTGGTCGTCGGCATCGCGCTCGGCGCCTTGCTCTCGTCGCGCCTCTCCGGCACGCGGCGCCGCGGCATCGCGCCGGCCTGGGCGCGGGCGCTCGGCACCGGCGGGCGCGGCCAGCGCTTCGCGCTCGCCTTCGTCGCCGGCTTCCTGATGCTGGCCGGCGCGCGCATCGCCGATGGCTGCACCTCGGGGCATGGCGTCTCCGGCATGGCGCAGCTCGCCCTCGGCTCCTTCATCGCGGTGGGCGCGATGTTCGCCGGCGGCATTGCCGCCGCGACCCTGCTGTTCCGCCGCGTCTGACCGCCCCGCGCACGGAGTCCTGCCATGACCCTCCTCCCTGCCATCCTCGTCGGGCTCGCCATGGGCCTCGTCTTCGGCATCGCGCTGGAGAAGTCCCGGGTGTTCGAGCCGGGGGTGATCCTCGGCCAGATGCAGCTGCGCAACTTCCTGATGCTGAAGGTCTTCCTCGCCGCCGTGGCGACCGGGCTGGTGCTGCTCGCGGCGCTGCATGGCCTCGGGCTGACGAAGCTGCACCCGAAGGCGACGCTCTACGGGGCGGATGTCGCGGGCGGGCTGCTGCTCGGCATCGGCATCGCGCTGGCAGGGGCCTGCCCGGGCACCGTCGCGGCGCAGCTCGGCGCCGGCTACCGCGATGCCTGGTTCACCCTGGCCGGCGGGCTGCTCGGCGCGCTCGCCTTCACCTATCTCGAGCCGGCGCTGAAGCCACTGCTGCTCAGCGGCGGGCCGGGCAAGCTGACGCTCGCCGATGTCACCGGGCTGCCCTTCTGGGCGCTTGCGCTGGGCTTCGCGGTGCTGCTGGTGGCGGGCATGGCCTGGCTCGAGCGGCGGCGCGGCTGGCGCGAGGAGATCGGGGCGGCGGCGGATGGCCTGGCCCCGGCGGCGCCGGACCTGCCGCGCGCCGATGCCGCCCTGCCCGGGCACGGGGCCGCGGGGCGGGCATGACGCCGGGCCCCGGTCCGCGCCCGGGCCAGCGCCCCGACCGACCCTCCGGCCCCTGGGCCGAGGCGCTGCGCGGCCTCGCCCTGCACGCCCTGGCGGGGTTCGGCATCGCCACGGTCTTCGTGCTGGCCCTGCTCTGGGCCGATCCGGGCGGGCTGGCCGGGCTGCTGCTGCGCGCGGCCGGGCATCCCTGGCCGCTGGCGCTGCTGTGGTTCTTCACCGGCCTGACCTTCGGCGCGGTGCAGGTCGGCATCGCCGTGATGCAGAAGGGCCCGCCCGGATGAGCGGCGCCGCCCGCGGACGGTCAGCGCGCAGGCTGTGCCGCCGGCTGGGCGGCGGGCGGGCGCTGCTGGCCGGCGCGGCGCGCCTCCCCGCGCTGCAGCGCGCCGTCGCGGTCCGTGTCGTGGAAGCGGAAAGCATAGCCCGAGAACATCTGCAGCTCCTCCATGCTGAGCGAGCCGCTGCGGTCGGCGTCGGCGGCACGGAACAGGGCCTGGCGCCGCCGGTCGTCGGGCCGGATGCCGAGCTCCTGCGGCGTCAGCGACCGGTCCCGGTTCGCATCGGCGCGCTCGGTGCGGCCGCGCACCCAGAGCCAGAACTCGTCATGGGTGACGCGCCGGTCGCCATCCACGTCGGCCTCCCGCGGGTCGCCGCCGAAGAGGCCGCCGGGGCTGTCCGCCCCGCCCCAGGCGGAATGCGGCACGGGCTGCGCCGCCGCCGGGGCGGGCGCCGCCAGGAGGAGCACGAGCAGGAGCAGGATGGTCTGCGGCATGCGGCGCCTCCCCGGCCACGGGCGGATCGGGGCCGTGGCGCGGCGGCCGCGCCGGAACCGATCGATCGCCCGGTTGCCTACTTCGCCTGAGGAGGCGCCCATGTCACGATCCGACACCACCTCGCCGGCCGATCCCGGACCGCGTCCCTGGTTCGTCGTCGCCAATGGCAGCCGCGCGCGCGCCTATGTGCAGCGCATCGGCGCGCCGGGCTACGACGTGGTCAAGGCGTGGGACGCGCCCGAGGCCCGTGCCCACGACGCGGCCATCGGCGAGGACCGCCCCGGCCGCGTCTTCGCCGCCGCCGGCGCGACGCAGCGCAGCGGCATCGAGACCGAGGATGCCGGCGCGACGCCGAAGGGCCATGCCCAGCAGGACCTGATGATGAGCCTGGTGGAGGACCTCAGCCGGGCGCTGCGTGGGCGGGAATTGTCGATGCTCTTCCTGCTGGCGCCGGTGCCCCTGCTGCACCGGCTGAAGGAGCACCTGCCCACCGACCTGCGCCATGCCCTGGCCGGAGAGGGCGGCGGCGACTTCACGCAGCGCCCCACGGCGGATGTCTTCGCGCATCTCGATGCCCTGCGCCGCGGCGAGCCGGCCGGCGGATAGGCGGCCCGGCCGGGGCGCCGCGCGTGCGGGCTTGAACCGCGGGCCCGGCCGGGCAATTTGGGGGCCATGGACCCCATGCGGCGCCCCGCCAACCCGCCCGTCCTGGACATGACCCCGGACGGCGAATTCCGAGACAGCCCCGCCAGCGCGGCGCTGCAGCAGAGCTGGCTGGACCGCGCCCTGGCGCGGGTCGGTGGCGTCGCCCTGTTGCTCACCCTGGCCGCCGGCGGGTTCGTGCTGGCGGCGCTGGCGATTCTCTTCGTCGGCCTGCTGCTGCCCTTCGCCATCGCCGCCGGCGCGGTCGCCTTCGGCACGCTGTGGTGGCGGATGCGCCGGATGCGCGCCCGCGGCGACGCGCCCGGCGGCCCGGGCGGCAGCGGCCCCGGCCGCAGCGTGCGCTTCGTGGTGATCCGCCGCTGAGCCTGGCCAAGGGATGACCGCCGGCCGCATTCCTGGACGGTCTGTTCCGGTGATGCCGAGGGGCGCTGCCTCGTCCCTGCGACCGAGGCGGAGGCCGTGAGCCTCGGCGAGGGGTGGCCGCAGGTGCCGCGCCGCCCGCCCTCCGCCCGGCCGTGACCGCCCGCCCCGGGACGCCCGACCCCCCGCCGCCCTTCGCCGTGGATCCCGCGCGCCTCTACGAGGTGGGCCGCGACGGCGCACCGCGCACCGGCACGGCCGATCCCGGCATGGAATGGCTCGGGCTGCGGCATCGGCGGCTGCTGCTGGCGACCGCCGCCGCCGCCCTGCTGGTCGGCGCGCTGGCCGGGCTGACGGTCGCCTGCTTCGTGCTCGGCGCGCGACTCTGGGCGGCGGGCTTCGCGCTGGGGACCCTGGCGGCGGCGCCGCTGCTGCTGGTCGGGCCCGGGCTCGACTGGTGGCGGCACGGCCGGGCGCGGCGGCAGCGCCACCGCACGCGGCCCGAGCACTTCCCCGGCGGCTGAGCCTCAGCCCGGCGCGGCCAGGACGGCCGCCGGCATGCCCCCCACCACGCGGATCTCCCCGCCGAGCGCCAGCAGCGCGCCATGGATCAGCCCGCGCCCCTCGAAGCGGGCGGCCAGGGCCGCGCCGTGGTCCAGGGCCGCGGCCAGCACCGGGCCGGGCAGGGGGCCGACCTCCACCGTCACCAGCCGGTCGCCGAGATCGCTGTCGGGGTCGATGGATCGCGCGGGCGCGCGGCGGATCGCCGGGTGGTCGGCGTCGACGGCGTTGGCGATCAGCGTCGCCGCCGCATCCGCCGCCGCGGCATCGGCCGCCAGCACCGTCACCGCCTCGGCGATGCCGAGCGAGAAGCTGCGCCCGCGCCAGCCGCTGGTGGCCAGGCCCCGCACCGGGTCCTCGGCGCGGATCGTGACCATCCCCTCCGGCACGCCGCGCGCCAGGCTCTGCACCAGGCCGACGCGCAGCCGCTGCGCCGGCGCCAGGTAGAGCCCGATGTCGCCGCCGTCGTTGACATGCGCGACCAGGAGGCCCGGCACCCTGGCCATGGCAGCGAGGACATGGTCGGCGACCGCGCCGGCGACGGCGGCCATGGGCGTGATGACGTCGAGGCGATGCGGCCAGACGGCGGCGGCCATGCGCCGCGCCACCGGGCCGGCCAGGACCGGCGGCGTGTCGCCCACGGGCTGGCGCAGCGTCGGCAGTTCCGCGACCAGCGTGGCGAGCAGGCCGTCGAAGGCCTCCGCGGCGGCGCGGAAGGCGTCGCGCGCGCCCGGCCCCTCGGCGCCGATGACGAGGTCGATCGGCCCCTCCTGCAGGTGGAGGCGCCCGTCGGGGAGCAGCCGGCCTAGGGCGCGGGCCACGGGTTGCCGGCCGGCCAGGGGTCGAGCCGCGCCTCGCTGGCGTAGTCCGCCAGCACGCGCGCGAGCGGCACGGCCTGGTCCACATGGCCGCCGAGCGCGGCGTAGAGATCGGCGCGCAGGGTGAACTCGATCGGCGCGACCAGGGCGGGGGTGGGGACGTAGCCGAAGGCCTCGGCGGGGATCCGCGCGACATCGGCCATGAGGGTGATGCCGCCGCCGGGCCAGAGCATGCCGGGCGCGCCGCCGATGGTCACCCGCACCGCGCCCTGCTGCACGGCGCGGGTGAGCAGGATGGGGTTGGTGGTGACGCCGGCGCGGAGCGACCCGCCGGCGCCGGCCATGAAGAGGATGGAGGTCAGCGCCGGTTCGCAATTCTCGCCGATGCGCGCGACGGTCTCCGCGACGGCTGCCGGCATGGGCGCGTGCACGGGGCGCAGCGCCGCGTCGAGCTCGCAATAGAGCGCGTCCTCGCCGGTGGTGCTGGTGAGCAGCAGCCGCAGGCCCGGCCAGGCGGTGGCCGGATCGATCCGCTCGATCACGGAGAGCGGGTCGGTGATGTCGGTGCCGCCCCAGCCCGTGCCGGGATGCGCCACCTGGAA
The DNA here is from genome assembly GCA_964401305.1 of uncultured Acetobacteraceae bacterium. Lineage (GTDB taxonomy): Bacteria > Pseudomonadota > Alphaproteobacteria > Acetobacterales > Acetobacteraceae > JAIEOP01. The sequence continues at coordinate 422 of CAYNYQ010000133.1, read as the reverse complement.
GTAGCGGCCCGGCGTCGAGCGCCGCCCGCGCACGCGGATGCCGGCGGGCCGCATGGCGAGGCACTTGCCGGCCTGGTGCTCGGTGAGCACGCCGGTGATGTGGTCGTCGAGGACGATCACCTCGTCCACATGCCCGTGCCATTGCCCGGCGAAGATGCCGATGGCGGCGCTGCCGCAGCCGACGCGCATGCGCCGTTCCTCGACGCCGTTGACGATGGGCGCGGCGCCGGCCTGCAGCGTCAGGCGCGCACCGCCATCGATGCCGACCTCGATCGCCTGCCGGTTGCAGAGCGCGAGCAGCGCGGCGCAGGTGACGTTGCCTTCCTTCTTGCTGCCGCCGGTCAGGTGGCGCACGCCGCCGAGGCTCAGCATCTGGCTGCCGTATTCGGCGGTGGTGACGTGGCCGATCTGCTCGCCATCCA
>CAYNYQ010000132.1:0-12331 GCA_964401305.1 uncultured Acetobacteraceae bacterium | reverse complement strand
CCGGGCAGGCCGGCCCCGCCGAGCAGCGTCGCCACCGGCACGAAGCCGGCGCCGTCGAGGTTCGCCTCCAGCACCGCGTTCGGGCCCTGCACGAGGAGCCGCAGCGCCGACAGCGGATCGGCCTCGCCGGCGAGCAGCGCGGCGAGGTCGAGGCGGTCGCCCTCGTCGCGGCGGAAGTCCTGCACCAGGTCGGCGCCGTCGCCGGCCCGGAGGAAGAGGAAGGTATCCGCCCCGTCGCCGCCCTCGAGCGTGTCGAGGCCGAGGCCGCCGGTCAGCGTGTCGTTGCCGCCCTCGCCCTGCAGCCGGTCGTTGCCCTGGCCGCCAAGCAGGTGGTCATGGCCGCGCCCGGCCTCGATGCGGTCGTTGCCGGCGCCGCCATGGACGGTATCCGCGCCATCCCCCGCCGTGATGCGGTCGTCGCCGCCGAGGGCGAGGATGAGGTCGGCCGCCGCGGTGCCCGCCATGGTGTTGTCGGCTGCGGTGCCGAGCAGCGCGCCGGGCGGCGCCGAGAGGGTGAGCGAGACGCTGCCGGCATCGGCGAGGCCGGTCGCGTCGCGCAGCGTGTAGGCGAAGCTGTCGATGCCGACATGCCCGTCCATGTTGCGGTAGGTGAAGCTTCCATCGGCGGCGATCTCGACGACGCCGCCCCGCGCCGTGACCAGGCTTGCCGGCTGCACCGAGAGCGCGTCGCCATCGGCGTCGCGGTCGGCACCGCGGCCGTTGTCGGCGAGGAGGTTGCCGGACAGGGTCGCCACCGCGCTGCCGGCGAGGATGTCCGCGCGGGCCTCCGGCGCGTCGGCCACCGGGGTGACCGTGATGCTGACCCGGCCGCGCGCGACGCCGCCGAAGCCGTCCACCACGCGATAGGCGAAGCTGTCGGCGCCGGCGGCATCGGCCGGCGGCTGGTAGGTGAAGCTGCCATCGGCCGCGAGGGTGACCGTCGCGCCGAGCGCGGTCGTCAGCGTCGCGGCGCGCACGGTCAGCGCATCGCCATTGCCGTCGGTATCGGCGCCGAAGCCGTTGTCGGCCAGCACGTTGCCCCGCAGCACGGAATCCTCGGCCGTGGCGAAGCGGTCCTTGCGCGCGACCGGCGCGAGGTTCGGCACGACCTCGAGCTGGAGCCGCCCCGTAGCCTCGGCGCCGAGGGCGTCGCGCAGCGCGTAGTCGAAGCCGTCGCTGCCGAGGAAGCCGGTGGCGGGGCGATAGGTGAAGCTGCCATCGGCGGCGATGGTCAGCCGCCCGCCCGCCTCGGTGCGGAAGCGGCCGGCGACCACGCTCAGCGCATCGCCATCCGGGTCGGCATCGGCGCCGGCGCCGTTGTCGGCCAGCAGGTTGCCGCTGGTCGCGCGGCCGGCGACGGCGACCAGGGCGTCGGGGGCGGCGACCGGCGCGGCATTGGCGGCGGCGGCGAGGTCGAGCACCCCGCCGCCGGCGAAGGCCAGGCTCTCGATGCGCCCGCCCGTGCCGGCGAACTGGCCGAGGATCAGCACGCCCTGGCCCGGATCGGCGGCGAGGCTGATGCGGAGGTCGTCGCCCTCCCGCGCCAGGAGGAGATCGGCGGCTGTGATCCCGGGGCCGAAGAGGATCCGGTCCGCCGTGCCGCCGGCATCGGCGATGCTGTCGAAGCCGTCCCCGGCGCCGGCATGGTGGTAGGTGTCGTCGCCGCCGCCGCCCTCCAGCCGGTCGTCCCCGGCCATGCCGTGCAGCGCGTCGGCGCCCTCGCCGCCATCGATGCTGTCGTCGCCGGCGCCGCCATGGGCGCGGTCGGCGCCGGCGCCGGCGTGGATGGTGTCGGCGCCCTCGCCGCCGGCGATCAGGTCGATGCCGGCGCCGCCGAGCAGCAGGTCGTTGCCGCCGCGGCCATCGAGGATGCGCGGCAGGGTCGCGGCGGTGGCGTCCAGCGTGTCGTCGCCCTCGGTGCCGACGAGGAGGAAGGGCAGCAACGCATGCGCCTCGGTCAGGCGGAATTCGGGCAGGTTCCAGGCGCGCAGCAGATCGAGGCCGGAGGCGAGGCGGCCCGCGTCATCGACGCCATAGGCCTCGACCACGCGCACCTGCTGCGTCAGGCCGAGCAGGCCGGTGACCAGCAGGTCCGTGCCGTCGAAGCGGATCGTCGTCCAGGCGGCGGTGAAGCCCTCGTTGAGGACCAGGCGGTCCTCGAGGTCGGTGGCCGAGATGGCCTCGTGGATATCGGCGTTGCCCTCGAAATAGGCCCAGATGATCGGCGTCGAGTAGATCGGGTAGACCACGGGAAAGGCGATGGCATAGGTGTCGTTGCCCGTGCCGCCATGCAGCGCATCCGGCGTCAGGTCGAAGAGCCGAGAGCCGCTGGTGAGCAGGTCGTCGCCGCCGCGGCCGAAGATGGTGGTCGCCCAGCCCAGGCTGGTCAGCGACGGCGCGGCGATGCCGTCGTCGTTGCCCTCGGTGCCCTCGATCGTCGCCATGCCTGTCTGCTCCCCCGCGGCGCCGGGTGCCGCATGTATTCGCGGGGGAGTTGATCCGTAGGGCGGCCGGAATGTCAATCACGGATTGACGGGGTATCCGCGCAGTTCACGCGCAGAGGCGATGGGTACTGGTGTTGGCGCGACGAGTTTTCAGTTTCTGGTTGTGGGTACTTTCGCCAATGGCGTGGGTGTAGAGACCCGCTTGCGGGGGAAACCGCGCAGGGCGCTCCCCCAGGTGGCGGGACAGCGGCCTTGGCGGTGGGTGGCGGACGCCCCGCCCCGAGCGGGCGACGATGCCCGGTAGATCAGCAGGTCACCGAAGCCATCGGCGAGGCGTGGTCCGCAGGGCGTCCGGATCGGGGCGCTAGATCCCTGCATCCGCCGGCACCACGACCTGGCCGGCCACGATGCGCACCGGAACCGCCTCCAGCGCCTCGCCCATGCAGGGGCCGCTGACGCAGACGCCGTCCGCGATGCGGAACCGAGCGCCATGCGCCGAGCAGATGATGGTCTGCTTCTTCGCGTCCAGGAACCGGTCCGGCAGCGGCTCCAGCGGCAGGCCGACATGCGGGCAGGAGTTCACGTAGACATGGATCCGGCCGTCCTTCTTCACCGCGAAGAGGCCGGTGAAGCCGCCGGGCGCGGCGGCGAAGCCGCGGGCGGCGCCCTCGGCGATGTCCGCGACCAGGCAGAGCACGCGCTCTCCCGGGCCGACCTCCCCGCCCGGCCTTGGCCAGCCCGCCGGTCCGTCCCCTGGTCCTCCCCCTGGGCCTCCCCCTGGGCCGGTCCCCCCCTCACTCGCCATCCGCCAGTCCGAGCCTTTCGTGCCAGTCCGCGATGCTCTCGGCCGGGTAGCCCTCGTGGCGGCGGTCCCGCGGACCGGCCTCCATCTCGACCCAGGGCGCCTTCGAGCCCAGCAGGATGTGCGTCCGTTCCGGGGGTACGGGCAAGGGCGTGTCGATCGCCGAGGCGAAGGGATGCGCCAGATCCGGCCAGCGCGGGTCCCAGAGCCACAGCGCGCTGGCGCATTCGCCGCAGAAATGCCGCTCGGCCGGGCTGCGGCGGGCGCGCGCGTCGCCGGGCGCCTTCAGCCGGGCCCGGTAGACCTTCACGTGCCGCCGGCCCGTCACCCGCAGCGTCGCCGCCTCGGCGCCGAGGTTGATGGCATAGCCGCCGCCCCCCTGGGTCTTGCGGCAGATCGAGCAGTAGCAGCGCTGGTAGGGGTAGGGGTGCGCGGACTGCACCCGGAACCGCACCTTGCCGCAATGGCAGGATCCTTCGAGCTGCATCTGCGCTGCCCCTCCCCGGGCGGGGTCAGCCGGCCGCCGCCTCCGTGCGCGCCGCCTTGCCGCCCTTCACGCCGCCCATGCGACAGAGCAAAGCCCAATGCTCGGCCGAGACGGGCATCACGGAAAGCCGGGACTGGCGGATCAGCGCGAGCTCGGCCAGGGCCGGCGTCTCCTTGATGGTGGCGAGGCTAACCGGCTTCGGCACCGGCGCCACCGCCTTCATGTCCACGCAGACCCAGCGGCCGGTCTCGTCGGTCGGGTCGGGATAGGCCTCGCGCGCCACCTCGACGATGCCGACGATCTCCTTGCCGATGTTGGAATGGTAGAAGAAGGCGCGGTCGCCGGCCTTCATCGCCTTGAGGTTGTTGGCCGCCTGGGCGTTGCGCACGCCGGTCCAGGGCTCGGTGCCGTTCGCCACCTGCTGGTCCCAGGAGAAGGCATCCGGTTCGCTCTTCACCAGCCAGTACCGCCGCGCCATGCCTCGCCCCACGCCTTGCCGCCGATCGCCGCGCGCGCTTCCGTCGCCCCGCCGGGATGGCGGAATCGCATCGCCGCCCACGTTACCCGAGCCGGACGATGCTTCAACAAGCCGCGCGCCCGCCCTAGGTTGTCGACGTGGACGACGCCAGCACCCAGACCCTTTCCGCCGCCGCAGCGGCCGCCCCCGCGCGCCGTGCCGGCGGCGGGCTGCACCGCTTCGCCAATCCCGGGCGCTTCCTGCGCCTCTCCGGGCGGGTCCTGCCCTGGCTGACCGGCGCGGCCCTGCTGACGCTCGCCATCGGCCTGCCCTGGGCGCTGCTGTTCTCGCCGCCGGACTGGCAGCAGGGCGAGACGGTGCGCCTGCTCTACATTCACGTCCCGATGGCCTGGCTGGCCATGGGCGGCTATGCCGGGCTGGCGATCGGCTCGGCCATGGCGCTGATCTGGAAGCACCCGCTGGCCGACCTCGCCTGCCGGGAGCTCTCGCCGGTCGGCGCCGCGGTCACCGCGCTCTGCCTCGCCACCGGCAGCCTCTGGGGCAAGCCGATGTGGGGCACCTGGTGGGTCTGGGATGCGCGGCTGACCAGCGTGCTGGTGCTGTTCTTCCTCTGGCTCGGCCATGCCGCGCTGGTGCGTGCCTTCGACGACACGGAGCGCGGCGCGCGCATGGGCGCCATCCTGGCGCTGGTGGGCGTGGTGAACCTGCCGATCGTGAAGTTCTCGGTCGACTGGTGGAACACGCTGCACCAGCCGGCCAGCGTGACCAGGATCAATGCGCCGGCCATGCATGTGGACATCCTCTACCCGCTGCTGGTCTGCGCGCTGGGCTTCACCCTGGCCTTCGCTGCCCTGGTGCTGGCGCGGACCAGGGCGGCGGTGATGGAGCGGCGGATCCGCGCGCTGCAGGTCGCCGCGGCGCGGCGGGCGGAGGCGGGATGAGCCTGCACTGGATGCATGTGGCCGCGGGCTACGCGGTGGTGCTCGGCGGCTTCGCGGCGCTGGCGCTGGGGGCCGCGCTGCGGCACCGGGCGGCGCGGCGGCTGCTCGGCGTGCTCGATACCCGCGCGGCGGCGCGCGGCAAGGAGATGGCATGACCCGCAAGCGCCGGCGGATGTGGCTGCTGCTGCTGTGCGGCCTCGGCCTGGGCAGCGCGACGGCGCTGACGCTCACCGCCTTCCAGGACAACCTGGTGTTCTTCCGCTCGCCCTCCGACATCGCGGCGGAGACGCCGGCGCCCGACCGCGCCTTCCGCCTCGGTGGCCTGGTGGAGCAGGGCAGCGTGGAGCGCGCCACCGCCGCCGATGGCCGCCCCGCCGCACGCTTCCGCGTCACCGACGGCGCGCATGCGGTCGCGGTCACCTATACCGGCGTGCTGCCGGACCTGTTCCGCGAGGGGCAGGGGGTGGTGACGCTCGGCCGGCTCGGCCCCGATGGCGTGTTCCGCGCCAGCGAGGTGCTGGCCCGCCACGACGAGACCTACATGCCGCCCGAGGTCGCGGACGCGCTGAAGCGCAGCGGCCACTGGAACCCGCAGCAGGGCGCGGCGCCGCCGGCCGCCACCTGGAACACGCTGAACCCGGTCGGCGGCGCGGCCGCGGGCCCGCGGAGCGGTTCATGAGCGACGCGCCGTCACCGCCGAAGCCGGAGGACCCGGCCACCATCGAGGAGATGCGCGAGATGCTGGCCCGCACGCGGGAGGAGGAGCGGGCGCTGGAGGCCCTGGCCGGCGACCCGGACGGCCAGGCGCTGGAGGCGCTGCGCCAGCACCTGCGCCACGAGGCCGAGGCCGCTGCCCGGAACCGCGAGGCGCGCGCATGATCCCCGAACTCGGCCACTTCGCCCTCGCGCTCGCCCTGGTGCTGAGCGCGGCGCAGGCCACCTTCGGCCTCTGGGGCGCCGGGCGCGCGGATGCGCGGCTGATGGCCGCCGCGCCGCCGCTGGCCGCCGGCACGCTGCTGGCCGTCGCGGTCGCCTTCGGCAGCCTGATGTGGAGCTTCGCCGTCAACGACACGACGGTCGAGAACGTCGTGCAGAACAGCCATTCGGCCAAGCCGATGCTCTACAAGCTCTCCGGCACCTGGGGGAACCACGAGGGATCGATGGTGCTCTGGGTGCTGATCCTGGCGCTCTGCGGCGGGGCGGTGGCGGGCTTCGGGCGCAACCTGCCCTCGGCGCTGCAGGCGCGCGTGCTGGCGGTGCTCGGCCTGGTGGCGATCGGCTTCCTCGCCTTCATTCTTGCCACCTCCAACCCCTTCAACCGGGTCTGGCCGCCGCCGGCGGATGGCGAGGGGCTGAACCCGATCCTGCAGGACCCCGGCCTCGCCTTCCATCCGCCGCTGCTCTACCTCGGCTATGTCGGCTGCGCCGTCACCTATGCCTTCGCCATCGGCGCGCTGCTCGAGGGGCGCGTGGATGCCGCCTGGGGCCGATGGGTCAGGCCCTGGGCGCTGGCGGCTTGGTCCTTCCTGACGCTCGGCATCGCGCTCGGCTCCTGGTGGGCCTATTACGAGCTCGGCTGGGGCGGCTACTGGTTCTGGGATCCGGTGGAGAACGCCTCCCTCCTCCCCTGGCTCGCGCTCTGCGCCCTGCTGCATTCCGCGATCGTGGTGGAGAAGCGGGAGGCGCTGAAGACCTGGACCGTCTTCCTCGCGCTGCTCGCCTTCGGCATGAGCCTCCTCGGCACCTTCCTGGTGCGCTCCGGCGTGCTGAACAGCGTGCACGCCTTCGCCAACGACCCGGCGCGCGGCACCGTCATCCTGGTGCTGCTGATGCTCTACGTGGGCGGCGGCTTCGCGCTGTTCGCCTGGCGCGCGGCGGCGATGCAGCCCACCGGCGTCTTCGCGCCGCTCTCGCGCGAGGGCGCGCTGGTGCTGAACAACCTGCTGCTCTGCTCGATCACGGCGGTGGTGCTCGTGGGCACGCTCTATCCCATGTTCGCCGACTACCTGCTGGACCAGAAGATCTCGGTGGGGCCGCCCTTCTTCAACACGGCACTCTTCCCGCTGGCGGTGCCGCTGGTCGCGGCCATGGCGCTGGGGCCGCTGCTGCCCTGGAAGCGGGCGCGCCTCTGGCCCGTGCTGCAGCGGCTGTGGTGGGCGGCGCTGGGCGGGCTCGCGGCGCTGCTGCTCTGCCTGGCGCTGGAAGGGTGGCGGATCTTCCCCGCCCTCGGCTTCGCCGCCGCCGCCTGGCTCATCCTCGGCGCGGCGGCCGACATCGCCGACCGCATCGCGCTCTTCTCCCGCCCGCAGGCGGCCTGGGCCCGCGCCCGCGGCCTGCCGCGCGCCGCCTGGGGCGGGGCTGTGGCGCATGCGGGGATGGGGGTGATGATCCTCGGCCTCGCCGGCATGGGGCTGGCGCAGGAGAAGCTGATCCTGATGAAGCCGGGCGAGAGCGCGCCGCTCGCCGGCTACGACTTCCGGCTGGAGAGCCTGCGCGACGCCAAGGGGCCGAACTGGGACGCGCGCCGCGCCACCGTGGTCGTCACGCGCCAGGGGCGGGAGGTCGCGGTGCTGACGCCCGACCGCCGCAGCTTCCCCGTCGGGCGCATGACCACGACCGAGGCCGCGATCCACACCACCTGGCTGGCCGACATCTACGTCGTGCTTGGCGAGGAGCGGGATGGCGGCGGCGTGCTCAGGCTGCACCACAACCCGCTGGCGCCCTGGATCTGGCTGGGCGCGGCCATCATGGCCCTCGGCGGGGGCATCTCGCTGTCGGATCGCCGCGTGCGGGTCTCGGCGCCCGCGGCCAAGGCGGTGCGGCCCGGCCAGGGAGCGCCGGCATGACCAGCGGGGCCGGGACCGCGGCGGCGCCGAACCCCTGGAAGCGGCGTGCCCTGCTGCTGGCCCCGCGCGGCCGCGCGGTGGCGGCGGGGGCGGGCTTCCTCGGCATGCTGCGGGGGCTCGAGACGGGGGACTACGACCCTCGCGGCGTGCCCTCCGCGCTGCTCGGCAAGCCGGTGCCCGACTTCGCGCTGCCGCCGCTGGAGGGCGCGGAGCGGCCGACGCTGACCGCGGACGATCTGCGCGCGCCGGGCCGGCCGGTGCTGGTGAACTTCTTCGCCTCCTGGTGCCTGCCCTGCGTTGCCGAGCACCCGATGCTGGTGCGGCTGCAGCGCCAGGGCGTGCCGCTGATGGGCGTGGCCTACAAGGACCGGCCGGCCGACGCGCTGGCCTTCCTGCGCCGGCACGGCAATCCCTATGGGCGGATCGGCGTGGACCTGCCCGGGCGCGTGGCGATCGACTGGGGCCTCTACGGCGTTCCGGAGACCTACCTGGTCGACAAGGCAGGGCTGATCCGCTGGCGCTGGGCCGGGCCGCTGACGGAGGAGATCCTCAAGCGCGACCTCGAGCCGCTGCTGCGCAGGCACGCATGAGCGAGTCGCGCGCGACAAGGGCGGCGCCGGCGCTGGCGTTCTGGCTGCTGCTCGCCGCGCCGGCGCTGGCGGCCGTGGGCGACCCGGCCGAGCGCCTCGCCGACCCGGCCAAGGAGGCGCGCGCCCAGTCGCTCGGCCGCGAGCTGCGCTGCATGGTCTGCCAGAACCAGTCGATCGAGGACAGCGACGCCGATCTCGCGCGCGACCTGCGCCGCGTGGTGCGCGAGCAGATCGCCGCCGGCCGCAGCGACGAGCAGGTGATGCGCTTCGTGCACGACCGCTACGGCGACTTCGTGCTGCTGCGCCCGCCGGTGAACGCCGCGACCGCGCTGCTCTGGGCCAGCCCGGCGCTGGCGCTCGGGGCCGGGCTGCTGCTGATCCGCGCCATGCGCCGCCGCCGCGTCGCGCTGGCCGGGGCCGAGCCGGCGGCGCTGACCGAGGCGGAGCGGGCGCGGCTGGCGCGCCTCGAGGGTGGCGGCGGGACGGGCTGATCGTGGCGGAAGGCGTGCTCTGGACCTGGGCGCTGATCGGCGCGCTCGTGCTTCTCGCGCTGCTGCCGCTGGCGGTGGCGCTGGCTCGCGGCCGCGGCGCGGCGCGGGGGCGGCGGGAGGCCGACATCGCCCTCTACCATGCGCAGATGGCCGAGCTCGACCGCGAGCGGGAGGCCGGGCGGCTGGACGAGGCCGCGCATCGCGCCGCGACGCTCGAGGTGCAACGGCGGCTTCTGGCGGCGCCGGAGGAGGCCGGAGCCACTGCCGCGCCGCCCTGGATGGCGCGGCTGGTGCTGCTCTCCGCCCTGGCGCTGGTGCCCGCCTTCGCCATCGGGATCTACCGCCTGCAGGGCGTGCCCGACATGCCCTCCGCCACCTATGTCGAGCGGCGCGAGGTGCAGGACCGCGACGACGCCTTGCTGACGACGCTGCGCGCCCGCCTGGCGCAGCTCGACCCGCGGAGCGAGCCGGCGCGCGCAGGCTATGCGCTGCTCGGCAATGCCGAGCGCGGGCGCGGGCGGCTCGAGGATGCGGCGGCGGCCTTCCGCGATTCGCTCGCCGCCGGCTTCAGCCCCGAGGTCGCGGGCCAGCTGGCGCAGGTGCTGCTGGAGCTTGACCGCGTGGAAGAAGCGCGTTCGCTGCTCGCGGATGCGCTGCCGCGCGCGCCCCGCGATATCGGGCTTCGCTTCCTGAGCGGCCTGGCCGCCGCGCGCGCCGGCCGGCCGGAGGAGGCGCGGGTGCTGTGGCAGGCGCTGGTCGCCGAGGCGCCGGAGGGTGCGCCCTGGCGCGCCATGGTGCAGCGGCGGATGGCCGACCTGCCTTGAGCCGGGCTCAGTTCCGCCCCTGAGCGAAGCTCAGTTGGGAACGATCACGCCCTTGCCGGCATCCTGGCGGTCGAAGAGCGCATAGGCCTCCTCCGCCTGGTCGAGCCGCCAGGTATGGGTGAAGAGCGCATCCACCTTCACCCCGCGATCGGCGATGTAGCGCGCGCACTCCGCCTGGCCGACGGTGGAGAAGGTCCAGGAGCCGATCAGCGTCACCTGGCGGCGCAGCAGGTCGGAGCTGACGTCGAGGGTCACGTCCCCGCCCTCGCCCACGAAGCAGGCCTTGCCCCAGGTGCGAACGCAGCGCACCGCCTGCGCGCGTGCCTGCGGCGAGGAGGAGCTGTCGAGCGAGGCATGCGCGCCGCGGCCATGCGTGAGCTCGCGGATGGCGCCGACGACGTCGTTGGTCTCGAGCGGGTTGATCACCCATTCGGCGCCGAATTCCTTCGCCCGCTGCAGCCGCTGCGGGTTGGTGTCGAGCGCGATGACGCGCGCCCCCATGTGGTGCGCGAGCTGCGTCGCGGAGAGCCCGACTGGGCCCTGGCCGAAGATCGCGATGGTGTGGTCGCCCTGCAGGCCGAGGCGCTGCAGCGCGCCCCAGGCCGTGCCGGTGCCGCAGGAGATGGCCGCGCCCGTCTCGAAGGAGAGCTCGTCGGGCAGCGGCACCAGGGTGCGCGCCGGGCAGAGCATGTAGTTGGCATGCGCGCCGTTGCCGGTGGCGCCGTAGACCTCGGCCACGCCCTCGACGCAGAGCTGCATCCAGCCGGTGGAGCAGTGCGGGCAGACGCCGCAGCCGCGGTAGTGGTGCTGCATCACCCGCTGGCCGACGCGTGCCTGGCGCGGCGAGACGTTCGAGCCCACGGCGGCGACGACGCCGCAGGGCTCGTGCCCGGCGATCACCGGCCCGCCCTTGCCGCCGAGGCCGAGCGAGGCCGCACCGCCGCCCGAGGCGCCGGCACGGTAGAACTTCAGGTCGCTGCCGCACATGCCGGAGGCCCTGATCTCCAGCACCACCTCGTCCGGGCCCGGGGTCGGATCCGGGAAGTCGCGGATCTCGAGCTTGCGGTCACCCAGGAACACGACGCCCTTCATGGCGCTTCTCCCCTTGCTGTCGCGTCGGCCGATCCAGACCGCCGCGCCTTCGGCTCTTCGATCATCGGGCGGCGTTCTGGCCGGCCGATTCAGCTCTCCGCGCCTTCGGCTCTTCGATCATCGGGCGGCGTTCTGGCCGACCGATTCAGATCTCCGCGCCTTCGGCTCTTCGATCATCGGGCGGCTGTCCCTATCTGCTCAACTCGCGTGTCATCGCATCGATGCCGTCGACGGTGAGGGGGAACATCCGCCCCTCCATCACCGCGTGCATCATGCCGATCGACATCGTGTAGTCCCAGTGCTCGCGCGGCGTCGGGTTGAGCCAGGCGGAGCGGCGGAAATGGGCGGTCAGGCGCTGCATCCAGACGCGGCCCGCTTCCTCGTTCCAGTGCTCGACGCTGCCGCCCGGCTCGCGGATCTCGTAGGGGGACATGGAGGCGTCGCCGACGAAGATCAGCTTCCAGTCCGGCCCGTACTTGCGCAGCACGTCCCAGGTCGGCGTCTCGGTGTCGCGGCGGCGGCGATTGTCCTTCCACAGCCGCTCGTAGACGCAGTTGTGGAAGTAGTAGTGCTCGAGGTGCTTGAACTCGGTGCGCACGGCGGAGAAGAGCTCGGACGAAAGGCGCACGTGGTCGTCCATCGACCCGCCGATGTCGAGCAGCAGCAGCACCTTCACCGCGTTGTGCCGCTCCGGCTGCATCTTCAGGTCGAGGCTGCCGGCATTGTTGGCGGTGGCGCGGATCGTGCCCGGCATGTCGAGCTCGGTCGCCGCGCCCTGCCGGGCGAAGCGGCGCAGGCGGCGCAGCGCGATCTTCATGTTGCGCGTGCCGATCTCGATGTCGCCGTCGAGGTCCTTGAACTCGCGCTTGTCCCACACCTTCACCGCGCGGCGGTGGCGGCTCTCCTCCTGGCCGATGCGCACGCCCTCGGGGTTGTAGCCATGCGCGCCGAAGGGGGAGGTGCCCCCCGTCCCGATCCACTTCGAGCCGCCCTGGTGGCGGCCCTTCTGCTCCTTCAGGCGCTCGCGCAGCGTCTCCATCAGCTTGTCGAAGCCCCCCAGGGCCTCGATCGCGCGCCGCTCCTCCTCCGTCAGCAGCTTCTCGGCGAGCTTGCGCAGCCACTCCTCCGGGATCTCCTGCTGCGGGTCGCCTTCGGGCGGCTCGAGGCCCTTGAAGACCTCGCCGAAGACGCGGTCGAAGCGGTCGAGGTGGCGCTCGTCCTTCACCAGCGTGGCGCGGGAGAGGTGGTAGAAATCGTCCACCGAGTAGTCGGCGACGTTCTCCTTCATCCCGCGCAGCAGGGTGAGGTATTCCGTGATGCTGGCCGGGATGCCCGC
>CAYNYQ010000131.1:0-12411 GCA_964401305.1 uncultured Acetobacteraceae bacterium | reverse complement strand
AAGCCCGCGGCGGCGCCGGCCGCGCCACCGGCGGCCGCGCCGCCGCGCCGGGCGGCCGCGCGCAGCATCGTCACGACCATGCTCGTCGCCGCCGCCCTCGGCATGCTGCTCGTCGCCACGGCGGCGATGGTGGCGACCTGGTACGACCTCGACCTGGTGGCGACCGCGGCGCTGGCGGCCGGCGCCATCGGTCTCGGCCTCGCCGTCTCCGCCTGGGTCGGGCAGCGCATCGCCCGCACGCTGGAGGGCCTGACGCAGGAGGCGGAGGCGCTGCGCGCGCTCGACACCAGCCGCCCGCTGCCGGTGGCCAGCGGCCTGGCCGAGCTCGACCGGCTGGGTGACGCGATGCGGCAGATGAAGAAGTCGCTCGGCGTCTTCGGCATCTACGTCCCGCGCGACCTGGTGCGCCAGCTCGTCGCGCACGGCTCGGAGGCGCGGCTCGGCGGCGAGCGGCGCGTCGTGACCGTGATGTTCACCGACGTGCAGGACTTCACCCGCATCGCCGAGCGCATGGAGCCGGAGGAGCTGATGCGCGTCACCTCCGGCTATTTCGAGACGGTGACGGCCGAGCTTCTGCACAGCCAGGCCACCATCGACAAGTATGTGGGAGATGCCGTGATGGCGCTGTGGAACGCGCCGCGGCGCGACCTCGCGCACGCGCTGCACGCCTGCCGCGGGGCGCTGCGCGCGCGCGCCGCGACGCGCGACCTCGCCCGCCGGTTCGCCGCGCGCGGCTGGCCGCAGCTCTACACCCGCTTCGGCCTGCACACGGGGGAGGCGGTGGTGGGCAATGTCGGCTCCTCCGACCGCATGTCCTACACCGCGATCGGCGCCATGGTGAACCTGGCGTCCCGGCTGGAGGGACTGAACAAGTTCTACGGCACGCAGATCCTCGTCTCCGAGGCGACGGCGCGCGGCGCCGGCAGCGGCTTCCTCTTCCGCCCCATCGACCTCGTCACGCCGCGCGGCACGACCGACCCGGTGGAGATCCTCGAGCTCGTCGGCCTCGCCCGCGCCCGCGAGCCCGAGGACGAGCCGCTGCTCGCCGACCGCGTCGTGGTGCAACGCCTCCCGGCCTGGCGCGAGATGGTGCAGTGCTACCGCAAGGGCCGCTTCGCCGATGCCGAGGCCGCGCTGGCGGAGGCCGGCGGCGCCGCGGCGGACCCGGTGGCCGCGATCTACGCCGAGCGCCTCGCGCGGCTGCGCGCCGCCCCGCCCGGGCCGGACTGGTCGCCGGTGATCGCCCACGACTCGAAGTAGCCGGCCCGCCGCCCGCGCGTCGCGTCGGGCCGTGGATCCGGCGGCCGCGTGTCGTGCAAAGCCGGACCGGGGGCCCCGCCGCCGCGTCAGCGCGTGGCCGGCGGCCGCCGCCCGGCGCGCGCGAGGTCGGGGTGCAGCCCGGCCCAGGCCCGCGTGAACTCGGCGCCGAGCAGGAAGATCTGCGCCGAGTAGTAGATCCAGAGCAGCACCACCATCAGCGCCCCGGCCGCGCCGAAGGTCGTCGCCACCTGGCTCGAGCCGATGTACCAGCCGATGAGCGCCTTGCCGACGGCGAAGAGGAAGGCGGTCACCACCGCGCCCATGCCGACGTCGCGCCAGCGCAGCTCGCGGTTCGGCAGCACCTTGTAGATCGTGGCGAAGAGCACGGTGACGAGCAGGAAGGTCAGGCCGAAATTGGCGTAGCCCAGCACCCGGCCCGCCTCGGGCACCAGCTCCGTCGCCCAGGTGGTCAGCAGCGAGAGCGCCGTCGTCACCGCCAGCGAGAGGATCAGCAGCACCCCGGTCAGAACGACCAGCGCGAAGCTCAGCGCCTTGTTCAGCGCGATCTCCACCAGCGTGCCGCGCGGATGCGGCGGCGCGCGCCAGATGACGTTGAGCGCCGCCTGCACCTCGCTGAAGACGCCGCTCGCCAGCACCAGCAGCACGCCGATGCCGAGGAGGGCGGCGGTGCGGCTGGCCTCGCGGTCGGCGGCGCTGCGTACCAGGCCCTGCACCACCTCGGCCGCCGTGTCGCCCATCCAGGTGCGCAGGTGGAAGGCCACCGCGCCCTCCGCCGCCTGCGCACCGTAGACGGCGCCGGCGATGGCGATGGCGATCACCAGCAGGGGCGCGGCCGAGAAGAAGGCGTAGAAGGCGATGGCCGCGCCGCGGGTCATGCCCTCGTCCTCGATGAAGCCGAGGACGGTGGCGCGGACCAGCCGCCAGGCGCGGCTCGGCATGCCGCCGTTCCGGCCTCAGGCCCGGGCCGGCGCGGCGGCGCGGCCCGGCGCCGTCCGGGCGCGGCGGGGGGCACGGTGGCGCAGGCGCGGGACCACGCGGCGCCCGCGCGCTAGAGCCGCTCGCGCACCCAGCGCGAGCTGTTCGAGAGGTCGCGGCCCGCCCCGTCGACCGTGCTGCAGGCCGCGGCGGTCAGCCCGGCCATGCAGGCCGCGAGCAGGGCCGCGACGATCCGAATCCGACGGCGCATGGTCTCTCCCCCAATCCTGGCGCGGGGTGGACTCTGCCGCGCCGCCGCCCGCCTGTCAGCCGGCGCCGTCCCGGCCGGTCGGGGCTATTCGGGCCAGGCCCGGTTCCCGCCGGGCGGGGCGCCTCAGGCCAGGCCCGGTGCCGGCGCCGGGCTCGCCGGATCGGCCTGCAGCCGCCCCTCCCGCACCCGCAGCGCCCGGTCGTGATACTGCGCGACCGCCGGGCGATGCGCGATGGAGACAAGCGTCGCGCCGGGCAGGCGTTCCCGCAGCAGGGTGTAGAAGCGCGCCTCGGCCTCGGGGTCGAGGCTCGCCGTCGCCTCGTCGAGGAAGAGCCAGTCCGGCTTGAGCAGCAGCGCGCGGGCCAGCGCCACGCGCTGCTGCTCGCCGCCCGAGAGGCGATGGCCCCAGCTATCCTCCTCCTCGAGCCGCGGCAGCAGGTGGCCGAGCCCGGCATCGGCGAGGGCGGCCTGCACCTCCGCCTCGGTGAAGTCGGCGACGTCGCGCGGGTAGCAGACCACGCGGCGCAGCGTGCCGAGCGGCAGGTAGGGCCGCTGCGGCAGGAACAGCGCCCGCGCGCCCTCGGGGATGCGCACGCGCCCGGCGCCGAAAGGCCAGATGCCGGCGATGGCGCGGAAGAGGGTGGACTTGCCGCTGCCCGAGGGGCCGGCGATCAGCACCGCCTCGCCGGCGCCGATGCTGGCCCGGGCGCCCTCGATCAGCCGCCGCCCGCCGGGCAAGGCGAGGGTCACGTCCTCGAGCGCGAGCGCCGCAGCGCCCTCCGCCGGCACCGCCTGCACGCCCTCGCCGGCGGCGGTGGCGGCGCGCGAGGCCTCGATCGCGTCGGCGAAGCCGGTCAGCCGCTTCACCGTCGCCCGCCATTCCGTCAGCCGCGCGTAGTTGTCGACGAACCAGGAGAGGGCGCCCTGCACCTCGGCGAAGGCGTTGGCGGTCTGGGTCAGGCCGCCGAGCGGGATCTCGCCCGAGAAGTAGCGTGGTGCTGCGACGACGAAGGGGAAGACCACCGCCACCTGGGTGTAGCCGGCGGTGAAGAAGGTCAGGCGCTTGGTGGCGACCATGATCGCCCACCAGTTCTCCATCAGGGCGCGGAAGCGCGCCAGCAGGCCGCGCTTCTCGTCCGCCTCGCCGCCGTAGAGCGCGACACCCTCCGCGTTCTCGCGCAGCCGCACCAGGGCGAAGCGGAAATCCGCCTCGACCTTCTGCTGGTCGAAGTTGAGCCCGATCAGCTGCCGCCCGACGAGATGCGCGAGCCAGGTGCCGAGCACGGCATAGACCAGCGCCACCCAGACCATGTAGCCCGGCACCTCGACCCCGAGGATGGTCGCCGCGCCCGAGAGGCCCCAGAGCACGACGAGGAAGCTCGCCAGCGTCACGACGGAGCGCATGAGGCCGAGGCCGAGGTTCAGCGTGTCGTCGACGAAGAGCCGGATGTCGTCGGCGATGCGTTGGTCCGGGTTGTCGGTGCCGGGATCGGTCAGCGCGATGCGATAATAGGCGCGACCGTCGAGCCAGCGGTCGAGATAGGCCTGGGTGAGCCAGCGCCGCCAGCGGATCTGCAGCGCCTGGCGCAGGTAGAGCTGGTACACCGCGATCAGGATGTAGAGCGCGGCGATCCAGACGAAGCCCGGCATCGGGCCGCTCTCGGTCTCGAGCCGGCCCCAGACCAGCAGCGCCCAGAAGGCGCCGGCGTCCTTGGCCTGCAGCGCGTTGAAGAACTCGCGGTTCCAGTAGGAGAGCAGCACGCTCATCGCCACCAGCGAGAGGTTCAGGGCGATGACCACGCCGAGCAGGCCGAAGGCGCGCCAGCGCTCCTCGCTGCGCCAATAGGGCGCGGTCAGCCGCCAGGCGTCGCCGAGGAAGGGCAGGATGCGCCGCATCGCGGCCTCCGGGGTTGTGCGGAAGGGAGGGACGGGCCCGGCGGGGCGCCGGGTCGGGGCATGGCCGGGGGCGGCCGGCGTGGCGCGGCTTCAGCCGCGGCGGAGCCTTGCATCGAGCGCCGCGACCCAGGCCTCCACGCGGCGGCGGTTCACGCCGAAATCGGACCAGCCGAAGAGGCTGCGGGAATAGACGAAGAGCCCGGTCCCGGCCGGCCCCTCCGTCACCTCGGCGGCGAGGATGTCGGGGAAATTGGCCAGCGCCGAGCGGATCACCCATTGCGCCTGGCGCCGCTCCGGCCATTCGGCGAGCCGCGTGGTGCGCGGGACGTCGTCGCCGAGACCGCGCAGCGCCTCCCAGGCCGTCGCGGCATCCGCCGGCAGCGGCGGCAGGGCGATGTGTGCGCCGGGAAAGCCCATGGGCGCGGCGAGGCAGGTATTGGGGCTGGGCGGCAGGGTGAGGGTGGCGAAGTCCACCGGCTGCGGCGCCGGCAGCCCGCCGCCGCCCCGATGCAGCAGGGCCGAGAGCGGCACCCCGGCCAGCATGCCGCGCCGGCCCATGCCGCCCTGTTGCCGATCGCTCATGGCGCGCTTTCCTTGTTCTGCGCCTGGGCTGCCCCGGCCGGTCCCGGGTCGGCGCCGGCATCCGGCTCCGGCCCGGCCGCGGCGCGCAGCCGGATGACGCCGTGCGGGGCCTGGTCCGGCGGCAGCGGCCTTCCCTTGCGCAGGATCTGCACCCGGCCCTCGCGCGCAAGGCGCGCGGCGACGGCGCGCACCGGGCCCATCAGCGGGCGCCAGGGTCCCTCCAGCCCGCCGCCGGCGAGGGCGCGCGCGACCTCGCTCGGGCAGATCGAGCGCTCGGCGCCGCGCGCCGCGGTCTGGCGCAGGATCTCGTCGGCGATGGCGGCAGTGTCGGGGGTCATGCGGGCGGCACCATAGGGCCAGGGCGCGCCGGCGTCAGGCGCCGCGATGCGGGCGCGCGGCGGTGGCGCCCGGTGCCGCGGGGCAGGCGTGTCGCAGTAGCCTCGGTCGCCGCGATGGAGGCGTGTCGCCGTGGCCTCGGGTGCGGCGATGCAGGCGCGCCACCGTGGCGCCTGGCACCGCGACGGGCCCGGGCCACACCGGCGTCAGGCGCCGCCATCTGGCCGCGGCGCCGCCTCGCCCGCCAGCATGGCCCGGGCCAGGGCGCGGCCGCTCAGGAAGGCCGACTCCACCCGCCCCTCCAGGCACCAATCCCCGGCGAGGCCGATCCCCGTCGCCGCATCCCAGAGGCAGGGCGCGCCGAGCGGCGCCTCCACCAGGGCGTAGCGCCAGCGATGCGCCAGGGCGAGGTCGGGCGCCGGCAGCGGCGCGCCGGCCCGGGCGCCGAGCGCCGCCAGCAGCGCCGGGATGACCGTCTCCGCCCCGGCCTCGAGATGGTCGCGCGACCAGGCGGGCCCGGCCTGCACCACCCAGGCTTCCGTCCCGGCCGCACGGCCCGGCTTGGCGCTGTCCCGCGCCGCCCAGCCGAGGACGCCGCCATCGCCGGGGCGGAGCCAGTCCGGCAGATCGAGGCGGGCGGGGAAGGCCGCCATCACGGTCCAGCACGGCGCGATGCGCACGGCCGCGAGGCGGGCCTGGGCCTCGGGCGGCAGGTGGCCGCCGAGGAGGGGCAGCGCCTGCGGCGCCGGCAGCGTGACCGCCACCCGGTCGAAGGGGCCCTCCACCTCGGCGGCGGCGTCCTCCGGCACCGGGCGACCGGGGCGGACCAGGGTGGCATCGAGGTGCCGCAGCGTCCAGGCGCCGCGCCCGCCGCCGAGCGCCGTCACGTGGCGCCCGCAGGCGAGGTCGAGCCCCGCCGCCATGTGGCGGGCGAGGGCGGACATGCCCGGCGCGGCGACGAAGCGCGCCGGATCGGGCCAGGGCAGGGCGCCGGCCTCCCGCAGCAGGGCGGCGAAGCCCGGATCCCGCGCGGTGGCGTATTGCGCGCCGTGGTCGAAGCCGAGGGTCGTGCCATCTGGGGCGGCGACGCGCCGGGTGGCGACGCGGCCGCCCGGACCCCGCCCCTTGTCGAGGAGGCGGACCGCCGCGCCGCCCTCGGCCAGGGCGCGGGCGCAGGCGAGGCCGGCGATGCCGGCGCCGATGACGGCGATGCGGAGCGGAGGGGGCATGGCCGCCAGGGATGGTGACGCCTCGCGCGGGCGCAAGGGCGCCCGTACCGCCGTGGGGGATCAGGCGAAGGCGCGCTCGACCAGAGGCGCGCCGGGCGGCGGGGCCAGGGCGATCTCGCGGATGATCTTGCGGCGCACCGCCGATTCGAAGGCGGTAAAGCCCTCCGCCACCATCAGGAAGCTGCCCGGGCCGCCGATCACCTCCTCCCGGTAGTACTCGTCGAGCGGGGGGATGGCGCCGGCGAGGGCGAGCGGCGAGGGCTGCTTGTCCAGCACGGCCAGGCCGTTGAGCACGATGCCCTGGCCCAGCGCCGCCTGGCGCGCCTCGGCCAGCGGGCGACCGGAATTGTTCACCCCGTCGCCGGAGATGTCGACGACGCGGCGGGTGCCCTCGAAGCGCTGGCCGAACTGCTTCACGGCATGGTCGATGGCGCCCGAGATCGAGGTGTAGAGGAAGACCTCGCGCGGCGCGGCGGCGATGGCGTCGGCGAAGCCGTGGCAGGCCCGCGCGCCGTCGAGCCGGGTCCAGGGCACCAGGGTGTTCTGGATGTGCCAGTCCGACCAGGTGAAGAGCGTGCAGGCGATGGCGCCGACCGGGCCGCCGGCGATGCCCTCGATCAGCCGGGGGTCGCGGAAGGCGGCCTCGTAGCCGCGGAACTGGAGGTCCTGCTCCTCGGCATCGACGGAGCGGGAGACGTCGACGGCGAGGACGAGTTCGACATCAACCGGCTCGGTGGCGCGGCCGCGGCCGGCACGGAGGAGGGCGGGCGCCGCGAGGGTGGCGGCGAGGATGGCACGTCGCTTCATACGACCCCTTTCTGGGCCGCCGCGCCGCGGTCGGAGGGACCTGGGCTGCGGGGCGCCGGTTGGTCAGGGCCGCGACCGTCGTTCTTCCCGATCCCGATCAGGATAGGGGTGATTCGAGGCCCTGCAAGAAAAATGCTGCGCCGCACAATGGTTCCCGAGACGAGTTCGCCCGCATCTTCGGCAGAGCGAGCGGCCGCAAGCCCAGAGAGCGGGCGGCGCCGCACTCTGGATCAGGAAGATGAACAGAATTTCAGCAGAACGATCCGCCGGACCGGCACTGCCAGGCGGCAGGCCAAGGAGAACGGGCGCAGGAGCGCTACAGGGCGGACGGAATCGGGGCTGCGGCTTCGGGGACTATAGTCCTATCGTTGCGGGGCCGTCCAGTCAAAAACCGCCGCCGGCCTCCAGCCAGGCCTGCTCGTCCGGCGTGCTGGCGCGGCCGAGCGCGGCATTGCGGTGCGGGAAGCGGCCGAAGCGCCGGATCACCTGCCAATGCCGCCAGGCATAGTCGATGGTGCCCTCGGGCAGCCGGTGCCGCGGATCCGGCGCGTCGCGCAGCCCGCCCTCGTAGAGCGCGACGGAGAGGTCCTGCCCCGCCCTGTCCTCGGCATGCTCGAAGGGCAGGTAGAGGAAGACGCGCTCGGTATGGGTCAGCGCGCGGAGGTCGAAGCGGTCGCGGAAGATGGCCGCGCCGGCGATCTCCCGCGCCTTGGCGTCGCAGGCGAAGGCCTCGGCGCTGCCGCGGTGCAGGTTGCGCGGGAACTGGTCGAGCACGAGGCAGAGCGCCAGCGCGCCCGCCGGCGTCGCCGCCCAGGCGTCGAGCGCGCCCGCCCGCCCGAGCGCCGGCAGCTCGGCGAAGCGGGCGCGGATGGCGGCGTCGTAGGCGTCCGATTGGCGGAACCAGCAGTCGCGGAAACTGTGGCGGCAGCCTTCGAACCAGAAGGCGAGGACGGCGTCGGGCGTCGGGCTCATGGCAGCGCCCGCGCCAGCACGCGGACCGAATGCAGCGCCTCCCGCCCGGCGAGGTCCTGGATCTGGTGCCGGCAGGAGGTGCCGTCGGCGATGATCAGGTCGTCGGCCGGCACCGCGCGCACCGCCGGCAGCAGGGCCAGCTCCGCCATCGCCTTCGAGGCCGCGAGGTGCTCGGCCTCGTAGCCGAAGCTGCCCGCCATGCCGCAGCAGGAGGCGGTGATCGGCGCGACCGTGAGGCCCGGGATGGCCGAGAGCACCGCCACCGCGGCGGGGAAGGCGCCGAAGCTCTTCTGGTGGCAATGGCCATGGATATGCGCCTGGCCTACGCCGATGGGCCTGAGCGCCAGCGCCGGCTTCTCGCGCGCCAGGAACTCGCTGAGCAGCAGCGCCCGCCCGGCGACCGCGGCGGCCTCCTCCCCCGGCAGCAGCGCCGGCCATTCGTCGCGCAGCGTCATCAGCGAGGACGGCTCGATGCCGAGGATCGGCGAGGCGAAGGGCGCGAGGGCGGCGAGACTCCGCCGCGCCTCGGCCCGCGCCTGGTCCACCAGCCCGGCGGCGAGCAGGGTGCGGCCCTCGTCCAGCGGGCGGCTGCCCCGGGCGGGGCGCGCGACGGTCGGGTGGTAGCCGGCGGCGCGCAGCACGGCGGCGGCGGCGCGGAGGTTCTCCGGCTCGAAGTAGCGGTTGAAGAGGTCGGGCAGCAGGATCACCTCGCCCTCGCGGCCGTCCGGCGCGGGCAGCTCGGCGTCGTCGAAGGCGTCGAGGCGGAAGCGGGGCAGGGGGCGTTCGGCGGCGAATCCGAGCAGGCGCTCGGTCAGCGCCGCGAGGCCGGGCACCCAGCGCCGCGCATTTGGCAGGAAGGGCGCCATGGCCGCGAAGGGCGCCCAGCGCGGCATGGTGGCGATGATCCGCTCGCGCAGCGCCACGCCGTGCACGCGGGCGCGGGCGGCGCGCGCCTCGATCTTCATCTTCGCCATGTCGACGCCGGTCGGGCATTCGCGCCGGCAGCCCTTGCAGGAGACGCAGAGGTCGAGCGCGGCGTGGACCTCATCGGACGCCAGCGCCCCCGGCAGCTGCCCGGTCAGCGCCAGGCGCAGCGTGTTCGCCCGCCCGCGCGTCAGGTGCTGCTCGTCGCGCGTGGCGCGGTAGCTCGGGCACATCACGCCGGCGTCGAATTTCCGGCAGGTGCCGTTGTTGTTGCACATCTCGACCGCGCCCAGCAGCCCGCCTTGCGGGCCGGGCCAGGCGGACCAGTCGAGCACCGGCGTCACGGCGTCGTCGGCGCGGTAGTCCGGGTGGTAGCGGAACAGCGTGCGGTCATCCATGCGCGGCGGGCGCACGACGCGGCCCGGGTTCAGCAGGGCGTCCGGGTCGAAGGCGTCCTTCACCGCCTCGAAGGCGCGGGCGATGCGGGGCCCGAACATCGGCTCGTTGAACTCCGAGCGCACGATGCCGTCGCCATGCTCGCCGGAATGGCTGCCCTTGTATTCGCGCACCAGCGCGAAGCATTCCTCCGCGACCTCGCGCATCCGGCGCACGTCGCCCGGGTCCTTCATGTTCAGCACGGGGCGCACGTGCAGGCATCCGACCGAGGCATGGGCGTACCAGGTGCCCTTGGTGCCGTGCCGCTCGAAGACCGCGTTCAGCCGCTCGGTGTAGTCGGCGAGGTCATCGAGCCCGACCGCGCAGTCCTCGATGAAGGAGACCGGCTTCCCGTCGCCCTTCATGCTCATCATGATGTTGAGCCCGGCCTCGCGCACCTCGGCGATCGCCGCCTGGAAGCCGGCATCGGTCGCGCGCACCACGGCGCCGGGGTAGCCCAGGTCGCCCATCATCGCCTCGAGCCGGTCGAGCGCGCGCGCCAGCGGCGCATCCTCCTCGCCGTGGAACTCGACGATCAGCAGGCTGTCGGGCTCGCCGATGAGCATGCGGTCGATCGTCGCGCGGTAGATCGGGATGGAGCGGCCGAGGTCGATCATGGTGCGGTCGACCAGCTCCACCGCCTCCGGCCCCAGCGAGACGAGGTGCCGCGAGGCCTCCATCGCCGCGCGGAAGGTCGGGAACTGGCAGATGCCGAGCGCCTTGCGCGGCCTGATCGGCCAAAGCTTGAGCTCGAGCGCGGCCGAGAAGGCCAGCGTCCCCTCCGAGCCCACCAGCAGCCGCGCGAGATTCCCCCGCCCCGCCGCGCGCGCCGCCGGCGTCAGCGCATCGAGGTTGTAGCCGCCGACACGGCGGAGCTGCTCCGGGAATCGGGCGGCGATCTCCTCGGCTTCCCGCGCGCCGAGCGCGCGCAGGCGCTGGATCAGCTCGGCCACGCCCGCCGGCACGCCGGCCCCGAGATTGTCGGGCAGCTCCCCGAAGCGGAAGCGCGCGCCATCGGCCAGCAGCGCGTCGATGGCGGTGACGTTGTCGGCCATCAGCCCGTAGCGGATGGACTTCGAGCCGCAGGAATTGTTGCCCGCCATGCCGCCGATGGTGCAGCGCTGCCAGGTGCTGGGATCGACGGGGAAGAAGAGCCCGTGCGGCTTCAGCGCCTCGTTCAGCGCGCCCAGCGTGATCCCGGGCTGCACGGTGGCGCGCCCCGCCGCCGCATTCACGCTGATCACGCCGCGCAGGTGCTTGGTGCAGTCCAGCACCAGCGCGCGGTTCACCGTCTGGCCGCATTGCGAGGTGCCGCCGCCGCGCGGCAGCACGGGGATGCCCTCCTCCCGCGCGATCGCCATCGCGGCTTCCACGTCGGCGATGCTGCGCGGCACCAGCACGCCGATGGGCTCGACCTGATAGATCGAGGCATCGGTGGCGTAGCGGCCGCGGTCGGCGGCGGTCCAGAGCACCTCGCCCTCGGTCTCGCGCGCGAGCCGCGCGGCCAGGCGGCTGTCGCCGATGCGGGCATCGGCGGGCTTCGTCATCACAGTCATCGGGGGATCCTAGGGCACCAGCACCAGCGGCGCCTCGGCCGCGCGCGATTCCAGCAGGCGGTGCGCCTCGGCCGCCTCGGCCAGCGGCAGCGTCCGCCCCGCCTCCGCCTTCACGGCGCCCGAGCCCAGCACCGCGAACAGCGCCGCCGCCATCGCCTCCAGGGCGGGGCGCGGGGCGGCGTAGTGGAAGACCGCGGGGCGGGTCAGCGTGTTCGACTTCTGCATCAGCCGGGCGATGGCGAAGGGCGGCACGGGCCCCGAGCTCTGCCCGAAATTCACGAGATGCCCGCGCAGGCCGAGGCATTCCAGCGAGCCGTCGAAGGTGTCGGCGCCGACCGAGTCATAGGCGACCGCGACGCCCGCGCCGCCGGTGATCGCCTTCACGCGCGCCACGAAATCCTCGGCGCGATAGTCGATGACGTGGGCGCAGCCGGCGGCGCGCGCCACGGCGCATTTCGCCGGCCCGCCCGCCGTGCCGATCACCCTGGCCCCGAGATGCGCCGCCCATTGGCAGAGGATCCGCCCGACCCCGCCCGCCGCGGCCTGCACCAGGACGGTCTCGCCCGGCCCCACCGCGTGCACCTGGCGGACCAGCATCTCCGCCGTCAGCCCCTTCAGCAGGGTGCTGGCCGCCAGCACCTCGCCGATGCCCGCCGGCAGCTTCAGGGCGAGCGCCGCCGGCAGCACCCGGTGCGAGGCGTAGCAGCCATAGCCGTTCGTCATGTAGGCGATGCGGTCGCCGGGCGCGAAGCCCGACACGCCGGGCCCGACCTCCTCCACCACGCCCGCCCCCTCGATGCCCGGGATGCCGGGCAGGGCCAGCGTGCGGTAGAGGCCGGAGCGCACGTAGCAGTCGTGGAAATTCACCCCGATCGCGGTCTGCCGCAGGCGGAGCTCGCCGGGGCCGGGCCGGCCGACCTCGACCGGCTCCGGGCGCAGCACCTCGGGCCCGCCATGCTCACGGAGCATGATCGCCGTCGCCATCCGCAACCTCCTCCCGCCTGACGGGCCGGAGACTAGCGGCGGTGGCCGGGCCTGTCCGACGCATAATGCTCATCGTTCGGAGCAGCCGAACTCATTTGCGTCCCCGTCGGCGCTGCGGGATGAGGGGGCAACCAAGCGGAGGTCCAGCCCATGGCCTACTACCAGTCCAAGCCCGTCGCGGGCCGGCATTTCCTGCAGATCCCGGGCCCGACCAACGTGCCGG